>CAZQAS010000077.1:2777-16663 GCA_964591285.1 uncultured Rhodothermales bacterium
GATTCGAAGGGATTAGATTCAGAAAAGTCCAGCGGGAGTGCGCGCCGACATGTGATGGGCCGCGCGTCACGGTCGAGCAAACGCAAGCGTCGTCGCTTGACCGTTCGAATCGCGGCCAGCGAGGCGCTGCTTAAAACGATGTCCGCTCTTTCTGCGCGCATGCTCAATGCTGCTGATTGCGGCTGGATTTCCAGCGCTGAATGCTTCAATATCGGTGGCCAAAATACTGGCTTTGGATCCCTTCATCAAAAGAATTCGCTATGTGTTCCACGATTCCAACAATCACTTTGCGGCCGCTTCATCGAGCTCCGCGCTGAACCGAGCCGCCAGGTCGTCGGCACGTTCGTCGGTCGACGCTTCCGTGTAGATGCGTATGATGGGTTCGGTGTTCGACTTGCGCATGTGGACCCATTCGTCGTCAAAGTTGATCTTCAGCCCGTCGCTCGTATCGACGTCGTGATTTCGGTACCGCTCCGCCATAAAGGTGAGGACACCATCTGGATTCTTATCACCGATCTCGGTCTTGTTCTTTCGAATACTGTACGACGGCAGCTCAGCCCGCAGCTCGGACAGCCTTCGTCCTTCATTGGCGAGGTGCTGAAGAATCATGGCCACGCCCACGAGAGCATCGCGCCCGTAGTGGAGGTCGGGTAGGATTACGCCGCCATTGCCCTCCCCACCGAGGATGGCCCCGACCTCCTGCATCTTTTTCACGACGTTGATTTCACCGACCGGCGAGCGATATACGTCCTGGCCGTGCCGGTGAGCCACGTCGTCGATAGCTCGCGAGGAGGAGAGGTTAGTGACAAATGGACCGGACCTGATCTTCCAAAGAAAGTCCGCCGCGATAACCTGGGTCAGCTCTTCACTGAGGTACGTACCGCCGTCGGCGACCAGGGCCAGACGATCTGCATCAGGATCCACGGCGATTCCGATGTCGGCGCCGCTTGTTTTTACCTCCTCAGTGAGGCCGATCAGATTTTCCGGAAGCGGTTCGGCGGGATGCGCAAAGCGCCCGGTCGGTTCGCAGTGCAGCTTGGTGACGTTTTTCTCCGGCACCCGGAGCGCGGAAAGCAGCGCTGGAATCGCGACACCTCCGACGGAGTTGACGCCATCCACCACCACCTTGAAATCGCGTCGTGCGATCGACTCCGGATCGATGAAATCCAGCTCGAGGATGCGCTGGATGTGGTATTCCAGGTAGTCGCGATCTTCCGTTTGTCCAACCCGATCGAAGGCGACCGTCTCAGCCTCGTTCTCATCAGCTATTGCGAGCACTTCTTCGCCTTCTTCGGCGCTCAAGAACTCTCCCTTTTCGTTCAGGAGCTTGAGCGCATTCCATTCTTCCGGATTGTGGGACGCCGAGAGTACGATTCCACCGGCCGCATTTTCCGCGAGTACGGCCATCTCCACGGTGGGCGTCGTTGCGAGACCTGCATTCACGACGTCGATCCCGCTACTACGCAGCGTTGCCGAAACGAGATCGGCACAAACCGGCCCCGTCACACGGGCATCACGCCCAATCACAACGCGCGCCTCGGTGTTTGATGACTCCGCGCGCCGCCGGCACCACGTGCCGAAAGCTCCGGCGAAGCGAACAAGGACGCCGGGGTCCAATCCTCGTCCGAAAATGCCGCGGATTCCGGAGATCGATACAATGAGTGTTCTGGACATGCTTTCTGAGTCTTCTGAATGCAAATGCCTGCGACTGCCCGGCTCGGCGGGCGAGTACAGATTCCGGCTGCCCGTGCCATCGGCCACCATCGGCCGGTCCCATCGACGCGCGTTCGAATCGATGGTTTCGGCACGCATATGATGGTTTCAAATCAAATTGACGGAACCGGCTCTTCGAAGCCCTTGTTGTTGCGAGGGCCACTTCTCCCGCTGGCGAAGCGGTTCTGCGCCGCCCTAACCCTTGATTCTTATGTCCGTCCGCTCACGGGACCGCTCATTACCCGTCACGGCCGACGTCCGGTGGCGACACCGGTTCACGGTCCTCACTGCCGCAACCACCGTTCTACTTCTGGGCTGGGGGGCCTTCGTCACGAGCATCAACGCAGGACTCGCCGTTCCCGATTGGCCATCGTCCTTCAATTCTTACGATCCATTCAACCCGTGGCCGGATTGGTGGAAGCTGACCCCCATTCTTGCCGAGCATGGACACCGGCTGCTCGGCGCACTGGTCGGGGCGTTTACGCTCATTCTCGCCGTATGGACGTGGTTTGGTGATTCTCGGCGATGGATGAAGTGGCTGGGCGTCGGTGCCCTCGTGCTCGTAACCGTCCAGGGCGTCCTCGGCGGACTCCGCGTGGTGCTAATTTCCCTTGATCTGGCCGTCGTTCACGCTTGCGTCGCACAAATATTCTTCGCCATCATCATCGCGATGTCGCTTTTCACATCGAGGACCTGGCTGCGATTGGACTTTGGAGCGTATGACAGTGATCACGTGGTGTCGCTGCGCCGGCTTGCGCTGCTTACGGTGGGAGTCCTCTACATCCAGATTATCCTCGGAGCGCTGCTTCGACATCCGGGAACGGGCATTGACACCACGCTCGTTCTGTCGCACCTCGGTGGGGCGGTGGTGGCGTCGGCGGCGATCATCGTCTTATACATTCACGTGAGGCGCCATCACCGTCGATCTCGTATCGTATCCCCGGCTGCCCGGGTACTGCTGGCCCTCCTTGTTGTGCAATTCGCCCTCGGACTCACGGCCTACTTCGTAACGCTGGATGATGCAGGCGTGCTCGAGCCGAGCAATCTGCAGGTAATCGTAAACACGGCTCACATGGTGACGGGAGCATTGCTGATGGGTACTGCTGCGGCAACGCTGGTCGGCGCCTACCACCTGCCTCGCTCCTTCAACGAGGCTTATCACATCGAGACGCAGGAATCCGTTATATTGCAGTAAGAGTCACTCTCCGCCGGAGACAGTCTATATTTGTGACGCGCGAAACCTCCTCCCCACCTGACCCGCATCCGTCGAATCGCACTCAAGCGAGCGCTGTCGCGTCCGCAGCCTCGCGCTCCGGCCTCCGCCTGGAAATTCTCCGGGACTACCTGGAACTAACGAAGCCGGAGATCACGCTGCTCGTGGTCCTCTCCGCGCTCGGCGGCTTTCTGCTGGCACCCCCCGAGTTTTTCGATCTCAGCAGAATGATTTTCCTTCTGCTGGGCGTCGCACTCACGGCCGGCGGCGCGTCCGTTCTGAATCACTGGCTCGAGCGGGAGCTTGACGGCAGGATGCGGCGCACGATGGCTCGGCCGCTGCCGTCGGGGCGCATCTCAGCCGGCCGTGCCCGCAACTTCGGATATGCGCTCGTTGGCACGGGTGTAGCCGTGCTGTGCCCGCTCACAAACCCGCTTACCGGCGTGCTCGCCCTGTCGGCCGCCGTATTGTACGTGCTCGTTTACACGCCGCTCAAGCAGGTTACGAGCTGGAATACGCTTATCGGCACGGTACCCGGGGCGCTCCCGGCATTGGGCGGATGGACGGCAGCAACCGGCTCGTTCGGATGGGGCGGCTGGGTGATCTTCGCGGTGCTTGCGGCATGGCAGATGCCGCACTTCCTCGCGCTGGCGTGGATGTACAAGAAGGATTATGCGCGAGGTGGACACTTGATGCTACCGGTCGAAGATCCGTCGGGCGTTTCGACGGTTAATCAAACCTTGTTCTTCACCGTTGTGCTGGTGGGCGTCAGCCTGCTTCCCGTCGTGCTCGAACTAGCCGGTCTGCTCTACGGAGCATCGGCGGCGGTGCTCGGAGCCTGGTTCATTCGAGAGGCGTATGTTTTCTATCGTACGTATTCCGTGCAAGATGCCCGACGCGTACTCAAAGTCTCCATCTATTACGTGCCCGCACTTGTGCTGGCGATCCTACTCGATCAGATCGCACTCGTCTGGATCGGCTAGCTGGTAGCCTTTCTCCGGTGGCCGTTATCTATCCACCCCCAATGCAGTTCAGTTTGCGCGTCTGATGCCGCAGAATGCCGTCGACATCGTTAACCTGACCCACCGATACGGCCGGCGAACGGCCCTGCGGGACGTTACACTCTCCGTACCGAAGGGGATGCTGTTCGGCATCCTCGGGCCAAACGGCGGCGGAAAAACCACACTGTTCCGGATCCTCGCCACGTTACTCCGACCCTCCGCCGGCGAAGCGCGCGTGCTCGACGTCGACGTCACCCGTGATCCTCACGGCACTCGCCGGACCATCGGCATCATTTTCCAGGACCCGGCGCTCGACGACGAACTTCGCGTGAGCGAGAACCTGCAGGCGCACGCGGCCCTTCACGGGCTCAGCAGAAAACAGGCTAGCCGGCGTATTAGCGCGTTGCTGCCGCTGCTGGATCTTCGCGGTCGCGAGCGCGATCGCGTAGGTCGTCTATCGGGCGGATTGAAGCGCCGTGTAGATCTCGTACGTGGATTACTTCACGCGCCACCCGTACTGCTTCTCGACGAGCCGACATCGGGACTCGACCCAGCCGCGCGCCTCGCCTTCTGGGAACTCATAGAGCGTGTGCGGCGGCACGAGGACGTGACGCTTCTGCTCGCCACCCATTCGATGGATGAGGCCGATCGATGCGATAGGCTCGCGATCCTTGACGGCGGACGACTCGTAGCATCCGGCTCGCCGGAAGAGCTCAAGTCGGAGATCGGCGCCGAGACGCTGTGGATCGAGTCGAGTGAGCCGGCCGAGCTGGCGCGCCGTATCAGCGCACACTTCGGCTTGAGCGTACAAATCATAGGCACGCGCCTGCAGATATCCGATCCAAACGCCCACGAACTCCTCTCCTCCCTTTACGAGGTGCACGGAGACAGCATTCGATCGGCTACGGTCCGTCGGCCGACTCTCGAAGATGTGTTCATGGTACACGCCGGACACGGCATCGAAGCCTCCATAGAAGAAGGGGCGGTGGAGGTATCATGATCTGGGCGGCCTACGAATTATGGCGTCGAGAACTGCTCAAGTTCGTGCGTGACGGAAGTCGTGTGGGAGGCGCACTGCTGCAGCCGCTGGTCGTGTGGCTTCTATTGGGCTTCGGTTTCAGAGAGACCTTTCGGCTGCCCGGGGCCTCGGTTGCCGACGTCCCGTACCTCGAATTTCTCTTCCCGGGGGTGATCGCGCTGATTGCCTTGTTCACGTCCATTTTCTCGACGATCTCTATTGTCGAGGAGCGTCAGGCAGGCTTCCTTCAGGGCGCGCTCGCGGCACCGATCCCCCGATCCATGCTGATTCTTGGCACCACCACCGGCGGCGCCACGCTCGCCGTGTTGGAGGGAATGCTCTTCATCGCACTGCTGCCGCTTTCGGGGCATACGCCGTCTATCCCGGGTGTCGGACTGATGCTTATCGCAGCAGGTCTGATCGGAATCGGCTTCACCGCTCTCGGCGTCGTCATCGCCTGGCGTACGAAAACGACGCGCGGCTTTCATGCGGTCATGAACCTGTTCTTAATCCCGCTCTGGGTCCTTTCTGGCGCCTTTTTCCCCGCCGAAGGCGCCTCCGACGTGCTGGCGTGGATCATCAAACTGAACCCCATCTCGTACGGCGTCGATGCGATACGCCACGCGATGTATCTGCCCGCAGCACCGCCGATTCAGATAGGTTCGATCGAAGTCGCTTTTCTGATCACGGCCGCGTTTGCCGTCCTGATGTGCATCCTCGCAGTACGGACGGTAAACCGCCCTCTTACGGAGTAGGCGACCGCCTCGAAACGCGCAAGGCGGCCCGGGCGTTTGCACAGTGTGGAGAAATCAATCGTACATCCCGTGGAAACGCACGCACCTTCAGACCCGAAGATGCTCGAGGAGCGCGTCGGCACGCCGGGCGATCGTCTCGACGTAAAAGCGCTCAGTCGCGAGCAGCTTGAGGAGTTCGCCGTCCGACTAGGCGAGCCGGCGTATCGCGGGCGCCAGATGTTTAAGTGGCTGTTCGGCAAAGGGGCGGCGTCTTTCGAAGAGATGACCGACCTGCCGAAGGCATTTCGCGAACGCTTGCCGGAGCGAGCCGCGCTGCGCCGCCTGCGGCCCACGCAGATCCAGACCTCATCCGACGGCACGGTAAAAGCACTCTTCGCACTGCCCTCCGGGCTTCAGTTCGAGACCGTGCTCATACCCGACCTGAATGCGGACGGATCGGCGAATCGCCTGACGGTCTGCGTATCGAGCCAGGTCGGCTGCGCGATGGGATGCACCTTCTGCGCCACAGGCACGATGGGCTTTCAGGCCAATCTGACGTCCGGCGAAATTTTCGACCAGGCTCATTTCATGAACGAATTGGCGATGGAGCGCTACGGCCGCGCCATCACGAACATCGTCTTCATGGGGATGGGTGAGCCGCTCCTGAACTATGACAACGTGCTTCGAAGCATTGGCATTCTTACCGATTCGGATGGTCTCGGGCTCTCGCCTCGGAGAATTACACTCTCGACGGTTGGACTCGCACGGCGTATTCGACAGCTCGCAGATGCCGATCCCGGCGTCAACCTCGCCGTATCGTTGCACGCGCCGACCGACGATCAGCGAAGCGCCATCATGCCCGTGAACCGGGCCGCGAGCACTGACCTGACGGCGCTGCGAGAATCACTGGAGCACTTCCACCGGAAAACCGGACGGCGCATCACCTACGAGTACTGTATGTTCGACGGCGTGAACGACTCACGAGGGGATGCGCGGCGCCTCGCCGACGTCACGCGGTGGGTGCCGAGCAAGGTAAACCTCATTATGTATAATCCGGTTGAGGGGCTGCCCTACGACAGAACACCGGATGATCGACTCGATGCATTTATACAAACCCTCGTTGCCGAGGACGTGACGGTGACGGTGCGCAAGAGCAGGGGGCAAGACATCGATGCCGCTTGCGGTCAGCTCGCTGTAAAATAGGCGTGACGCGGCACAGCTAACTGGCGCAAGTCGCCGACCATTGTATATTGGCTTCAGTGAAGCAATGCGCCCAACGAGCCAGGTTCTCTCATGAAAAAACCGACGACCGGATCAGCGGAGACAGACCGAAGCCTTTTGTCTGTCTTGCTTGGTTTTTTCGGCGTGACGGCAGCCTTTCTCTTCCTGCCGAAGACCGTCAAATACGTCATTCGGCGATTTCTATTCGGGATAGTGTCCGAGATCGTCGCCGTCGTGGTGACGGGACTCCTCACCGAAAAGCTCGTCGATATGATTGGGGAGCACGCCGAGCCGGCGGAAATGCCGCACGAAGCAGAGTAGCACCTGTGGAACAGATGCGAACGCGCGAGGAGGCGTTCGTAAAAGCGTCCGTCTTACTTGTTGAACGGAGTATCAAACCCGCCCGGCGTAAGACCGCTGGCCAGGGCGCCGCGGCACACCTCGTCGACTTCCGCCTCGCTTAGTGGCTTCGGCTTGATGTCGTCGCTCAGATCCACGTTCAAAATGGCCTTCAATGCGAACTGGGCCCAGAACGACTTCTTCTTCGGATCGCTGCGAGCGACGTCTTCATCGGCCAGATTTTCCGTGTCGAAAACCGGCTGCCTTCTCTCGTCTCGCTTCTGATTCTGTTCGACCATTTCGATACCTCTTCGTCGGGCGTTCTCGATCCCTGTCGCGTACTTAAACTGACGGGCGGTCCGAAGGATTCGCCGGGTACACACAGCCTCGAGGATGCTGGGGCCGGGCTCGCGCTAGGATAGAAACTTTACACTATCGTACGATATTGTAAGCGTGGTGTGCCTCGACCGGACACCCTCACGTCGCGTTCACGTCTTTTGGCAATGATTAAATGCTGCAACGACTACACCGGCCAGCGCTTATTCTGGGAGTCCTCGCCCTGTTCATAGCTGGATTTGCCGCGTACGTGACGCTCAGCTTCTTCTCGTTTTCGTCCGGTCCTACCGAGGATGAGCTGTGGCCGGGCACGGCCGAATGGGCCGAGTCGCAGCTCTCCGAGATGAGCCTTGAACAGAAGGTTTCTCAACTCTTCTCGGCACGCGCTTACAGTCACTACACCAGTGTCGACGATCCGGAATATCAGAAGCTGGTTGATTTCGTAGAGCGCTTTGAAATCGGCGGGTTGACGTTCTTCCAGGGAGACCCGCTCGAACAGGCAACTCTGGTGAATGATCTCCAGTCACGGTCGCGTACCCCGCTTCTCATCTCGCAGGATATGGAATGGGGCGCAGGAATGCGCATCGAGCACACTACAACCTTTCCGCGCACGATGGCCCTGGGAGCGACGCGGGATGAAAAGCTGGCCCACTACGCCGGCTTTGTGACGGCTCGTGAGGCACGCGCACTCGGCACGCATCAGGTGTTTGCCCCGGTTGCCGACATTAACAATAATCCGAACAATCCGATCATTAACGTCCGATCGTTCGGAGAGAAGCCGGGCCTTGTGGCACGGATGGCCACGGCATTTGCTCGCGGCGTGCAGGATGGCGGGGCGCTCTCTACGGCGAAGCACTTCCCCGGTCACGGCGACACGGCCACCGATTCACACGCCGCCCTTCCGATACTGCCGTTTGGAATGGACCGCCTGGAAACCGTCGAGCTCGTACCGTTTCGTGCGCTCGTGGACGCAGGAATCATGAGCATCATGACGGGCCATCTCGCCTTTCCACAGGTCGAGTCCGATCCCAACGTACCGGCCACGCTCTCCCGCCGCGTTACTACAGACATTTTGCGCAATCAACTCGGCTTCCACGGCCTTATCGTCACCGATGCCTTGGATATGGCGGGGGTGACGGCGAACTTCAGCACCGGCCAGGTGGCGCTACGCGCGTTCGAGGCAGGGGCAGACATGCTGCTGCTATCGGAGGATCCGTACTCTGCTCGTGCCGCTATCTTGCAGGCGGTTCGAGACGGCCGGATCTCGGAGGATCGTGTGGACGAATCCGTCATGCGCATACTCCGCGCGAAGGCATGGGCCGGACTCGATGAGGATCGGCTTGTGGACATCATGTCGCTTCGCCAGAAAGTGGCGACCGAGGACCATCTCGCAGTCAGTCATACCATCGCCCGTAAATCGCTCACACTGCTCCGAAACGAGGGCAACCTCCTCCCGCTGCAAGATGCATCCAGCGTGCTCGTCGTGACACTGAGTGACGGAACGGACCCGGCCGTGGACCGCAGTTTCGTTGCTTCGTTGCGACGGCAGGCGCCACGAACCCGATTTCAGAGACGCCTCCTCGACGACAGATCGCATCCGGATGAGTATCAGGCCGTGCTGGAGGAAGCATCGCAGTACAATGCCGTGATCGTGCCGGCCTTCGTGTACGTCCGCTCGTGGAGCGGACGGATCAACCTTGCTGATAAAAATCTTCGGTTTCTTTCCGATCTCGTGCGCGGCGCAACGCCGGTCGCGTTGATCTCCTTCGGAAATCCGTACATCGTGATCGGGCTCGAGCAACCGGAGGCATATCTGACGGCATACAGCGCCTCGGAGGCTTCTCAGTCGGCAGCAGTGGAGGCGCTCGTCGGGAAGTCGGCCGTGGAAGGGCGGCTCCCGATCACAATTCCGGATCTGTACGATTATGGGTCCGGCATGGACCTCTCACAAATCTGGATCCGAGAGGGATATCCCGCGACGGTGGGCATGAGCGCGGATTCGCTCTCGAGCGTCGATTCGCTCATCCAGGCTTCGATCGTGGATGAGGCATTCCCGGGTGCGGCGCTCGCCATCGGGCGTGGTGGCGTGCTGGCGAAGTTGGAGGGATACGGCTACTTCACCTACGAAAAGAAGGAGGCCATTACGCCACGATCGGTCTTCGATCTCGCCTCACTTACGAAGGTGGTTGCGACGACCACTGCAGCCATGAAGCTATACGACGAGGGCAGGCTGGACCTGGAAGAGCGCGTCGCCACCTTTCTGCCGGAGTTTGCGCATGGCGGCAAATCGGATATTCGCATCCGGCATTTGTTGACGCATTCGGCGGGATTGATACCTTTTCGACCATTCCATCAGATGGGCGTCACCACCAGAGAGGCCCTGATTGATTCGATAATGGCCGAGCCGCTCCTTTACGAACCGGGCACCGAGAGCCGGTATAGCGATCTCGGTATGATCACGATGATGCTCGTTGTCGAGCAGATCACCGGCGACAGTTTTGACACGTACGCCAGAGAGCATATTTTTGAGCCGCTCGGCATGTACGCGACGGGATTTCGTCGGACGGGGACGGCCGACACCACGATCGTACCAACGGAGTTCGACGAGAGCTTCCGAAACCGATTGGTTCAGGGAGAGGTCCACGATGAGTCGGCGTGGATCCTGGGAGGCACATCCGGCCACGCGGGAGTCTTCTCTACGGCCGAGGATCTGTCCAAACTTGCATACATGCTCATCCACGAAGGCAGGATCGGCGGTGAGCAATTCATCGAGCCGGAGACGGTGCGTAGGTTTACGCGCGCGGTCGATTCTGATCTGAGCACCCGAGCGCTCGGTTGGGACACGAAGAGCCCCGACGGGTATTCGTCCGGTGGGGAACGCTTCGGTCCGAACAGCTTCGGCCATACCGGGTTTACGGGCACCTCATTCTGGGTCGACCCCGACCAAGATCTCTTCGTAATTCTTCTGACGAACCGCGTCTTCCCCACTCGAGAGAACCGAAAAATCGTTCAGGTGCGGCCCAAGCTCGCAGATCTAGCATACGGCGCCATCATCGGCCCGCCGGATCTACTTCTTCCTGAGCTGGTGGAGTGACGCGGCAGGCTCGGTCATCATTTCAGGATCACGTACCCGGGGCTGAGGCGTCGGCCCGCAACGAGCCGGCGCATTTCACTGGAGTTGGAACATCTTTTGCGATACGCCTTTCAGCACTCGGCGTTCAGCTTCCCGAGTGTGGGGCTGACATTTTGTCTTTAACTGGAATTATCAGATGCCAACCTACGTATATCGAAGGGAAGACGGATCGACGTTTGAGATCGACCAACGCATCACCGAAGATGCGCTTGAGACCTGTCCCGACACCGGTCAGAAGGTGGAGCGCGTGATAACCGGTAGCGCCGGGCTGATCTTCAAAGGAAGTGGCTTCTATCTTACCGATTACGCGCGCAGCAACGGGAAGGGAGAATCAAAAGAATCGGAATCGAAGTCATCCTCCGAAAACGGCAGCGCATCGGAGAAATCCGCGGATACCAAGAAGTCAAGCAGCGAATCGTCCTCGTCGGAATAGTCGCGCGACTTAGAGCACACTACCGTCGCGCCAGTCTTCTCTCCGGCGCCGCCATTCCTCTTCATATCGCTCTGATCGCTGCAGGACGTAGTTCTCGAACAGACCGGCCAGTCCGTATGCCGTGGAGCGCCTGAAGATGAACGGCGGCACTGCGCGCCCGACGATTGTGCCCCTCTCGAAATAGTACCAGTCACGCCTCGTATAGCGGTTTTCGACGTAGGCAGGCGGCCCGAAGACGATGTAGATCATCCCCCGGTCCGTCTTCCACCCTTCTTTGTGGTTCGAAAACAGAAGGTTCGCCTGTTCGACTCTTTCATAATACGATTCGAGCAAGGCGCCCGCGGCCTGTCTGTTCGGCACGAGTTCGGCCCAGAAGGTATCGAACCGCCGCTTGACTTCTTCCTCCGAATCGGCGGCGCGAATGTGATCCATCTCCGCCTCTCTGGCGATATAGGTCAACGAGGCGACCATGTCGTCCATGGATGAAATCCGCGGAAACGTGGGACTCTGCACGGTGAAGTACCGCCGGCTCTCGACCGGTCCACCGGCCGCCTCCAGACGCACGAGCGCCATGTATACCCCCTTCTCGAGCGATGGAAGGTTGAACTGCATGCTGAACTCGCTCTCCGCATCGAGGACCATACGCCGCGACACCTGTACCGTATCGTGCTTCTCGTAGTCGATACCGATGTACGGGAGCGTAAAATGCGTCGGGGTGAACCAGTGCGGCGGCGTCGCTATTGTCGTGTCGCTGGCAAAGCGCACGAGGGCCAACCGGACGTTGGCCGTGTCGGGAACGTTGTGGAGCTGGGTTACCGCCTGGAGTGAGTCGAAGCGACCCGGAATATGGATGGAGACGGCCGGTTCGAAGGGTGCTCCTTCTCGGCTTGTGCGAAGCAGGATTTCGCTCATCGCCGGACTCGCACGACCATGCTGAACGATCTCTACAGTCTGTCGCCGCACCGTCTGCGCACCACTCTCGGCGTCCTCAAGAGCCAGTTCGGCTTCGTATTCGCCGGCACCGAGATCGATGCGCTCTTGGAGGAGCACACGGCCGAAGCTCTGCGTCGCTTCGTACGTGGAGACGAAGACGGTATCGGACCACGTCTCCTGGTAGGCGGGAAGCTCCGCGCTCTCCGCCGTGATCGTCACGAAAACGTCGTAGCTCGCCCTGAATCCTCCATCCGAGCGAACGAAGATGAGCGATTCCTGAGGTATCGAGACATAGACGTCCACCCCCGTCCCACCGTCGGAGATCGTTGAAACGACTTCCATATCGAAGTTTGGCGAGCCAGGCTCGTAAATAGCCGTTCGATTCTCAGCTGCATCCGGCACGGCTTCCGGACCGCTGCAGGCAGCGGCGATGAGTGATCCGACGAGCAAAACGAAGTAGGCAAGCGTTCTCATAAGTCCTCGCGCCTACGAGTCTCGGGCACTTCCCCGTTTGTCCGGCACGCTGCCGGCCTCAGCCTATAGTACCTCACCGTCTCGCCAGCGATCCACGGCACGACTCCATTCGTGCTGATAGTACGGGCGACGCTGGAGGATGTACGTCTCGAACGGATCCTCCCCCTGCTGAATCGCCCGCTCGAATACGAAAGTGTTTGTCGGATCGCGCGCGCCGTAGCTGTAGTGCCAGATCTCGAGTCCGACCCGCTTGTCCACGTAGATGGGCGGGCCGAGAATCGTGTAGATCATCCCGCGGTCTGTCTTCCAACCTTCCTTGTAGCCGGAGAAGAAGAGGTTCGCCTCCTCGATGCGGCCGTAGTAGAGGCGAATCAGATTCGCCGCCAGGTTTCGATTGGCCACGAGTGATCCCCAGAACGCGTCGAAACGTCGTTTTCGCTCCAGGAATGATCCTGCTTCTCGGATGTCCTCGATCTCATCGTCGAAGGCAATGTATGTGAGCGCATCGACAAGGTCGTCGAGTGAGGTGAGCGACGGAAAGGACTCGTTCTTTACGGAGAGAATTCGCTCGCGCTGCAGAAGAGTTTCGCCGCCGTTGTCTGCCGCGGTAATCGTCAGGCGATAGATTCCGGACGACAGCGTCGGAAGCGAAAAGACCACCACGGCAGTCTCATCAACCGCATCCATGGGCCGTCTGGAGACTTGTACGGTATCGATTTCCTCGTAATCCACACCGCGGTATTGCAGGGAGGCCCGCGTGGGCACCAACCAGTATGGCGGAGAGGCGACGGTTGTATCGCTCCGGAATGCGAGCAGGCGCATGGTCACGTCTAACCGGCTCTGCTCCGACAGATTGTACAGGTGGATGGAGGCTCGTAAGGAATCCATCCGCGCGGGCAGGTGCATGGACACGATCGGTTCGAACGCCGATCGGTCCCTCCTGGCCTCAAGGAGTGGGCGGCTGATGAACGGCTCTTCGTCCACGACCGGCGCGATACGTACCGACTGTCGGCGACGCACCGACGCTTCGCTAGAGCGATCCGTCATGGTCACGTCCGCCACGTATTCACCCGGCGGTGCCGTTAGTGTCACTTTTCTAGTGTGCGTGAGATGGCTTGTGGTGGAGTCGTAGGTGGCGACTGCGAGCGTGTCGGTAATTATCTCTTCGACAACGGCCCCAGCGCCCTCTCGGTCCGTAAGCTGCACGATCGCCTCGTACTCGGCGACGTAGCGTCCATCGGCCTGCACAAACACGAGCGAGGAGTGTGGAATGGCGAAATAGACGTCGACGACCGGCTCACCCTCAGCCAGGCGGACGACGGACTCCATGTCGAAGTT
>CAZQAS010000078.1:0-16527 GCA_964591285.1 uncultured Rhodothermales bacterium
CGCCTCCCGCGTCTTGCTGCAGACGTGCTCATGCACCCGCACGAGCATGTCGTCTGCCGTGTCGTCGTCGTTTCCGTACTTGGGCGCCTTTCGAAGTAGATTCTGCACCCGCCCACAGCCTTCGAAGTCGGCATCGAGGGCATCCATAAGCTCCGCCGCGGAAATCCGTTCCTCCTCAAAGACGAGTCGTCGTATCGCCGTGAGGCTGTCCGCGGCGTTGGTGTTCCCGTAGGTCTCGAGCGTTCCACCGAGGTGGCGCACGCCACCGGAGAAGATGGACTCGCCCCGCTCTAAACAGTCGTCGTACAGCATCGACAGATACAGAAACGGCGCCTCTCGGCCGGCCACGTCGTACTCAATCCGCTGCTGCTTTGCCATGATGCGAACGAAATGTTCAACCTGACGACTGTATGCGTCCCACAGCTCATCGAAGGTTGTGAAGTCCGCCAGTGAACCGAGAGCCAGGCCGAGCTTTCGACCCGACACCGGGTCGCGCCCGTTGTGCAACGTGATCTCAAGCGCCTTCAATAGATTGATCACGCCGCTCGGCGTACCGAAGCTCCGTCCCTCAAGGATGTACTCCCCGCACCCAAACGGGACGTACTGCTCGGCTTCGAACTGCTCCACGCCAAACGCTACGCGAACGGACGAAACATTCACGTCGTCATTATACAGCATCGGAAACGTGCGTCCCTCACCTATGACGTCCAGTGCCTTCTCGAAGAGTGCGGGGTTCATGCCGGCATAGAATCGCAGTGAGAGCTGTGGCTCTGCTTCCAGCACGGTGCGACTCGCCTCAAGTGCCAGGACTGCGAACCGATCGGCATTCTCCTCATTCCGCCGGCCGACGCCCCCGACGATGACGCGATTGTGCACGCGCGTATTGCGGTCCGCCATCAGGTGCCACAGTGACTGAACGATACGAAGCGCCTCGTCCTCGGTCAGCACGCCTCGGTCGAGATCTCGGGCCAGGAGATCGCCAAGGTATACGTCCATCCGACCGTGATTGCGGATGTCCCCGACGATCGAGTAGAGCCATACGAGCTGAACGGCCTCGAAGAAACTCTTGGGGGGAGCGACCACGATGTCCGACAGTGCATCGGCCAATCTGAGAAAATGCTCTCGCCCTCCCGCATCGGCGCCCTCGGCCTTGTGGCGGGCCTGCTCTTCGTAGATGCGTGCCGCCTCCACGAGTGCGTCGATCGCATAAAGCATCCCTTGGCGCAGCTCGGGATTCGGGATCTTCCGGATCTTGCCGGCCATCCCCGGAATGCCGAGCCGAACGAGCCGGTCGTAGTGGACCGTGCCGCCTGTTAGCCGATACAGCGGAAACGCGATTCCCGGCTCACCCATCCAGTTGTCGCTGGGGAGCCATTCAACCATTTCCTCGGGATACGCGCGTCGGACCTTGGCGGCCGTGTTCTCGTGAAGCCAGAACTCGCGCATTTCCTGGACATCTCGGCGCAAAGTGCCACGCAGGCCGGATCGCTTCAGCGCCTCCTCAATAGCGTCCGGTAGCGCGTAATAGCCGAACGCTGTCTGTCCCCACTCATCGGGTGAAAAGCCAACGAGGTTCGGATCGAGGCGTCCCGCCAGGAGATCCGCATCACGGATCTCCCCGAGGATGTTCGGCGTCTGCACCTTGAGGCACCTTCCCTCTCTTATCGCCGGATGAGCGGCGAGATTCTCCCGATACGCCTTCGTGAATGACAGCTCTGCCGCAAAGTCGTACCCGTCGACCACCTTCGGCCGCTTCTGGTCTTCGCGGATGTAAGGCTTAGTCCGTCCCTGGGTGGCAAAGGAGATCTCCATCTGGTCTATCGTGAGGCTGTTGCTCATACATCGCCTCACTAGGTACTAACCACGGTGCCGCCTCGGCGCAAGGTGATGCTGAGTGAGCGCGTGAGGCGGGACCTGAATATGATGTAAGTCGATCACCTACACCTGTGGGGCCTTGCAGAATAGAACCTCGCGCCTGATTTCACGTAGCTAACTGGGTCCCCTCACACCGTCAAGCGCCCGTTTACCACCGTGAGAAAAATATCGACGTGTCTTTTGGTCCTGGTCGTGATGACCACGTCCGTCGGCTGCGATCAGTTGACGAAGGATCTGGCTCGAGATCGACTGCAGTACGGCCCGCCATTGACACTCGTCGATGATCTCGTGCATCTCGTCTATGCGGAGAACGCCGGCATCGCATTTGGGCTGGGTTCCGGCCTATCCGAACGGCTTCGCTTCTGGCTCTTTACCGTCGGAATCATCGGAGTGATTGTAGCGATCGGCGCTGTCGCCTATCACCGACGCGAGCAGGGCCCCGTCTTCCTTGCAGGGATCACCCTTCTCATGGCCGGCGGGGTCAGCAATCTGGTGGATCGACTCATGAATGACGGACACGTGATCGATTTCATGGTGCTGAACATCGGTATGATGCGGACCGTCGTGTTTAACCTGGCCGACGTGCTGGTCTGTGTCGGTGCTGTCGTACTGGTTGTAAGCACGATCTTCTCCCGACCGCCCGCAGACCGCCGGGCGTTCGCGGGCCAGGCTGACTCACACGGGTAGCCTGATTTCCGGATGCTCCGGGAACGGCTTGTATAGGACCACCACGCTGCCGACGACGTGGACGAGTTCTGCCTCATCCAGGGACTCTGCCAGCTGTCTTCCAACCGCATCGGCGTCACCGGGTGCGGCATCGAGAACGCGCACCTTGAGGAGCTCGCGTGTGTGTAGGGCCTGCTTCGTCGCATCGATGGTCGATGCATTGACCCCGTCCTTGCCGATGTGAACGATGGGCTTGAGCTGATGGGCGAGGGAGCGTAGATGAGCCCGCTGTTTGGAGGTAAGCGACGACATAAGGAATTCGTTCGTCTTGAAAGTCGCGAATGCGTCCCGCGGGCCTACCGATTACTTCGCCAGAATCAACTTCCTGCTCGCCTGGTGCTCAGACGTGATCAGCCGGGCGATGTATACGCCGCTCGGAAGTTGTCCGGCATCCCACATGATCTCGTGCGTATCGGCGCCAAGCATTTCCTGTTGTAGCAGGATATCCACCTGCTGGCCGAGGGCGTTATAGACGATGAGTGTAACCGGAACCCGATTCGGCAAGGAGAAACGGATCGCCGTGCTCGGATTGAACGGATTGGGGTAATTCGCATGCAGGGCGAACTGAGCCGGCACGGTCGGGTCGTCTTCGATCGGCGTGTCGTCTATTTCTCTTGCCAAACGGAGGTCATCCAGCCATAACGTCCCGAATTGCGCAGCTTCGTCGCCGCCATAGGTGAACTGGAATGAATCGATGTTCAAAGGCTCGTCCAGCGAGCCGTCGCCAAGCCAGGTGCCGAGTTCACCGTCGCTTAGATCCCACTCCACCAGACGCCATCCGTACCAGTCGATGGTGTACCACGGGCTGACTTCGTGCCCTCCTGCGTCGTCCAGGGCGAACCGAAACTGCGTTCCGCTGCCGTCGCCGTAGAGATACACCTGAAGCGTCTCATCGGTATCGAAGGTGATGCTCCGTGCCGCTCCGCTGGCCAGATACGCGCGGATAAGCGGCGACCCGGCCTCGGTGTCCCAGCCGTAGGTTAGCCGCTGCGACTGGGTGCTTCCGTTACTCAGGACCGCTCTCGTGTCGTCGCGGCCGAAGGACGTCGAGTCTGTCACAATCCCCGCCGTCGATCCGCTCTGCTGTGGCTCCCACCACGTGCCTGCCGGCGTCGGCTCGAAGGGATCGATCGACGTAAATTCGTACGTGGATGCGGTCGTCGTGAACTGGAAAGATCGCGTATCCTCAATCACATTGCCGGAGATGTCCGAAAGGCCGGACTGAATGTCGAACGTGTAGGACGTGCCCATCTCAAGATCGGCGTCCGGAAAAAACGTCACGATGCTGCTTTCGCCGACGACATCGTATGTAAGCTGACCGTCTACGGCTGGGCCGCCGGTCGAAGGCTGGAGGACAAAACGCTCGGACGCGACGGACGCGGAGTCCAGCGGCTCATCGTAGGTATACGTTATGACCGGGCGCACGGAGATGTCACGCTCGCGTGGCCGCGGATACCCATCGACGAGAACCGGTGCAAAGACATCGGTCTGGCTCGACGTAAAGCTCACCTCATACGCACCGCCGGCTTCGCCGTCCGCATCGCCATCAAAACCGTGGCCGTAGGCGCCCTGTGCCGTGTCTTCGATGCGAAATGTATACGCCGTCACCGGCAGGAGTGTATCCGGCCGGAAGATCATTCGCGTGTTGCTGTCGGTCCATGAAAAGGTACCACCCGGATCCGGGCTGATGGAGAAGGCCGCCTCGACGGATGCCGGATCCATCTGCCGCGAAAAGTCGACGACGATCGGATCCACGTGCCGAAAGGCGGGCTCGTCGGTCTCCGGACTCGACGACTCGACGACCGGAGGAATCTGCGAGATGAGCTCGATGTCCAGGAAAGTAAAAAAGCTGTCAACGAGCGCCACGGAGGTGATCACTTCGGTGGCGTAACCTTCGGCTTCGACGGTGACGTCGACCGTCGACCCCGGAGGGAAATCATCCAGATAGTAGAACCCGTTGTGAAGCTGATCCGGGTCGTTCGAGTAGTCGTGAAAGAGCGATTCGAACGTGTCGGTAACGTAAGAGGTGTCGAGCACGCTGACCGTCGCGCCGTTGATCGGCTGGCCGGTTTCAATGTTCGAGACGATGCCGGCCAGAATGCCGACGGGAGGACGCTCGATTTCGTGGTACTCGAGAATGGACCAATAAAAAGCCTGCGCCTCGAGCCGCTTCCAATCCGCGTTCATATTGCGCTGGTTCTGAGTGGGATTGGTGTGGAATCCGGCTTCGCTGAGCTCGGAGGCCATATTTGTGAAGCTCTGCACGAAATTCCGCGAGCCCCCTTTGCCGGTGCCCAGATCGCGTCCGCGGCAAGAGGCATATCCATAGAAATCGCACTCGCCGATGGCACCGGCTGCCGGAATCCGCATGGCATCGCTGAGGATGTCGTTCATGATCTCCGACATGCGCTTCCCACCGTTCGGCACAGCCTCCGTACCGTCCGTATACTGCGGCCAGAGAATAAGCACCGAGTTGACCGATGGGGCAGCCGCGTTGCTGTGGATGGAATGGAAGTTCGACGCGCCGAGTTGATTAGCGAAATCAACACGCTGGGAGAGGCTCACCTCGACAAAATGATTCGTTCTGGACATCCAGACGGTATCGATGTCCGTGGTCATTAGCAGGAGCTCGCGCAAGGCGAGACCCACCTCTAGGTTCTTATGTGCCTCGGAGTAGCCGAACACGCCTTGATTCTCCGTCTGGCTGTGGCCCGGATCCAGGAAAATGTCCCAACCGGATAGGCCCGTCACCTCCTGCGCGGAGGTATCGGAGACGAACGACACAAGTAGCAGGGCGAATACGAATCTGCGCATGGATTAGTAGGAGATCGGCAGCAGGTAGATGATTCCGTCGGTGAAGTCGTCGTAGGCGATCCGGCTGCCGTCAGGCGACCAGGCCGGGTTCATTTCCAGACGATTGGGCGTGGCCGTGAGCCGCACGAGGTTGCTCCCGTCATGCCGCACCGCGTAGAGATCCGACTCCGTGAACGTGTGGCCATCGTCCTGCGTGCGCATGAAGACGATCCACTCACCGTCGGGGGACCATGCAGGACGGTGACCGGGTCCGAGATCGATCAAACCGGATCCATCCGTGCCGGCAACGTGAAGATTACCGCCCATGACCTCAAAAGCGATCCGGCCGCCGTCCGGCGAAGCAGCTGGATTCAGTACCTGGTTTTCCTGTAAGAGCTCGAACGGTTCAACGGATCGGCTCTCAGCATCGATGCGCGCCAGACCACCCGCCGCGGTGATCACCGCCACCGGCGACCGCTTTCCGATCTCGATATCGTCCCGCACCGCGAAGACCTCGAGTTCGTTGTTTGCATATAGAACGACGTTCGCTCCGGAAGCATCCCAGGTTGGTAGTGCCGGCATGTCCGTACGGAATTCGGTCAAACGCTCCGGCGATCCACCTTCTGGATCAAACACAGTAACGGCGTCGAACCGGCGCGGTCCGTCGAATTGCGCTTCTCGCGCCAAGATGCGGCTGCCGTCGGGAGCCCATTCAAAGCCAAAACCGGCTCCCGGCGCGTCGGTTACTGTCCGCACGGTCCCGGTCTCCAGGTCGAGTACGTAGATACCCTCGTAGCGCGCGGCGCTGAAGGCCAGCCGCGAGCCGTCCGGCGACCATGCCGGTGCGGTGAAGAACTCATCGCCGTCCGTGAGTGCCTCGGCACTTCCGGTTACGTTCGGCTGCGCCGCTGCGGGCGCGGCGGAAAGCGCAAGAAGGATTGCGGCGCTCAGTACCACCGAAAATCGGCGGCGCAACGCGCGTATATGTCGTCGTGGAAAGCGCATGGATTTCAAGAACTGCACCTATCTGTCCGTTTTCTCATCAAGACTGCTAGTCGAGCGGCATCGGAAACTCAGTGGATGACGCTAATCGATCGGCTCTTCGAAACGTTACCGGCAGTGAGCCGAACGAAGTAGATGCCGCTCGGAAGTCCGTTCGCATCAATCTCGACCTCACGGCGACCGGCGCCGCGGGGACCGTCTTCGACCGTTCGCACGACACGACCCAGCAGGTCGAACACCTCGAGTGTTACATGACCCGGCGCGCTCATGTCATACGCCAGCGTGGTCCGGTTGCCGAACGGATTCGGGAAGTTGGGATGGAGTACGACTTCCTCCGTCGGCAGTTCATCCGAAACGATCGCCGTCTCGGTGTGGCCCGGATAACTCACCCGCAGGTGGTCGAAGAGAATCGTTCCTGATTGTTCGCCCTCGCCAGTTGGCGGGGCAAGCTGTGCTCCGAGGCGTACGAATCGAATCGGATGCAGCATGTCCGTAGCGTCAAACGGAGCGGCCACGGTTGCAAAGCCATCCGTGGGTAGATTGGGCCGACGACCGGGAGGATTTCGCGTGTAGACATCTCCCTTGCTGTCTACGGCCTCGAAGAAGATCCGGTGGCCGGACTTATCCGACCAGACATCTACCATGATGGAATCCGGCAGTCCGTCTACCGGAATATTCCGATCGAGATAGATCCAGCTCTGCTCCTCATTCGGCGTATATCGGTAGCTGAGCGCGAAGGCATGTGAACCGAGCGTCGACGTCGTGTCGACGAGGACGAGCCCTGGATCATCCAGTTCCGCGTTCTCGCTACTGGCCTGCCAACCCGTCGTGCTCTCGAGCGTATCGAGTACCGAATAGCCGCCATAAACCTCAATCGTCACGCGGGCGGAGTCGCGTATCTCGCCATACCCGACAACCACGTACGTCTCTCCCGGAGCGTGGCCTCGGAAGATTCCTGCGTCATCCACGGTGCCGACGGCCTCGTTTCTGGCTGACCACGTAAGTTCGCTATCCGCCACGGATTGCTGCACGTTGTCCGTGTCGTAGGTCGTCACGTCGAAATCAATGGCCCTCAGCGTGTCCGTCAAGACGGTCTCGGGCGATATCACGATACGTCCGACTTCTTTGACGATCACCCGGAGCGAGTCCTGAAACGAATCATACGTCACGCTCACGTAGCCGGTATCGGGCGTCATCCCAGTCTGCAGCAGGCCGCTCTCGTCGATAGTCCCGATCTCCGGATCGGCCTCGAAACTCAAAAGCGTCGAATCGAGCGGGAGTGGGTTGTAGAAGTCATCGATCGCCTCCACGTCGACCTGATACGTTCTACCTCGGAACAGGCGTACCAGTCGATCGGAGAGCCGAATTCGATCGATATCACCGACGGGAGCCGTCGAAAACACGGCGAGGGCATTCGACACCAATCGTTCGCCGTTACCGGATGGGGAGTTAGCGACGTCACTGCGGACGACCATCGTCGTCGAGCCGCCGCCGTCCAGATTCATGGCAGTAGCCGCCCCCGCCTGCTGCATCAAGCCGGCCAGTTCGTAAAGCGTCATGCCGGCACTGATGCTCTGACGTCCGTCGACGGTCACAAGAATGAGCTTTGTGCTATCCGGACTGAAGCCGACGGCGGTTCTCGGATGGCGATCACCACCGTCGCCCCGCGGACCAACATCGATCTGTCCATCGACAACTAAGAAGGGTCCGCCGCCGATCATCTCCTTCACGAGACCCGGCGCCGGCTGCACCCGCGTGAGGATTCGGATCGTGTCGTCGACGGCAACAGCGCTCTGGAGCGTGGTGGAGGCCGTACCATGTGCAGAGAGCACAGCGCCTCCTTCGGGAATGTCCATGTCGCCGACCCCCGTCTCGGCGTTGCGTACCACCGCGCGCAGCGTATCATTGACGACCCACGGATCGATAACGTCGACTGCGATCTCGGTGCCGAATTCGTTCGCGCCTGTCGAGGTCCCCATGTAGGAGTTGTATAGGATGACTTGGTCGGCGCCACGGCCTTCGTTGACTCCATCGATCACCAGTGGCTCCTCACCCGCGAAGAGTTCTCCGGAAAATCCGACGACGTCCATCATGGGCTCATACGCCGGAGTGAAGCCCACTGCCGTTCGGCCGCTCGTTTCGCGCTTCAGGACTTCACCGCGAACCACCTGGATGTTGATGGGCTCGCCTCCTCCTCCATAAAAGTCGCCATTCACCGCTCCGACGGCCAGGTGCCCCTCGAAATCACGACGAGCAGCCATCTCACTCGTGCGCTCGTGTCCGAGCAGCCGGTCATTCGCTTTGATCGATTCGACCTCCAGGTAAGGGTTCGTCAGATCCGCCGTGAAGATATTGATGTTCCAGGGACCGGAGTCGTCCACAGCGTGCGTATGGACCATCCCCGGACCCACGTTGCGATGCGCGAGGGTGTCGAGCTGGTACTGCGCGAACGCATACGTCGAAAATTGGAACAGCGTGATCAGTATGGCACTGATGCGGTACATGGTGGCCGGTTATCGATTATCAATCATTCTAGGATCTTGAAGCGCGTTGGCCCACGCGACCTGGTGTTGCGGGACGTTGCAGAACGTCCGCTCTAATATACGGTGAGCGTTCGGCTGGAACTGCGGCGTGTCCCCTCCGGACCCGCCTGCACTATCTGTACGAGATAAACGCCGGCAGGCAGCTCGCCAACGTCCAGCGAGATCTCGTGAAGCGAGGGAGACACCCACCCAAGATCGGCCCGCTGGACTTGCTGGCCGAGTGCGTTGTACACTGATGCGGCAACACGCGCACGGCGATCTTGACGGAAGCGGAGTTGCACCTCCGAGCTGGCCGGATTGGGATAGGCAGCCTCCAGGACGAAATCGGCGGGGTTTCCCTCATTCTCGACGCTCGTAGGCTCGCCATTGCTGACCAGGATGGACGCGGCATCGCCGTAGGTGACCAGGCTTCCGTCCGACGTGACCGCGCGGTGATAGAGTGTCGCCGTGGAGCCCTCTTCGATGCCGTGGTCGACGAGAAGCGCATGGAGTATCCTCCGGCTCATGCTCACATCCGTACTCAGGCTGCTGTATTCCGACAACCATATGTCGTCAAAATCGGCATCGCCTGCGATCTGATACGTGTACGTGACGGGATCACCGTCGGAATCGCTCACGGCGGTCCATTCCGCCTTGTACAGCAGCTGGCCAAACGCGTCCGTGACGACGATCGATTCGCCGTCATCCGGGGAAGTGATAGTTGATGATCCTGGAGCCGCATTATCCCCGGAGAGGAGGTGCCCTCGCAACTCGCCCTCCGGATAACCACTGGTGAACACCACCACGTAGTAGGAACCGGCCAGTAGAAGGTCTCCGGACTCGGGATCAAGCTCAATTTGCCCCGATAGCGCGCCGCTTCGGCCATCATCCGACGTCACATTCAGATCGGCAACGCGCGTGCCCGACCGCCCGTTCACCCCCGCAAAGACGGCAGCGCGTGCGCCGTCGTTTTCGGCAAGATCGGTAGAGAGACCCTCGAAGCTCCCTTCTATGTGCAACGTGTTCGACTCGACCGAGCCGGACACGCTCCCGGTTGCATCGCTTGAGACATTCCCTGCCACGTGAAGAGGCGACAGCGACCCCGTGTACTCGCCCTCGAAGCCTACATCCCGCCGCACCACGAATCCGTTGACCCCCTGAATAGCCTTGGGCAGGGTCGTAGCATCGATTGTATCGAGGGTCGTGGCATCGAGCGTCGTATAGCGCGTAGTCTCCGCATCGAGATCGATGTCCAGGATCGTTAGCGTATTTGGGGAGGTCTCAGACCGGCCGATCAGCGACCGCTCGCCCTGTCCGAGTGCCCCTGCATGGAGCAGCTGCAAACTTCCACGACGCCCTGGATAATACGCGTGATGGTGGCCGCTTACGTACGTGTGGACGTCATACTCCTGCAGCAGGGACCGAAGTGTCTCCGGCTGGTTAAGGACCTCTCCATGCGTGTTGCGCCCCGACGCGACAGCGTACAGCGGCAGATGTCCGACGGCAATCCGCATGCGGGCGGATGCCGCCTCTTCAGATTGAAGAGCCTGCTCAACCCAAGCCAGGTTCTGCACCGTAGCCGACGACGCATCCCACGCCAGGAAGAAGATACTGTCCTGCTCGAACGTGAAATAGAAGGGGAAGTGGGTGCTGTCGACGAAATTGATTCCGGGATGATGAGCCGATTCCAGCCAGTATTCTTCGGCAAGCTCCCGATCGCGTTGGAAAGTGGGAGAGGCCGACGCATCGTGATTTCCGATCGTAAAGCCGAGCGGAAGCTCGAGCTCTCGCAGCGGGGCCGCCACATACTCATCGAAGGCCGCCCACATTGCCCGGACGTTCTCGTCGGTCAGCGAGGTACTCTGGCCGGCAATCATATCACCTCCGGTCAGCACCATGTCCGGCTGCCAGAGTCGGGGGATGCGTGCAATCGTGCTGTCGACTTGCCATTCATAGCTCGTCGACCCGAAGCTGCTGTTCAGGTCGCTGATGACGAGAATGCGAAAATCACCCCGATCCGGCTCGTCCTGCGCTTGTGCGCTGCCAATCGTGCCAAGAAGAAGACTTAATGCGACCAGGAATCTCATGAATCCAAACCAATCAAACTCCGCAGAACGATCTCCGACGTTTATACCAGCAGATTACCTCCCAACTACCATTCGGCGCACGTCAGTGCCTGCCGCGCTCACCATCTCGAGCAAGTAAACCGCCGGGGCTAGGTCTCCGACGTGCAGCTCGAGTTCGTGCGAACCGGCGGATTGATCGGCATCGAAAGGTACGGCAACACTCCTTCCGAGAAGGTCATAAAGCGTGAACGTCACGTTACCATGCGAGGGGACCTCAAACCGGACTCGGACGGAGTTTACCGCAGGATTGGGATAGACGTCGTGAATACGGACGCTCGAAGCCTGTTGCGGGAGGTCGGCAGTGAGCGGAGTCGTCTCCGTGGTTACGGTTGGGCTGGGATCCGAAACCATTCCGTACTGACTTTGCGCGACCACGCTATAGTAGACGTGCGGGCGCGGAGGCTCGGTGAATGTCTCGGTATAGGTGGTGTCCTGGGCACCCACGATCGCCACGAGGTCCTCGGCCGTGGTCACGTCCGGCGGCGCGCCTTCGCTGCGAAAGAGGGCGTAGCGGCGCAGCGGATCGACGTCAGACGCCTCAGACCGGTCCCACGATATCGTGATCGTCTGACTTTCCGGGCTCCATTCGATCAGAGCTTGTGCGGGAGCCGTTGGAGCGGCTGCCTCAGGCCGCCACGGCATCCGAGCCGGAAGCGACGGCGTGTCGTACTGGCCGCGAAGGAGAGTGCGGCTGACGAACGATTGCCGGAAGTGAAGACTTCCGTCGGCGCCCCGCTCGCGCATCTCGCCGATTTGGCGACCGATCTCTCCGGTCGAAAAATCGCCGAAGGACTCTCGCCAGGTACCATGTCCGGCGTAGATATGGCGGCCATGAGAATTGTTGATCCAATCGATCAGCCAGGAGCGAAAGTCATGCGAGCTAAAGCCGGTACCGATGTCGAAGTAGAGCTGGGGAGCGAGATAGTCGTGGACGCCTTCCTCCAGCCAGACGCGACTGGCCTGGTAGAGGTGATCCCATGCCCAGAAGCCGGGCGTTCCGTCGTTCTTGTACGTGCCGATCGGTGCTGATCCGACCTTCACCCATGGTTTCGCCTCCTTTACGGCCGCGTAGACCTCGCGGGCGAAAATGTTGACGTTCTCACGTTTCCAGTCATCGATAAAAAATGCATCGTTGGGCCATTCCCGCTTGGAAATGTGGTCATCATCGAATCCGTATGCCGGGTATCGGATGTAATCGAAATGGATCGCGTCGACATCGTAGTTCTCGACGATCTCCAGCACGTTACCGACCAGCCACTCGCGGGCCTCGGGATGTGCAGGATTGATCCAGTAGTCACGCACGTCAAGCCCATCATGGTATGGCTTCACCCAGTCGGGATTC
The DNA here is from genome assembly GCA_964591285.1 of uncultured Rhodothermales bacterium. Classification (GTDB taxonomy): domain Bacteria; phylum Bacteroidota; class Rhodothermia; order Rhodothermales; family VXPQ01; genus CAZQAS01. The sequence continues at coordinate 12,387 of CAZQAS010000078.1, forward strand.
GTATTCCGCACGTGGTCTGCGTTGATCTCGGTATTCGGGTTGCCCATCTGGAAGACATTGTACCAGGCATGCAATTCGAGCCCACGTTCATGCGCTACTTCGACGGCGTATGCCAGCGGATCCCATCCCGGATCCTTGCCCGGCTCATCGGTGATCAGGTGAGACCAGGGGACGCGCTCGCTATCCCAGAATGCCATCCCGTGCGTGAAGACCTGAAAGACGACCGTATTCATATTCAGATCAACGTGCTCGTCCATAATCGCCTCCAGCGCCTCTTGCTGCCGCGATTGAAGCTGTTCGGGAGATTCGCCGGCTCTAGGCGGCGGCGGCCAATCCAGCCGATAGGACGTTGCTACCCAACTCGCCCGTGTTTCAAAGAGAGGCGGGACGGCATCCTGGGCTACCGAAGAGACGTAGGGCAGCGTCAGAACGATGAGCAGAGCGGAAATAGCTCGAGATCTCATACTACTTCAAAAAATGAGATGACAAAAAGAAAGGGGCTCCGGGGTGACGCTGCACGCCGGAGCCCCTTTCGTACTCAACACTCGGTGGATACGTTCGTCCTGCGGACGAGCGATCGCACCTACTTCAGGAACGTCATCGCACGCGTTTCACGATGATTCGCCGTCTCGAGCGAGTAGAAGTACACGCCGCTACTGACGGTGCGGCCGCTCGCGTCGGTCCCGTCCCATCTCGTCTCGTGCTGTCCCGAAACCTGCTGTCCCGAAACGAGCGTCTTCACGAGCTGACCAGTCGAGTTGTAGACGCGAAGCGTCACGTCGCCGGCCTGCTGCAGCTTGTAGCGAATGGTCGTCGTCGGATTGAACGGATTCGGGAAGTTCTGCTCGAGCGTGAACGCCTCCGGCTGCTCCGGATCGTCGATAGCAACCGGGCCTTCAACCACGTTGAAGATCTCCGTGTAACCGGAGAAGAAGCTGCCTACTACGATCTGCCTTGAGTCGCCCTCGCCGACGAACCCGATTCCGCGCGGCTGAAGGTCCAGCGAATCGTGACGCAACGAGTAGTACGTCCTATTCTCCAGATCGAAGACCTTGAGGTTTGGATCTCCTAATTCGGGATCCTGTGGGTCGGTACCCTCGTCCGTCGCCCAGAGCATGCCTTCCGGATCGTACTGCACCGAAGACACCTCTCCGTCGAAGACGAATGCCGTATCGGTGAGCTCGTAATTCGAAAGATCCTCACTCGTGAAGAAGTTAAGGCCCCCGGAGAGGACAGCCGAGATTACGGTCGATCCGTCATTGCTTACCGCCGTGGCACGCGAAAGGTAGGGATCCATCTCGCCGCTGATCGAAAACGCGTCCAACCACGTTTCGCTGTCGATGACGAAAATCGGCGGCGTCCCGAGAACCTGACCCACGTACACGAAGCCAAACTCATCGACAGCCGGACTCGTCAATGGCCCGGGTCCTTCCCATACACCGAGTCCTTCACCGGTCTCAGCGTCGATATGGAGGAGTTGGGAGCTATTGAATACCGTCATGATGTTACCGTCGGCGTCTTTCGTGATGCCCCGCCCTGCGCCTTCAGTTGGATACTCTGTCCCGTCGACGGTCACGGACGCAACCGGGGAAAACGAGGCAGGATTGCCCTCCATGTCTACGACGTGCATGCCCACGGGATCATTCGCACTGAAGTTGTTAATCCACACCAAGCCGTTGTCGTCGACTACGACGCCGTGGACGATACCGCCTGAGTGGAGGCGGTCCTCATACTCCAAATGAACCGGTGCCTCAACTTCCTGCCATTCCTCTTCCTGGGCCTGAGCCGTCAGAGGAACCAATAGCAGTGCTAAGGCGGAGATTAGTAGCTTGTTACGCATAGTGCACCTTTGGTTGTGGTTGTTTGATGGATGATAATTAACGCCCTAGCGCATACGCCAGGGACAGAGCGTGGATGTTACCCAGCACGCCCATTTGCTGGAAAGCGTAGTCAAAGCGGAAGTCGAATCTATGAAATCCCGCGCCCAACGTCATTCCTCTCTCGCTGTAGCCGCCCATGTATCCGGCACGGACGAAGAACTGGTCTATGAAGCTGTATTCGGCACCGAGCTGCATCTTCGAACCGAAATCACGGCCCTTCCAGGTCTCGGCGCCCAACGTGACGTTATGATACGGCGTCTCCGAGCGCATAAATGTAATGGGTTCGACGGTCATGCTGAAACGCACGTTGAACGGAAGCGGAAACTGCTCCTCCTCGTAGCGCACCTCATAGCTGACGTTTTGGAAAGCGGCACCGAAGGTAAGTCCATACGCCTGAAAATCGTAGGAAGCCCCCACGTCCACCGCCGGGACCGTCATGCTGTAGCTCTTCAGCGCGGGGTCGGCGGAGCCGCCGCCCTCGAGGAACGGCGCAATCCAGGCATCCCCTAGATCTTGATGCACGAGCTTGGCCTGCACGCCGAACGTGAACCGATCGCTCATCGCACGGCCGTAGGCCAGGCCAACCGCCAGTGCTTGGGGGGTAAATTCCCCGGTTTCATCGTATCCCTGTTCGTTATTGGCTCGCCGAGTGAGATAGAAGGTTCCGTAATCCATGCGGGTTAGGCTGAGTCCGACGACTCCGATCGAACCTAAATTCGACGCCACGGCTGCCGACATCTGATCGATATCCGCGAAACCGACCGTATAGTGAAATCCAACGTCCACACCACTTTCGATCCACGCGATGCCCGCGGGATTCCAGAAGAGCGCTGATGCATTGCGCATCATAGTCACGCCTACGCCGCCGCGACCGATGGCTTCAGCGGACACGGGATTCTCCAAGAAGCGGAATCCGGCTTGAGCTTCCTTCTCTACCTGAGCCGTGGCGTCTTCTGCCGAAATGCAGACCAGCGCAAGGAGAAGGGGAATGCTGAAAAGAATGCGGATACGCATGACGGGCTCGCTCATCGCACGATGATGAATTTGACGAATTGATCGGGAAGGGGATTGCCCTCGGAGTCTCTCGCGTTGTGGACCGCGAGGACGTAGATCCCGCTGGCGACGTACTGGTTACCGTCGGTGCGCTGGTCCCACGACTCGTCGGCCGTACCGAAGTGATCGATGCGCGTGATCAACTCTCCCGATTCGGTGTAGATCGACAGCGTAGCTTCGAAAGGCAGGTTTACGAAGAGAATCTGATTCGGTGTGCCGGTGAAGCCGAGGGCGCCGGCCGCCGACGTGGCCGGATTCGGCACCACGCGTACCTGATCGCTCACGTCCAGTCCCGCTTCGAAGGCCGTCACCGGCAGCTGCGTCTGGTTCGCATAGCGCGGGCTCTCCAGCGGGCGGCCCGGGAGGAGGCCGTCGTTCTGCGTGCCGTCGTCGACCGCCGTTACGGCATAGTAGTACGGCACGCCGCGCTCGACGCCTTCATCACGCCACGACCACTCCATCTGCGCGGTGCCGGGCGCGTCGATCTCGTGAACCAGCTCCCACCGCAGGCCCTGGAAGTCGTCGTCCGGATCGTTGACCCAGTAGCCGCCCGTCTTCCGGTAGATGCGCCATTTGGCGAAATCATTCGCGCCCGTGTTCGGATCCTCGAAGTAGCGCGCCTCGGGATAGGACCATTCCACCAGGTTGTGCTCCGGCCCGGAACTCACGGCGATGTCCGGCGGCGGGGGAGGGGCCGCCACCTGCAGATCGTTGGCCCAGGCCCAGTTCGCCCGGTCTAAGTTCCGGAAGAGCGAGTCACGACCCATGTCAATGAATACCCGCTTCTCCTGATCGGTGATCTCACCGCGGTACCACGCCTTGCCCAGGCTGTCGGCGACCTCGTAGCCGACGTCGCCCACGCCGATCGCATAGACGACCGTGAAGGAGTCGGCCCGCACGAGATTGTCGTTCTCGTCGCGCTCGACGGTAAGATCGTACGGACCGACTGTCAGCGCCCGCATCGAGCCCTTCTGGATCCGCGCCGACGGACCCGGCCAGGGATCCTCAAGCCCCGCCCAAACGTCGCGTTGTGCGAAGTTGGTAAGCTGGCCGAAAAAATTCTCATTCACGTTCCCGCGCGGGGCGGCTACCGGTTGCGACGGATCGTCGACGTGGTTCTGGGTCGACTCATCGGCATAGAGAATCGTAAATCCGGGAATCATCGTCGCCGTGAGGGCGCCGTTGATCCGATTCGGATCGCCCGCGTC
>CAZQAS010000079.1:0-16352 GCA_964591285.1 uncultured Rhodothermales bacterium
GCTGCGACATAAGCGGGCAGTAGTCCGGCATCGGACATTGCGTATAGATGAAGGTCAGCAGTACGGCTTTTCCTTCGAACTCGCTCAAGCGAACCGTGGTGTCAGCATGCGTGGTCAGTTCCGTTTGCGGTACCGGGTCACCAACCTCGAGAATCTGAGGCGCGGGGCCGAACGAAACGTCGGGCGAACCGGCTGGGTGCTCGGCAAGTGCGGTATCCGGCAGAATCCGTATATCGCGGATCCATGAACTGTCGCCGCTGATGACGAGGGTAAAAGACACAGCATCACGCGCCGCGAGTTCGCCCATCCCGGACGTGTCTGAGACCGAGAAGGGCATCGTCATGGCGGGCATGAGTCCCGGAACGTCTCCGTGCTCGACGATGAGCGTTCGGCCGTCGTCGCCGAAGCCGGCGATCCGTCCTTGAACGTCATACGTCCGCCGCTGGTCACAGCTGCTGGTGAGAACCAGCGTCAGGAGAAAGAAGATGCAAAGTCGAAGCCGGTGCATCGTGCGAGAAATTGTGCTTACGTGTCGGCAAGCATATCCTCGATCGCCTCGTAAAGTTCTTTGCGAGTGAAGGGCTTGCTCAGATATCCCGAGAATCCGGACTCTTCCAGGCGTTCTCTATCGCCGGGCATGGCATAGGCCGTGAGAGCGATTGCCGGAGTTTCTTTGTAGCGATCTTGCTTTCTCAGCTCGTGGAGAAGGTCGATGCCCGTTCGCTCCTCTCCGAGATTGATATCCAGAAGAAACAGATCATAGAGATTCGACGTCGCCGCATCGAGGGCGTCGTCGACGTGTGGGACGATCTCCACGTTGTAGCGTGGGCTTAGCAGATAACGCAGCAGCACCTGCGTGTCGGTATTGTCCTCGATCGCAAGAATGCGTGGCTGTGGATCTGAATCCATGAATTACAGTCGCCTGTCGACGTGGCGGAGTAGCGTAGAGCGGCTGCGTCGGATTTCGGGGAGACGACGAGCCGTGTTCCTTGAGTAGCACGAGGAGCCAAGATAGATGAGGCAGACCAATTACACCAATCGTGACGCAAGCCGTTCGCCGGACTGGAGTGGTAAGCGTTGCCGTCCCGCGGGACCGCCACCGATGCGTGGACCGACCTGTTCCGGAGCCGCCGGCCGAGCATCTCCAATTTTCCACCGAATCTGAATACGGACATCCTTGCGAGCTGGACCGGTCGTGGCATCCAATCCCGAACCCACGCGGTCCACATCCTCATAGACGCTGACGCCGTACTTCGCCTGGATACTCAGGCTGTGGTGCGGAGCGAATCGGGCTAGGATGTAGGAGCGTCGACCCCGGCCGGAGAAGACAGGCGCACTGAACGAGTAGAGCAGATCGTTTTCGTACGCGTAGATCCGCGCGACGAAGTCAGAGACGTCGAAGAAGAGGATGCGACCGTCGATCTGAAGGGCGGGAGCCAACTGCCACCGAACGTCCTTATACATGACGAATCCGCGTCGATATGAACCTGGATTGTTGGATCCGCGCGAGAGTTCGATCTGAAATCGATGCCGGAGAACGCGACTGTGCTCATAGTCCAGCTGGACGCGGACGGTGCGGCGCCGGGATACAGCCGAGCATCGCACGATCCGATCATCATCGGCGCATGTGCGCACGGGCTCATCCCGATAATCGGCCACGCGGATGCGGATGGCGAGCCATGGAGCCGGATTGTAGCCGAGCGTGCCCGACAGCGCAATTGCATCGCCCTCCATCGGATGGGCGGGTTTACGGCGCCAGCGTGACGTCACCGTAGCCGTCCACCTCGGAGACGGGCGAAGGCTCACGCCGCTCGTCCAACGGAATTCTTTCTGCCCAAGTCCGCGGGAATCGACGGCGGTCGAGGAGTGCGGCGATCGGCCGCCGGGCGTCGAGCGGAGCACTTCGATCCAGCACTGCGCCGAGCGTGCGGGCCGGTAGCCGAGCGAGAACGAGAAGGCGGTGCCATCACCACGCGGAGTAAATTCGGCCGCAACGCCGAACGTGGATCCGTTCCATGCTGCGTATCCCGTCAAATTCTGGACCTCCTCCACCGATTGATCCTCGACGGTGCGTTGCGTCCGCGCACCTGCGGCCCCCAGGCGAATACTCCCTCTGTGATAGGCGAGCATCCAACCGGCCACCCATTCGTGTGCGTGGTTCCTGCGCGATCGCTCGGAATCCGTCCGGTGCAGCCCGTTTGATCGAATGATCCACTCAGCGTTCGTGGAGTCGTACCTTGCGTCGACGCGCTTTCGCGACGCCAGAAGTGCAGCCTGCAAGCCAAGGAATGACCGCGTCTGCACGCCAATTCCCCGGAAGAATCCAAACTCGCGTGACGAGGAGTGCGGACGCACCGGTTCGCGAATCCGAAAGGCCGTCGGACCAGAGCCAATCGCGGTGTTCTGACTGAAGGCAAGGCCCTCGCCCACGTTGACGGCGAAGTCTCCGATCACCACTCGCCGCACGGGTCCGAAATCCTGGAGGGAGATAAATCCGGCGGCATAGTCGTGGCCCAAGTCGAGTCGCAGCGGTACCTGCATCGGCTCGCCGGCGTCTTTCTCGAGGGTTACTCCCACCTCCAGGTGGTCGCCAACAACAAGTCGCATGCGTGTTAGTAGCGCATCTGGGCCTCCTAGGTAGCGTGTGCGCGTGCTGTCACGGATGTATCCCTCCAGTTCGGAGATGCGGCGTGACCAACGCTGTAGAAGCTCCGCTTTCACGGGAATCCGCTTGCGCCGTTCAATGACGACGTATGGTGCCAGCGCGGCGACGGTGGCTGCGTCGAGTCCGGACGATTCGAGCTCGGAGAGGGCGCGAATCCGCCCGCGCATTGTCCGCACGGACAAGATGAGGGCGGCATCTATGGGCGAGACGCCGGGTATGCTTTCGAGCATTTCCGACGTTGCGCGATTGAGATCGATCTTCCAGGTCGCCAGTTCGTCGAGCATCTCGCGGCTCGCAGCCAGGTCCTCCGATATCTGTTCCGGCTCGCTCGAATCGATGAACTCCGTATCGAAAAGATCGTCGCTTCGTTCTCCGCCGAGCCGTGCGGTGGAATCCGCCGCAAATTCGGTGGTGTCGGCAGGATGGATCGGGGCTAGCTGCGCCGACGACTCGACCTCAACTCCGCACGGTCGGATGTTCGGCGAACAGGAGTCGACAGTGGCGAACCCCTCGAATCCTGCGGCGGCATTCGCAGGCAAATGGCCGGTCAGCAGGAGGGCGCCTGTTATGAGCTGTCGGACTACCATAGTATGCGAAGGGAGGTATGCGGAGACCAGCCAAGCGCGTGATGCCTTTCTGCGGCGACGTCGACGATGAGGTATTCGGTTCGAAGTCCGAAGCCTCCCGTGACGCGCGGCGGCTCCGTCGTCATTCCTACCCGAAGTGCCACGGCGCGAACCGGCATCGTCTCAATGCCGAGTCGTAGGGAGGGCGGTGAACGGACCTCCTTGATCACGTCGGTCGTGATCATGATCTTTGAACCGTGTGCGTGGCTTAGTCCCACCGCGAGGGTTCTATAAACGTCCGGTCGCGCCGCTCTGTCGAAGACGGCCAGGTTCGTTGCCGCTGCGCCGAGAACGGTGAACGTGGACAGCGGAATGAGTACGCCAGCGGAGGCGGTCGGATACGCCGTACCGCCGTACCCCTGCACTCGGATCGTGGCATAGTCCATTCGGACGCCGAGGTGAAGGCTACGGAACGTCCCGGGCTGAAAGGAACGTGCGAGTGCAAGTGCGAAGGTTGTACGGCGGTAGAGTTCGAATCCGAACGTCTGTACGCCGGACGTAACGTTGAGGCCGAAAAGGGGCGAGAAGAGGTGTGCGGATGCCCCGCGGAGCTCCCGCATGCCGTAGAGTTGCGTCGCGTCGATGCCGATGCCTCGAAGGTCAGACGTTGAACCGGCGGCTGGATTCGCGGCGAACTCAAGTGCGGACGGCAGTGCCGTAAAGGCGGTGCCGAGCGCCGTTGATCGCGCCCCGGGAGGGTGCTGCCCAACAGCAATGGCGGGCACGAACCACGCGGCCCATTGCAGCAAGGTCCAGAGCACCACAGGCGCGACCTGGCGCGCACGTAGACGTAGCGCACGTAGACGTATATTATGGTGGCCGAGGTGGTTGAGCGCATCTCGCGCGAACGGATGGCTGGCGCAGTCCATGAGTCGGCTGTGTCAGATGGGTCTTTATACATCAGACACATAAAGCCGGCGGATATAACCTCTCGGCGCAAAAATTCCCACACGCGGCGGCAACTCGCCGTGAAACTGGTCGCCTGGATTCCAGTATTATCCGCTGCCCATCATGACAGTCCATCCTTTCGCCATGCGCAGCATTCCGTGGTTACGTTCTGCGGGCGTTCTCCTAGTCATTAGCGTGATTGCCGTCGCGTCGATTCGGAGCGTCCGCGCGCAGGAGTTCGATTGTTCGGTGACGGTGAACTACAGCAACCTCACCGGATCGGACTTCGGATTTCTGGATGAGCTCGAAAGGCGTGCCGAGGAGTACGTCAATCAGCGATCGTGGACGGAGCATCGCTTTCGCGAGAACGAGCGGATCGAGTGCACCATGCAGATCGCCGTGGAGGAGGCCATTTCGCTGACGAGCTTCCGCGCGCGTCTGGTCGTCGCCCTCCGACGGCCGATTTACAATACGACGCAGCACACCGTGGTCGTGCAGTTCAACGATCCGAATTGGCAGTTCAACTATGCGCAGGGCCAGCCGCTCACCTTCAATCTCGAGCGGTATGACCCACTCACGTCGGTGCTGGACTACTACGCCTACGTGATGCTGGGCTACGACTATGATACGTTCAGTCTCGAAGGAGGCACACCGTACTTTCGGCAGGCTCGCAGGATTGCAGAGCGGGCACGTTCACAATCTGCGCCGGGATGGTCAGAAGTCGGCTCGGACCGGAGTCGGGAGGCGCTGGTTACGCAGATCATGGATCCGCGCTTCGAGCCGCTCAGGGAAGCATACTTCAACTATCATTTCGGTGGGCTCGACCGTTTTGTCGCAGACACGGATGCTTCGCGGGCGACGATACTTGGAGTACTCGAGTCGCTGGATGCGCTCTTTGACGACGTATCTCGGCAGTACGTGCTGGACCTCTTCTTCTCGGTGAAGTACGCCGAGCTGCCGGACATCTTCGACGGATGGTCGCGGGGGGCGGAGGCGTATGATCTGTTGACGCGGCTCGATCCCGCACACACTTCCGATTATGAGGAGCTAGTGAACTGAACGGGTCGTGCCGCCGGAGATCTATCCGAGCGAGTCTGCGCACGATGCGGTTAACTTCGCTGCCCTTCGGCCGATTCTAGGGATAAACCTATGTATCCCCGGGATCCGGACCTGATGGAGCTCAACGCCTTCCGATCGCTGGTCGATTCTGCCAGCGACGTCATCTACCAAGTCGACCGCGCGGGGCGTCTGTCCTACGTGAATCCGGCGATTGAGTCCGTCCTTGGATACAGCCCCTCTGAACTACAGGGTCGCCGCGTTCTCGAGCTGATCGCTCCGGGGAGTGCGGCCCGTATCGCCGCGCGGTATCGGCGCCAGATTCGAGATCGCGAGGATACCTCGTACGTGGAGGTGCCGGTGACGGCCGCGAACGGCCGGGTCGTCTGGTTCGGTCAACAGGTGCACGTCGTCAGGCGGGACGGACGCATTGTCTCTCTGGAAGTCATCGCGCGTGACATTTCCGAGCACCGTCGCCTGGCCGAGCTACAGCTTGGCCAGAAGAGCCTGCTCGAACTCGTCGCCCGCGGGAAGCCCCTGGTCGACACGCTCGATACAATCGCCTGTTTTCTGGAAGCGCAGATGTCGAACTGCGCCGTGGCATTGGTCGTGCTCGACGACGATGGGCGCCTAATCAAACCACTCATCGCCCCTGGACTTACGGAAGAGGAGAAGGATACCGTCGAGGCGGTCTGGTCGCTTCAGTTTCCGCTTCCAGATGCGTTAGATGTGCCGGCGCGCGAACGAGTGGTCGTTTCGGAGTTGTCGTCGACGGGTGAGTGGTTGAACTTTCGTTATTCGACGTGCTGGACCGTGCCCGTCCTGTCGAAAGGTCAGGGCGCGAACGGGGGGTTGGCCTTCTTTCACCGCACCCGAACGGAGCTCGACGAGGATCACTATCGGCTCATCGACATGGCCGCCCAGATCGCGGGTATTGCGATCGAACGCGATCGGATGGAGCGAAATGCCCGCATGGAGCTCAAGCGGCAGGTCGCCGAGCGCACGCTTGAGCTGGAACAGAGCAATCGGATGCTCCGGCACGAGATCGAGGAGCGGCTGGAGGCCGAGCGCGCCCTTCGGACAAGCGAGTCGCTGCTCAAAGAAGCCGAGCGCATCGCCCATCTCGGCAGCTGGAGCTGGGCTCCGGGCGCATCCCGCCAATTGTGGTCGGACGAGACGTATCGCATCTTCGGCGTCTCAAAGGAACGCTTTACGCCGTCGATGCGCTCGATCGTCCGTCTCATCCACCCGGAAGATCGCCGCCGGATTCGTGATCACTTCGCCTCGAGCGCACCCGGCGAGGTATGGACCGGCGAGTTCCGCATTCTACGTCCTAACGGCGAGGAGCGTGTAGCAGAGCTGGAGTTCAGCCACCGCAGTGACGAGGATGAGGATCGCGTGATCGGTGTGCTGCACGACATTACCGAGCAGCGCCTGCTCGAGAAGGAGATACTCAAGGCTGGTGAGCGAGAGCGAAAGCGCGTAGGGCGTGATCTCCACGACGGGTTGGGCCAGCTGCTCACGGGCATCGGGTTTCTCAGCAAGACGCTGGCCCAAACGCTTGAGGCCTCCGGCAGCGATGCTGCGCCGGAGGCGGCAGAAATCACAGATCTCGTCGAAGATGCCATCGACCACACCCGCAGCCTCAGCAAACTCCTGCTGCCTGTAGAGCTCGAGGAGAACGGCCTCGAAGCGGCTCTACAGCGGCTGAGATCGCACGTCGAAGGGGTGTACGGCATCGCGTGCCGACTCAAGACCGCCGGATATCGGCCGATACAAGACCCCGAGATAGCGCTTCACATATATCGCGTGGCCCAGGAGGCCGTGAACAATGCCGTTCGTCACGGAAAACCGGCGAAGATCGACGTCGCGCTTACCACGCGCGGTGGGCGGACCGTCCTGTCGGTGGCCGATGACGGCATCGGACTCCCGGAAGATCTCGATCACAAGAGCACGGGGCTCGGTCTTCGCACCATGCAGTACCGTGCTCAGACAATCGGCGCCGCGCTGGTCGTGGCCCGCAGAAAATCGTGCGGTACGAAGGTAGTGTGCGAGCTTCCGACGCTCGTCGGGGATGAACCACAAGAATTACTAGAATCCAGTTGATGGAGCAGGTTATGTCAGAGAAAGCGCGCATTGTCATCGTGGACGATCACCCGATCGTTCGGCACGGTGTGAGCCGCCTGCTGAATCGAGAAGAGGATCTGTGTGTGACCGGCGAGGCGGAGAACTCCGCGGAGGCCCTTCGGCTTCTGGAAGAGGATCTGCCGGACCTCGTCCTCATCGATCTCGTCCTCGACGGCGAGAGCGGAATCGATCTCATTGAGGCGATCAGGTCACGGTGGCCCGATCTCCCCGTGCTCGTCGTATCGATGCACGACGCCCCCGACTACCTCGAGAGAGTCCTGAAGTCCGGTGCGCAGGGTTTCGTGAACAAGAAGGAATCCATTCAGCGTCTGGCGGATGCGATCCGACGTGTGCTCTCCGGTAAGGTCTACATCGGTGAGAACATGATGGACGTGCTTGCTCGCTCGCTTGCGAACGACGACGAGGACGAGGGTGAGAACAAGGTCTCCGATCTCAGCGACCGCGAGATGGAAGTGCTGCGGCTCATCGGACAGGGTTACAGGCCGCGACAGATAGCCGAGACGCTTAACGTGAGTCCGAAGACGGTCAACTCCCATCGGGAGAACATGAAGCGGAAACTGGAGCTCGCCAGCACGGCGGAGCTCGACCAGTTCGCCATTCGCTGGATGACCGAGCAGAAGGCCGCCTAGGTAGAGATCCGGCAGAAGTACCTAGGGCCGCTCAGCAAAGGTGCGGCCCAAAAAACGGCAGGAATGCCTCCTCACTTTCCAGTCTTCCGCCTATTTAAGCCAACGCTCGATCTGCGATACCTAGTTCAGCCGATCGAAACTGCAGTTAGTACGGCAGACTCGATCGGGACATACCTGGACAACTAGGATTGGCGGATCGCGCACTGAGGGTGACGAACTAGTCTGCGCATGGTGATTCGCCAATAGGCTAAGGCCGAAGGACGGGGTTGGAGAGCAGCCGTCTTTTCGGCCTTAGCCGTTTGTCTGGGTACTAGTACCTAAGCTCCACTAGGTACTTCCACTGAATCGGAATCAGTACATCTGAGTCGGAAAACCCGTCGTCCTTCCTATTAAGGAGGGGCGGCATTCCGCGATATACGCACTAGTACCAATCAGTTGTGCCCGACTAATCGAGCACAGAATCGCGAAACGAGGTAATCGAATGCGACATTTACTATCCATCCCGGGTCGTTCCGAGGATCGCTATACGAGACTCCGAGCCACTTTGTACTCGGCCATCGCCTTCCTGCTCGCTGCCGTCCTGTCGTTGACGGGATGTGCCGATCAGATAGGGGGCATTGAGGTTCCCGAGTCGGACGTCCAAGATGACCGGGAAGTCACCGAGGTCACGTCGAAGATGGGATCGGTCACGAAGCTGCAGCACGCCGACCTAATGGATCGCGCCGTGCAGACGACCGGCAAGTCCGGATCACAGACGGGCTTTATTCTAGGTCTCCAGGAGAATACGACGGATCTCGAAAAGCAGGAGCTTCTCCAGCGCTTCGAGCTCCTTCAGCGCTTTGAGCTCCTTCAGCGCTTCGAGCTTCTTCAGCGATTTGAGCTGCTCCAGCGCCACGAGGAGCTGACGCCGGAAGAGCTGCTCCAGCGCTACGAGCTGCTGCAGCGCTACGAATTGATCGGCCAGGACCGGCTGCTGAAGCGTCACGAGCTGCTACAGCGCTGGGAAGAGCTGCAGGGCGACGAGCTGTTGACCCGCTGGGAGCTGCTTCAGCGTTGGGAACTGCTCCAGCGGCACGAGCTGCTGAAGCGCTTGCAGGAGCTGCAGCGCTGGGAGCTGCTGACGCGTTGGGAGCTACTGACGCGCTGGGAGCTGCTCACCCGAGACGAGCTGCTCACGCGCTGGTCGAATCTCGATTTGGATGAACTGCTAACACGCTGGGGACTGACGCTCGAGGAGCTGCTCACACGTTGGGAACTGCTGACGCGCTGGTACGCCGATTACGACAGCGTCTTTAACGGCATCGGCGTGGGTGTGCCCGGCCGACTCGTAAATCTCTTCGTTCGATTCGTGGAGCATCATCCTTCCGTGGAATGGATCCAGCCGGACGTCCGCTTCGGCACGGGTAAGAAGGGACCAGATGGATCGTCCTTTGACGGCCAGGTGGAGCCCTGGGCTCTCGAGTACATCGGTGCTCAGGCGGATCGGAGCACCGACGGCGTCGAAGTCTACTTCATCGACAGCGGCGTCAGCAGCGACGACATCAACATTGCCGGCCGCTATGACATCACGCACTGCGCGGTCCAGGAGGAGAACGAAGACGCCATTGCAGGCGGCTGCACCTTCACTGAGGGTGGCGAAGACGTGGATGGGCACGGTACGCATCAGGCCGCCCTCGCGAGCGCCGTCAATGATGACGACGGCATCGTCGGTGTCGCGCCGAACGTGAAGCTCTACAGCATGAAGGTCGTACGCGAAGACGGCACGGCCGAGTCGGCCTTCGTCGTCGAGGCACTCGACGTTCTCGTGGAGCGCAAGAATACGTACCCGAGTACGCCCATCGTGGCGAACATCGGCCTCGGCGCCGACATCGGAACCGAGCAGTACATCGCACTCGACTTCGCCGTCGAGGAGGCGGTGGCCGCCGGCGTAACGGTTGTCGTCTCGGCCGGAAACGGAGGCGTGGATGCCTCCACGTACACTCCCGCGCACGCCGCCGGTGCCATCACGGTCGGCTCTTACGGTAAGAGCTACCGGTTCTCGAGCTTCTCGAACTTCGGCAGTATCGTCGACATCCTCGCGCCCGGCGAAGGTGTGGAAACGATCGAGCCGGATGCGTTCGGTGGTGGATTGGCCACCTCGACGGGCACGTCACCCGCTTCGGCCATCGTAACCGGTGCGGCTGCGCTCTACCTGGCCGAGAATCCGTCGGCGACCCCGTCGCAGGTAGAAGCGGCGCTCAAGGCATCCGGTAAGGCCTCCGTCATCGATGCGCCGTCGAGCACGACGAATAAGTCGGTTTGGCTCGGAGGCGAGAGTGACGACGTCTTAGCCGGTGACGAGGAAGGCGACTCGGGGTTCGGTCGCGGACTGGGCCACGAGAACGGCAAAGGAAAAGCTATAGGGCGGCAGTGACAATCTACCGTGCGTCTCCTGGTCGACTCCCTGAAGTCAACCAGGCGTGACGAGCTGCGAAAGCTCGTCGTCGACGCCGGTCCGATCACGTTCTTTCGAGTACGGCCGGGCGGTACCGACAGGTGCCGCCCGGCTTTCGTTTGTGGCGACAGCGCGTGGGCGGACGCCCGGACTGCACGGCGAACGGCGCGCCGACCCCTCAACGAGGGCAAGGATTTCCGCGCTCCGCAAGAGCTTCCGCTATTCCCGGCAGCGCGCAGACGATCCACGGGCCGCAAGCTGGCCCGCCCGGGCAGAATCTCTAGATGTGTCCGATTCCGGCTGGGGGCTCGAAAGTGCCCAGGAAAGGACGATTTTCTTTTTAAGTACGATCGCAACTAGCCCGATCCTTTAAGCAGGACTTCCACACAGAATGTCCGCGTACGGCAAGGTTGGCAGACTAATTGAAACGAGCCTTGACGGTACCTCAAGTGACCGGGACGGACATCGCACGTTGCGAACCCTTTCGGTGACGAGCCACACCACGATCTTCATGACCACCATCCGGCTGTACATATCATACATCCTGCTGCTTGCTGTGGGTGTTGCCGGCGCAGCTACGGCGACGGCACAGCCTTCGATTACCCTCAATCCCGAGAAAGCGATCACGCAGTATCGGCTCGATCGGTGGGGAATCGAAGAAGGCTTGCCGATGAATCGGGTGCAGGCTCTCGTGCAGACGACCGACGGCTATGTCTGGCTCGGCACGCAGGAAGGGCTCGTCCGCTTCGACGGATTCGATTTCCACGTCTTCGACAGTCGCAACTCGCCGCTGAAGAGCAACGACGTCAGCGCGCTGAGCGGAGGAGAAGACGGGGCGCTCTGGGTGGGCACTTCCTACGACGGCGTCGCACGATATCAGAACGGTCGATTCACGACGTACACGACCGCAGAGGGACTCTCGAGCGATCACGTTCATTCCCTGCTGGTCGATAGTAAGAACCGGGTCTGGATCGGCACTCAGAACGGCCTGAACGTCCTCCAGGGCGGCGACATCACGCCGATAGACGACGATCGCGTCAGCGACAAGCCGGTTCGAGCCATGTACGAGGATGCCGACGGCGTGGTGTGGATCGGTACGGTCGAGGCCGGCCTGCTCCAGTACGTGGACGATGACGTTTTGGCGTCCGACATCAATGATCGGCTTCCGAGCCAGGAAATTACGGCGATCTATGGGGATGTATCGGGCAGCATGTTGGTCGGCACGCGAATGGGCCTTGCCATCGTGGAAAGGAATTCCGTGCGCACGATTACGGAGGCCGACGGACTGCCGAGCGGCGTCGTTCGGTCGCTGTGGCGTGACACGGTAGGATCCATTTGGATCGGGACCGAAGGCGGAGGACTCACACGAAGTATCGATGGACGCCTGGAGTCCTTCTCTCAGGAGAGCATTTCTAGTGTGTGGGCGCTTCTGGAGGACCGAGAAGGCAGCTTGTGGATCGGTACGCAGCGCAGCGGACTCATCCGACTACAGGACGGAAAGTTTACGACCTACACCGAAGCGGAGGGTCTCGGAAGCAACAGCGTCTACTCGGTCGTGGAGGATGCACACGGCGATATGTGGATCGGTACGATGGGAGGCGGCGTCTCCCGAATCCGCAATGGTGAGATCACGACGTATACGACGGAGACGGGATTTGCGTCGGATTACATCGCCGGCCTGTACGCTTCGGATGGCGGCAGCGTGTGGATCGGGGCGCTCGGTGTCGGTCTCGTGCAGTACAGAAACGGATCGTTCCGGCGGTACACGCAATCCGACGGCCTGCCCGACGATCGCATCTATAATATCTATGAGGACTCGCAGGGCGTCCTTTGGATGGGCAGCTACAAGCAGGGGCTGGTCCGATATGACGGCCGCCGCTTCCTGACCTACACCACCGAAGACGGGCTCACCGACAATGCCGTTACGGTCATCGAGGAAGGACCGGACGGCTATCTCTGGTTCGGTACGTTCAGAGGCGGGCTGAATCTGATGAAGGACGGCGTGGTCATCCACACCTACACCACGGAAAACGGTCTGCCGCAAAACTACGTCACCTCGCTCTATCGAGATGGGGAAGGCGTCCTGTGGATCGGCACGCAAGAGGGCGGGCTTACCCGCTTGCATGAGGGGCGGCTCACCACGATTACGACCGAAGACGGCCTCTTCAACAACAGCATCCTGCAAATCCTCGAGGACGAGGCCGGAAGGCTGTGGATGAGCTCGAATCGCGGGTTGTTCACGATGGCCAAGTCGGACGTCCACGACGTGATGAATGGCGATGCCGAGCTCGTAAATCCGGTGATCTACGATCGAAGCGACGGCTTGAACTCGACCGAGTTTAACGGAGGCGCCCAGCCGGCCGGTTGGAAAGATACGGAGGGTCGCCTGTGGTTCGTTTCGACGAGTGGCGTCGTGTCGGTCGATCCCGACAACATGCCCCTGAACTCGAACCCCCCGCCGGTGGTGATCGAGCGGGTGCTGGCGACCGGAGAGCCGGTTCGCATGGATACGTCGGTCGTCCTTGCCCCCGGCCGCAACAAGATCGAGATCGATTTTGTCGGGCTCAGCTACATGGCCAACGACGAAGTCGAGTACGAGTACCGCCTGGAGGGGGTCGATGAGGATTGGGTCGATTCGGGAACGAGGCGACAGGCCTTCTACACGAATCTGCCGCCAGGCGATTACACGTTCCAGGTGCGGGCGCGCAATGCGGACGGCGTATGGAGTCAAGAGGCGGCGACCTTCTCGTTTTACCTGGAGCCGTTCTTCTACGAGACGCTCTGGTTCTTCCTTTTAATGGCGGTCGCTCTAATGCTGGGGGGCGTGGCGCTCTACAAGCTCCGCGTTCGGCATCTGAAGGCACGGCAGCGCGAGCTCGAGGAAATCGTCGATGCGCGCACACGCGACCTGCGAGAAGAAAAGGAGAAAGTCGAGAAGGCAAAGGCCGTCATTGAGGAACAGGCCGAACAGCTTCGCGAGCTCGATCGACTCAAGACCCAATTCTTTAGCAACATCTCGCACGAGTTTCGGACGCCGCTCACGCTGAACATCGGCCCGCTGGAGAATGCGCTTACGGGATTGTACGGACCAGTGCCGGACGTCCTGAAGAAGCAGCTTCAGATCATGCTTCGGAATGCGCGGCGGCTACTTCGGCTCATCAACCAGCTGCTCGACCTCTCGAAGCTGGAGTCCGGCCGGATGGATCTCCAGAAGAAGCGCATCAATGTCGTACAATTCGTTGAGGGCGTGGTGTTCTCGTTCACGGCCTTCACCGAACAGAATAAGATTTCGCTCGATTTCGAATCGGACGTAGATGATCTGCCCGTCGCCTTCGATCCGGAGGCGATGGAGAAGGTGTTCTTCAATCTGCTCTCCAATGCCGTCAAGTTCACGCCGGAGGGCGGGCGCATAGAGGTCAAGGTAAACCGGATGAGCGATGGCGAGCATATCGAATTTCGCGTTCGCGACACCGGGTCCGGCATACCGGAGAAGGACCTGCCCTACATCTTCGATCGTTTCCGCCAGGCGGAGGGCTCCTCGTCAAATGTGCAGCAGGGGACCGGCATCGGGCTTGCTCTCGTCAAGGAGTTGGTAGAGCTGCATGGCGGCAGCATCTGGGTTGAGAGCGCGGTTGGAAAGGGCACCGAGTACTCCATCATCATGCCCATCGGCAGCGACTTCACCGAGCCGGTTGTCGATTCCGACGACGAGCTCGGCTACTCGATCTCGTCCGGTCCGATGGTCGAGATGGCCGTCTTTGATTTCGAGGACGACGACGGAGATTCCCAGCGGATTAGCGGCGATGGCGCTACGCAGAAACCTGTGCTCGAGAACGGTGATGCGCCCGCGACCATTCTCGTGGCCGACGACAATCCGGATATCCGGCAATACATGCTAAGCTGTCTGAACGGCACGTACCACGTGCAGTCGGCGAAAAACGGTGCGGAGGCGCTGGAGAAGGCGCGCGAACTTCGTCCGGATCTGATCATCAGCGACGTCGTGATGCCGAAAA
This sequence comes from uncultured Rhodothermales bacterium, assembly GCA_964591285.1. Classification (GTDB taxonomy): domain Bacteria; phylum Bacteroidota; class Rhodothermia; order Rhodothermales; family VXPQ01; genus CAZQAS01. The sequence continues at coordinate 14,460 of CAZQAS010000079.1, forward strand.
TGACCGGCTACGACCTTTGCCGCGCCGTCCGAGCGGACGATGATCTCAAGCTGACACCGATCATCCTGGTGACGTCGAAGGCGGCCGTGGACGACAAGATTGAGGGGCTGGAGGCCGGCGCAAACGATTATCTGCCGAAGCCTTTCAATGCCGAGGAGCTCTTCGCACGTGTCGGCAACCTGCTGACACTGCGTAAGCAGCAGCACGACTTGGAGGTCCTCAACGAAGTGCTCCAAGACAAGAACGGTGAGCTGAAGGAGGCGAGCGAGCTCAAATCACAGCTCCTCCGTATCGCCGCGCACGACCTAAAGAATCCTCTCAACAATATCCGCGAGTTCGCAAGTCTCATACAGGAAGAGATTGAGGAGGGTACCGACGTCAGCGAAATGCTGGATCTGATCCAGAGTTCGTCGAACAAAATGCTCGAGCTGATCACACAGATTCTCGAATCCGAGGCACTCGAAAGCGGTCAGCTAGAAATCAACCCGGAGCCGGTCGACCTGGCCAACGTGGCCTCCGGATTGGTGGAGCAGAATCGCCGCCAGGCGCAGCGGAAGGGACAGGAAATCCTCTTCGACGTGCCGAGGGCCGACAGCTTCATCGTCGATGGAAGCGAGGAGTGGCTTGCCGAAAGCATGGAAAACCTCATCTCCAACGCCATCAAGTATTCACCTCCGGGCAAGAAGATCTGGGTGACCCTGCGGCGGAGCGCATCGAAGATCGAGTTCGAGGTACGCGACGACGGCCCCGGACTATCCGAGGAGGACAAGGGGATGCTCTTTCAGAAATTCCAGCGCTTGTCGGCACGCCCCACTGGCGGTGAGTCGTCCACGGGTCTGGGCCTGTCCATCGTCAAGCAGATCGTCGAGATGCATGGCGGCGACATTCGCGTCGAGAGCGAAGTAGGCCACGGAGCGGCCTTCATCATGGCGTTCGCGGCGTCCGAGAGCACCGTCAACGCGTAGGCTCTGCGTTTCAGCCGAGTCCATCTGGATCTCTCGCAGTTCTCGGCTTTCCCCGACTAGGTACGTGCGAAGCCGCCGCCGTGACGCGCCAGCGGCAGGAATCGTCGCAATCGCGCATGCGCAAACGCCCGGCGCCACGTAGCTTATCTTCCGCCAGTCAGGTAGGAAGAGTACAAACGTTGGAGTTACGATGAAGGCGCTGGAAGAATGGTCGCTGGAAGAGCTTATCGATCGTGTCACGGAAGAGCAGCTCGTTGACGATTGCATACGCCGGAAAGATCACGTCATAATCATACAGGGGACGACGCGCTTCGTCCTGGACCCCGGGCGCGCGCATGCTTTTCTCCGCGGCGTCCTGAAGGGAATGAGTGCCGAGTATCGGCGGCAGACGGGGATGTCGGGGTTTTCGATCAGCAGCGCGAACGACGTCGTCCACGGGAATGAACAGAGCGGACTCTTTGATAGCTTCCGCCGCCACCTCGTCAAGAAGTGGTGGGGACGCTATTCGGCGGCCGGACGGCCCTGCGGACGCAGCGTGCGCGGACTAATGTTATGGATTCGTTACAACACGGAAACTACGACGAACTAATGGAACCCGCGTTCGTGAATAAAGCGTCTGCGAACTGTGAATATGCTCCATAGACTTGATTAAGCAGGCCGCCCGCGACACCTTTAGACGTGAGAAACGCGCGCCTGTAGACTAGAAGTCATTCCAATCCCCCACGATGTCCCTTCAGGACGGCGGCTACACCCTGGATCAGCTCCTTCAGTGGTGCGAAGAAGATCGGCTCATCGACGGTTACGACAAGACGGATGAGTCCGTCATTATCTTCGTCAACGGAGGAAGCCGGACGCTCACCTTTCGTGAGGCGACGGCGCTACTCAAGGGTATGTTTACGTCAACGCAGCGAGGCTCGAGAGCCGGCGA
>CAZQAS010000080.1:0-16332 GCA_964591285.1 uncultured Rhodothermales bacterium
CTCGGCATCCGAGAGACGTTGCTCTTCCTCTCGTGAATTGATGTCCATATAGTTACTGTATCGGGCCATGCCCACAGTCCAGCAACCGGCGTTCAGGCCTTCGCCCACACCGCCCGTCGTGTCGTCGACCTTGATCACCGATTCGATGGGCCAGAGATCAAGGAGATCAAGATTGCGGTACACCATGAACGGTCTCGGACGGGCGCCCTGATTGACTTCATCGCCGGCAACGGTCGCGTCCGGTGAAAAGCCCTGCTTGATGGCATCTTCGAGCAGAACATCGACCATTTCACGTGTGAAACCGGTTGAACAGCCCAGCTTAATGCCTTGACTCTGTAAGCGCTGTGTTACTTCCGCCACACCCGGGAGCAGCTCGGTATACTCCGGCAGACAGGCGATCTGAGCGGGCACAAATTCGGCAAACATCCTGTCCACGTCTGCCTGGTCGGGGTATTTGCCGTGGACATTTTTCCATCGCTCAGCAATGTTCGGCGTTTCGGTCAGCGCCTTAATGTGGAGGTCTTTACGCAGCCCCATGGGCCCTCGGGCTTCCGTCATGGTTATATCGACGCCTTGATTCTTAAAGACCTCGACGAAAACGCGAGCCGGTGCAATAACATACGCGTCGACCGTAGTTCCGCTCCAGTCGAGAATCAGGCCCTTGACGCTCCCCCGATACTCGCGCCGAAATACAAAATCCCTATCGATACTAGCCGGTTTGACACCGTCCGTAATCGCCTGTCGTTCGATGATAGTTGATGGTGAAGTAGCCATATTTATTATCCCTGTGTTAGTTGTTAGGTTAGGCGGTTAGTTGCTTCGATTGTTCCTCTGGAAATTATGTTTATGCTTGTCTCCGGATTCTCACATTATCGCCTAATCGGCAGAATCACTAACGCGCCCAACGCGCACGAGGCCGCCAGAAGCAGAAAAATGGGGAACGTGCCGAAGTTGTCGACCACCCAGCCGATAAAAGGATCGGTTACAGCGGCCACGAAGTAGGCCCACATGTTCATCACCCCGATTGCCGTCGCGGCACGGTATCGACCAAGGAGATCGGGACACAATGCCCAGTAGCACGATTGAGGGCCGTAAACCAAAAAACCGGCGAGGAACAGCAGTATCACGCCCACGAATATCATATCCGATGGAACCGCGTAGATCAGCAACAGCACGATCATCGCGAGCGTCAGCAGAATGGCGATCGGGCGGGAGCGATTGGACGAAAACCAGTTGTCCGATATATAACCGGAACTAAGAGCTCCGAGCGCCATGCCGACGGGCAGCGCAATACCGATCCATACACCGGCGGGTTGTTCTGCATACGCCGGCCCCATCAGATGTACCGGCAGCCAGATGATTAAGCCGTAGCGTGCCAGACTCTCAAAGCCTATCGACAACGATGCGAGCAGAAACCGCCAGTTCTTAAGTACCTCCCCGTAGCGACGCGTCGAGTTTTCCTCGATGCCGTCATACATCGGCTTCACGTGATCGGGATCTTCCTCAGGAGGTGGGAATCCGCGATCCTCGGGTTTATTGCGTGCAACGGTGTAAAACACGACACACGCGACCGCCAGTAATAGAACCGGCAATCGAAACACCCACTCCCACGAAAGGTGCATGGCTGCAATGCCGGCTCCAAGAGCAAAAATCAGTATCGAAGAACAGCCGGCCGAGAAGACATACCATCCGAAGGCCTTGCCCCTCAGCGAATGGGGCCACCAATTGGCGAGCATACGGCTACCCGGAGCCCAGCCCATCGACTGCGCATAGCCGTTCGCAGCCCAGGGTGTCAAAATCGTCCAGAACGATGTGCCGAAGCTCGTGACCCAGTTCAATACACAGGACAGCAGTCCACCCAAGGTCATCATGGCTCGGCCGCCAAATTTGTCCCCAAGGTTGCCATTTACAAACTGTCCGATTCCATAGGTCATCAGCATTCCGAAGCTGATCCACCCGAGCTCGGTCATGGTGAGCCCGAGATCCTCACTCATGGAGCTGAGCGCCCATCCGAAGTTCTGCCGTCCTGTATAGTAGAACAGGTAGACGAACATCAACGCGAACAGGACGCCCCACCTGGCACGACGCTGGTCTTCGGTTTCGGCGCTGCGCTGTTCTTCTGTATGTAGGCCGGCCTCTCCAAGCGATAGGTTCAGCGTCTCACCTTTCATTACATGGCCCAGAGACGTGCTTCAATTCCCCTTCTTTCGATCTCATCGTCCTTATCACTCCTGGTATCGCCGTTCTATGACGAATGATAGCCTGTCTGCATATGCATCAATACCGTCCTCGTCACCTGGGGCATATGCCTGTAGTAGCAGTCTTACCGAACGAGTCCCAACCGGGACGAGGCCGTTTTCGCTCTGGTACACAAGTTCCGTCTGGGAATACCGGTCTTCCGGTATGACGGGTCCGAGAGTTGCGGAACCAAGAATGTGCCCGTCCCTGTTCTGGAAATGGGCGGTTAGGGTCATGCGATCGCTCTGTCCGGCTTTACCACCGAGATAACCGGACATTTCGAAAGCGACATTCCGCATATCGATATCGCTTCTGAAGACCGAAACGTCCAGATCTTGTATGAGCGCGCTATTCGCTCCCTTCGAACCGCCTGCGAAGAAATTCTCCCCCCTTTGATCCGGTCCGGGGCTAGACGTGTCCAAAGCGCCTTCGCCCGCATCGTATCGTACGAGCGTCATGCTGTGCCAGCCGTCGCGAGCACCGGTGAGCTGCTGATCGTACCAGCCGGTAATGGCCTGGTCATGCGAAGCGTTTTGAAAACCGGCGTCCAGCTCGCCGCTTCCATTGAAAATCAAGTTCTCCTCGTATTCGATCTGTGGTCGCGGGCAGGGCGCAAACCCGATCGGACGACCGTCTAGGGCTGCTTGCAGCTCGTCTGGAACTCCCATATACGTCAAAACGGTACGGGTGACGTCAACCGTGCGGGCATGAAAGCACGGCGGACCCACGTCGGCGTCCGTTGCACTCACGATAATTGGGACATGACGCTGGACGTAAGCGTTGCCACGATGACCGGTGCCAATCCCTCCATGGTCAGACGTAACAAGGAACAGCCAGCTCTCACTACCGTCGCGGTACGCCGGCCGCCGCTCTACCGCATCAAGCACCTTCCCTATGAGCGAGTCCGTCTTTTCGATCTGCGCTACGTACTCCGGCACGTCGGCAGAGAATCCGTGGCGATGACCGGCACCATCGATGTCGTTTTGATAAAGGAAGATGGCGCCCGGCCTCCCCTCGTCGAGCATCCGCACCAGGTCCTCCACAACACGGACGTCTCCTGATTCAGCCCGGTCATGATACACGAGATGATCGACCCCATCCGGGGTTCCATCTTCATCGGTGAAGTTCGTCTGCAGTGGGCCCCACGTTACGAATGCCGCCGTTTCGATTGCCGGGCTGAAGTCCTTCAGGCGACGCAGAAAATTCGGATGTGCCGTAAAATCATGGCCGACGTAATCGTTGGAGTCGACCCCGTGGCCCTCACGGTGAACGCCGTTGAGAATGGATGACCAGCTCGGTCCACTGAAGGTCAAGTCCTCCGTAAATCCGGATACGAGAAGGCCGGCATTTTGCCCGTGGAGACCATCGATGTTCGGCGTATGGGCAAGCTCGAGCGCGTCGACACGCACGCCATCAAGCCCTATAACGAGTACCCTACGGTCCTGGGCAGCTGTCCTGGAACTTGCCAGAAGCAAACAAATCACACACGCGAAGCGAAGGCATCTGCGTATGTACGCCGCGCGCTCGTTATGTAACACACTATCCGTCATGTGCCATTCATATCTCGGATTATCACCGTATCCACATTTCGCTCGATGAAGGATATCGTGCCGCACAGCTGAAGCCAGCCTGCTCGCGGTCCGACGCCGGCAGGTCAATCGAAGTCGGATCGTGCCAATACCATTCGGCAGTGGTGCTTTGCCGCATCCACGGCCATGCAGCAGGCTAGATGTGCCGCAGGCACCTGATACTTATTCTGCGGATGGCCTATTTGACAACGCTGCTCTCGATAGACGCCAGGATGACGACGGCATTCACCGATCGCGTGAAGCAGAATGGGTTCGTGTCGTTCGGGCGCCCCTCAAATACGGCGTAGCATCGACTCGAAGCACGTCCATTTCGGCCTGGTATCGAAAGCCGTCAGGATACGTGACGGATGCCGTATGGCTGTGTTCGTGAATGAGGATGTCCGCAGGCTCGGGGCCGTCACCTAGCAACTCGCGCATCACGCGTCCGCTCATGCTCTCGACAGGCTCTAGCCCTTGCAGATGCATGATGGTGGGCGCGAAATCGACATTGCTTGTGGGGACCATACTGCGGACACCCTTCTTGATATCCGGACCGTCGGCTATCAATCGAATGCGGAGATCGTAGGGGCTGTCCGATCCGTGTGTAGCGACGCGTGCGGAGAATGTGGTCGTACCTTCGTAGCCAAATTCGTTGACTGCGCTGCTCCACATGGGGGATACGAGGATGTCCGCGCTGCGGGGATGATCCCACTGGATTACGGACGTCGACAACGTTCCGGGTATGATGCCCTCAGCCGGACCTCGCGCAGCGGGCCGCGTATATATATTGCCGACGGCACTATCCCTTTGAAGCGCTTCAACGATTTTGCTTGTATAGTTAAGATCGTCGGGTCTCTCGACGTATATCTGGTTCCTCGCGATAATGACATCTTCCAGTAGACCCGCGCGTTCGAGCGTCGCCTCGATATCGAACTCTCGGGTAGCGGTCGAAAACCCGTGATCGGCGGTGACAAATATGTTGACTTTCTCGTCGAGACCTGTCTCCTCATGCGCATCGATGATCCGCCCGATTTGTCGATCTACGTGAGAAACCGCTTCGAGCGTTCTTGGCGCACCCACACCGTGCTCGTGACCGGCCATGTCGGTCTCGCCTATCCACAGAAACGTGACGTCCGGCGGCTGGTCACTTGATGCGTGGTAGAGGTAGGCATCTATAGCCCAAGCAGTGCCTTCGGGACCACGTGTTCGCGGTGGCTCGCCGAGAGCGTCCACCGCCTCCTCGCGGGCCGACTCTGGGATGAAGAAGCCACCGACCTGCCAGATCCCCTTGCCGGCCCCGCGCGGATTTTGCAGGAGCGTATTGCCCGTACCTCCGGTTCCGGCAGCCAATAAGAGCCGCCCTTCCCTTTCCAACTCTTCCCCCAAACTGGGCACGGTAATCATCCGCCCATCGGTAACGTCGTCGAGTCGATACAAGTTAGCCATGTCGGTAGTGCTGAACACTTCGCCCATGGCAGGATGGTACATATAATTGTGAATGAGCCCGTGTTCACCAGGAAAGGTGCCAGTGCCGAGACTTGCGCTGTTCACCCGTGTATAGCTCGGATAGATGGCGGAATGCACCTCACCGACAACGCCGTTCTCTCCCATGGCATACAGGTTGGGAGTGATTTCAGGCGTGATATACTCCGGATGCAACCCGTCAATACTGATTACGAGCGTTCTATTGACGCGCTCGTATTGTCGCAATGAATCGCTCGCCGTGCTCGATGCACATAGCATTATCGCGGACAGCGTGATCGCAAGAAAGATTGCGTCACTTAGGCGACATCTCGCGATGATATGTCCGTTGCCTACCATAGGGAATCGACGGGTTACTCTGAAACGAGCCGGAAGACGTACATTTTATGCCTTCGATCGTGCCGCCATTACAGGTCGGCAGTCGAATCCAGATCGCGCGCCTGGACCTCACCAGATAGTTCGTAGCGCTTACCGGTTACGCCACCTATCAGGACCATCTCTACATACCCCTCGATCAGCTTTTCGCTCACGTGGGTGATCGTGAATGATCCCGACTCCGACGCGATCCTCTCCCGCGTCTCACGTTCCTCCAGAACACAAAGGGCAGCGGTTCGGACGTCGCCAGGGGTCTCCACGTCATACGTGCCCTCCGTAGGATGCTTCGAGAAATTTAACAGGTGAATGGCGCATCGACCGCGTTCGCCATCAGGCATATAAATAGAGATCGATGAGGGTGTACGGTGATAATGCGCTTCTCCACTCAGAGAGATCTCACAGTTATCTGCCTGCAGCACGATCGAGAAGTCCGACTCGCTGCCCGATTTGTCCCGGTCGGAGGTCGTACCTACAAATGCGACACTGATGGCGGAGAGTAGACAAATGACGGCTAATAAGCCGGCTCGTGGCGAGAGGTACGCACTCATGTCAGCGGTCACTTATTGCTTTCCGATCAGAGGGAGGTATGTCGCCAATCGACACACCTCCCTCGAGGAGACGGTTCTTATTTCGTGAGCGTAATGACGTGAGATTGAACGTTATCACCCATGCTCATACGCACCATATAGACGCCACTCGGGTGGGTCGTCGCATCAAACGAGACTTCATGCCGCCCCGGATTTTGAACACCGAGGTCCACGTCCGCGACCTTCCTGCCAAGGACGTTGTAGACTTTAAGCGTCACGTCGACGGGAGACGACAGCTCGTAGACAATGTTGGTGGTCGGGTTGAAGGGATTCGGGTAATTACCGACCAGCCTGAAGCCATCGGGGACGGCCCCCTCGGACTCCGCACTCACCGGCCCTTCGCCCGATCCCCAGGCTTCTCGCATCTCCGGGAAATAGTTCAGATTGCCGACCGGAAATCCACTTTCCCCATGGCTATAGGATACTGACGCGGTACTGTAACCGAGATCTCTAAACCAGGCAGCCGTATTGCCTTCCGGGTCGGTCGGGCTACCGTCCGCGGGATGATAGTACCGAGTGTTCGGGTCCTCATCCAGATCCGCCCTTCGATCGTGGAGGCGCTGCTCAGCCGTAGGTTCGCCAAACCAGAACGCCCTGACGTAAGCCGCTATTCCCTGCGGCGGATCATCGAACGCTACTTCCTCCTGGATATTGTTTTCGATCGTGACCCAGTCCACGTCTTGATCCGCCCAGGCCGTTAATGTGGAGTCGAGACTGGCTTTCGCGATTCTGACGACGCGAATCGTATCTCTATCGGCCCATTCGGGATCTTCGGAATCTACGTTGGGATTATTCCATTGCCATTCCGGATCGGTCTCCCACGGCTCGTCCTCGTTGATCTCCGCCCAGAAGTCGATGACGTCCTGATCCGGAAGTCCGCCGAAGTTGTTGTTCCGTATGATGATGGATCGGTCTGCATCAGTCCCGATGTCGAAGTCCCCGACGTCTTCATACGACTCAACCGACATGAAGCCGGCCGACGTGAAGTACCGCGGCCCGTCATAGTTGGGCCAGTCGTCGCCGACCAGCTCGGCCGATTCGAAGTCACCCAGGATGCCCACGTTCCGGAACAAGCTGTTGGTTATCCTCACATCGCGAGCGAGACCGAATGGAAGGCCCGTAAACGTGCCTTGATTGACGACGGTGACGTGGTCCATTTCAAGATGACCGATCAACCCACCGCCGTCCATTTGAATGATCGTGAACGCAACATTGTAGATGCTGGTGTTGCGAATGATGAGCGAGTCCTGATCATTGCCGCGGGGATCAAAGAATCGACTGTTGAACAGACTGCTTGCGCGGCCCATATTTCTGACCTGGGAATCTAATATTCGAAGGGTGTTTCCGGCACCCTCCGTGCGGAATATATAGTTTTGGGAGCCGGCGAAATAGCAGTGCTCCCAGTGATAAACCTTACCGTCTCCACCGGGTCTCTGATTATGGCGCCTTGTTCCTAGATCGTCGATTGCAAAATAGAAGATACCGTACGATTCGGCATCGTCTATAAACCGAGCGATGGCTAGGGAATTCCCCTCGAGGTCGGTGCCCGGGCGAACGATGGGCGGATTATCCGACGGGTACTCCTCCGCCTCGATTCTAACTGGATGGTCATACCTCAGGATCGTCTCCAGGAAATAGGTCGCGCCGTTCTGAAGGACGTACACCACGTCCCCGCCATTCTCCTCGATGGCCCGATTAAGGGCACCGATACTCGCTGGGAAATCGTCTGGCTCGACAACCACCCTATCCTGTGCATACGCTGGGGTCACGTTCGCACATACCATCAGTAGGATCGCGGCGGTCATAGCCAGTACCGAAATAGTACCAGCCTTGACGGTTCGGGGATGGCTTGTCGTTGTAGCTAAGGTCATTGGGCCCTCCTTCTGTTTGTTTACCTGGTGCCGTATATCCGAGTACTTATCGTATTCAGTCTTCGACGTGAACGAGACATGATGTCTAACCATGCTTCCAGCGTCCGTCTCGCTAGAAACGCAACTCAACTCCTAGGTCAAATGAGGCGCCGTAAAATTCGATCGCGAGCGGGCGGTCGCGTGTAAATTGCGAGGACCGATCCTCGCGATTCGTCAGATTGTGCAGGTTGGCGATAATGTGCGCCCTACCGCCCCATATCCGTTGCCTCACGGTAGCATCAACCCGGACGTAGTCATCCGTGAATCGGTCCTTTTCCGGTCGGCTGCCGATCTGACGCAAGGTCCCTCCCTGGTACTGAACAGACACCCTCGACGAAAAACCTCTATAGTCGTATCCAATGGAGACGTTGGCCAAGTGGTCGGCCTGATGAACCATGGGAGCGACACGGAAGGTATCGACGCCAACGATACCTTGGGCAGTTCGCTGGAACTCGAACGACTGGTAATGAGCTTCCGAAAATAGTCGGGTATAGTTCGCGTTTATCACCAGCCCATTGAACGGACGCGGAAGGAAGATCAGGCTGCTTTGCCACTCCATTTCAAACCCATGGACTCTCGTCAGATTCTCATTATTGGCGGGCTCTTCGATGCGAAACAATCGCGTCCATGGAGGGAGTCCTTCTTCCTCGGGATCGATAATATTGGCGTTTCGGACGTAGATTAAATCGTGTACTTCCTTATAGAACCCGCCGATCGTATAGAGGCCGATCCTATTGCTGTGCAGCGTGAGAAACAGATCGTAATTGACCGCTCGCATGGGTCGAATCTGAGTGTTTCCCCTAAATACTTCGCCGTCGTCGTCGAACAGCCTGTACCGAGGCGTAAGATTGTGGAACGACGGTCGCGTCGTCGATTCCGTGCGAGCTGCCCGGACGTCAAGCCAATCCGTTACGTGGTATCGCGCCTGCACCATAGGGAATAACATGCCCATGTGGCGCGTGTCCGTCGAATCCTGAAACTGATTCTGCTGTTCGTACGTGAGCTCCGACTCCTGTTGACGAAACGCCCCCACCATCGCAGCAGTGTACTCTGAATGTTCATACTCATATCGAACACCGGGTAAGATCATGAGCTTGCGGCCGACGTTGAGCTCCATCATTGCATATCCTGCACTTAGCCGCTCCGTGGCATCATAATCCTGGAACTTCACGGACAGTTGCGGTCGATATCGGTGCGAATAATCGCGCCATAGCTGATTCGTTATATTTAGATCGGGCATAAACGCAATTTCATACTGATCGTTGAGTATGAAATACGAATGACCCATATCTGGTATAAATGGATCGATCTTCGCTAGCCCACGGCCTCCGGCCATGAGCTCCCATGGAAAAGTAGAATTCTCATAGTTGTAAAGATCTTCAAGCGTCCAATCCCATACGCGGAAACCCGTTGAGTTCCTCTCTCGGAATCTGGAATAGTGCTTACCACCGAATTTGACGTAACCATTTACATATCGTCCGGATGACACGGGTATCTCAATATCCAGGGAGCCGGAAAGATCTTCCTGACGCTCGTCTCGCAGCTGATTGCTCAAGCTTTGAAGGAAGACTTCATCCATCCTGTTGCGAGCCATCGCCGGCAGAACTTCGGGTCCTCTGCTCAGATCTACCTCCGTCTGATCCATGGCGCTGCGCTCGTCGAACCTTGTCTGATGATTGTACGGTGTATCGTTGGACGACACACTCCTTGAGATCCGCCAGTCGATCCCGGCCCAATCGAAATCGTGTTCGCCGGAGAGGCTGTTGTTGAGCGTGTATATCGCTCTGTCCGAATCTCGGACTCGCCATGACTGGCGATTGGAGTTCAGGTCATAACGGCGTTCAAAGCGGTCCTCATCCCGGTCTTGGCGGCTGTATGTATTATTCAGGACGACTCGTCCATTGAGGACATTGAAATCCACCGTAAGGCCGCCGCCGTATCGACGGCGAATTTCGTATCGGTCGATAAGGTTTAGACTTCGAACTTCTACCGGCGCATGGGGCTCATCCTCGCGTGCATCGCGGAGGATCTCATAGGAACTACCCAGTACGTGCGAGCTTCGATCTACCTGCTGTGCGTTCAACGAAAGCATGAACCCGATGCGGTCGTCCCATACCCGTCTGCTGGCTCCTGCGGTCGCTTTGTACGTGCCGACGTCGTTGATGTGGCTGCTGTACCCGCTTTCCAGTTTGAGGCTATAGCGGGCTTCGCTCGGGACGGCTCCCATTCGGAAGTTTACGGTGCCGCCAATGGCATCCGCATCCATGTCCGGCCGGATGGTTTTGTATACCTCGATGCCTGAAAGCATGTCGGGAGAAATCATACTTAGATCTACCGACCGGTCGTCCGAGGTGCCGGGCACCCGGTTGCCGTCGATGGTAATCGCACTGTATTCCGGCCCCAATCCGCGCACGGCGACCTTTTGCCCCTCACCGGCGTCGCGCAGGACCGACACACCGGGCAATCTCCCGATGGACTCGGCGGCGTTGGCATCGGGCATTTCTCGAAGACGCGCCGCCGACACGACATTGACTATTGAATTGGATGCGAGCTGTCGCTGGATGGCGCCCGCCTGGCCGAGAGCCTGAGCCGACACGATCACTTCCTGGCCCTCAACCATGTCGGGCGTGAGCTCGACGCGTTGCTCGAGCGTCTGTCCAGATTCGACGAATACGGTGACCTCTTCGGTACGGTAGCCTATGTAGCTAATCCTGAGCGTTTGCTCGCCTTCAGGAACACCGGTTATGCGGTAGTTACCGGAATCGTCCGTCGCGGCACCGATGGACGTGCCAACGACGGAAACCGCGGCGCCCGACAGTGCTTCGCCGGTCTGCTGGTCGACAACGCGTCCTCTAATGGCGCCGGTCAACTGGGAGGATGCCGCATACCCCAGAGAGAGCTCCCCCATAGGAAACGGGGCGTCCGGCGACGAGACAAGCCTACCTGCAACGAGCTGCTCTCCGTTAGCCGGAATGGCTACCGGGTTGCTACTGATCTGGACTTGTTGTCCCCATACAGGTGTGCTAGTTTGCAGTGTACAGGTTAACGCCATGACAAATACGACAACAACCAAGAGCACCGAGGCCGTTCTCGAAAATGGAGACTCGTGACCAGGGCCGGCGGGACCTACCGCTGAACGAGAGAAGCACTGACGTAGAAAGCGTCGAAATCGCATCGTCACGCTCGCTTAATAGGAATCAACCGAGATCACAGTTTACGACAGCCGTGCGTGCTTCGCGGTTTGCTCTCCCACGCATCACCGCACCTCCTGCCCGCAATCCATATTGTCCCAACCCTCCTTACGTAGAACCATCGTGATCCCTGTGCGGCACGGCACCAGAGGATCCAAGGTCGCTGGGCTCTTTCATCAGGCCTCAAAAAAGGCGGAACCTCGGCGTGGTGTTGACATATGCTTAACTAGTGTTAACTAATACTAAAGCGTAATAAACAAGCTGGGGAATGTCAAGCGGAAAATTTCATCCATTGGTCCGGGCCGGAAGATCCCGATTGGGTCTCTCTCTCGTCCGTTCGTCACGACGCTCGTTCGCACGCCCGACGTATGATGAACGCCCGACGAAAAAGGTTGACCGAGGAGTCGGCCTCATCTCTTATGCCATGGCACACGTTTCCATCTAATCACACAACCGCAGCCCACCATGAAAGGTGCCTTTTTGCAAGAAGTAAGCAGACGCATTAGGTCCTATCGTAAAGACAATAGATACACACTACAGGAACTCGCAGATCGGTCTAACGTCAGTAAGGGCCTAATTTCACAGATCGAGAATGGTCGGACTATTCCCTCTCTCCCTGTTTTATTCAGCATCATTCAGTCATTAAACATAGAAGTTGGCAGGTTTTTCGAGGGAATTTCAATGCTTGAGCCCACCATTATAGTGCAGCGATACGATGACTACGAACCGTTTGAGAAAGAAGATATCAAGGGGTTTCAATATCGACGCATTTTTACGAAGCGACTACCCGCGTCTACTGTCGATTTTGTCCTGCTAGAGTTGTTAATGGACGCCGATCGAGATAAGGTTACGACAGAAGCTTTCGAATATAAATATGTCCTTAGAGGAGAAGTAGAATACATAATAAATAGCGAGACGTACCATCTCAGCGAAGGTGATTCCATCTTCTTTGACGGTAGACTTCCACATGTACCAAAGAATCACGCCGACACGTCTTGTCTGATGCTGATCGCCTATTTTTTCGATCAAGACTAAGGATCAAGCCGGTACGCAAATCCATACCTTGGGCCTTGGCCTCGATAATTTGGATACGTCAATGCGGAATGAGTCGACGTGACTATGTTCCTCGGATGCCAACCAGGCGATTAGTAGGATCAGGCGCGGATTGCGTCTGCCTGAGCTTCCTGGCGGTATTGCTTCTCGTCTTGCTTGCGCCGCTGTCGCCCGGGCGAAGTGCGCTGGCGCAGTCCGCTGCCGTGCATCCGAACATTGTCTGGATCACGACGGAGGATATGAGCGCACAGCTCGGCGCGTATGGGGATCGGATCGCTCGCACGCCCAACGTGGACCGCCTAGCCGCCGAAGGCATCCGCTATACGAATACTTTCGCGGTTTCCGGCGTCTGCGCCCCGAACCGGTCCGCCCTCATCACCGGGCTTTATCCGTGCGCTTACGGCGCCCAGCACATGCGCACCATGCGGCGCACGGCGGCACTCGATCAGATCACCGATCCCGAGCTGCTCGCGATCCCCACGTACGAGGCCGTTCCCCCGCCGGAAGTCCGCGCCTTCCCCGAACTGCTACGCCGGCACGGCTACTACACGACCAACAACGCCAAGGAGGATTATCAGTTTGCCGCGCCCATCACCGTGTGGGATGAGTCCAGCGAGACGGCACACTGGCGGAACCGGCCGGATCCATCTCAGCCCTTCTTCTCCGTCTTCAACATCTTCATCACGCACGAATCGCAGGTCTGGAATCGGAAGGACGAGCCGCTCATTACGGATCCCGACGACGTGGAGGTGCCGCCGTACTACCCGGATACGCCGATCGTTCGGCGGGACATCGCGCGCAATTATGACAATATTGCCCTGATGGACGATGAGGTAGAACACATCCTGAATGAGCTGGAGGCGGACGGGCTGCTCGAGGAGACGATCGTCTTTTTCTTCAGCGATCATGGCTCAGGCTTGCCCCGAGCGAAACGCTGGGTGTACGACTCCGGGCTGCACGTCCCTCTCATCATCCGCTTCCCGCATCAGGAACGAGCAGGGACGGTATCGGACCGCCTCATCAGCTTCGTGGATTTCGCACCGACGGTGCTCTCCCTCGCTGGCGTACCTATTCCGGACTATATGCCGGGTTCGGCGTTTCTCGGTCCGGAGCAATGTCCGGAGCGATCGTACATCCATGCCGCCCGCGACCGCATGGATCCCGCCCTGGATACGCGGCGGGCCGTGCGCGACAAACGATTCAAGTACATCCGCAATTATCGGCCGGAGCGGCCGTACATCCAATTCCTGCCGTTTCGGGACCATATGGATCTCATGCAGGAGATCCACAGACTGGCGCGGGAGGGCGAGCTCGACAGCACGCGGCACTGGCAGCTCCTCCTGAAGGAAAAACCGCTTCAAGAGCTCTACGATACATGGGAGGATCCACACGAGATCTACAACCTCGCGGAGGATCCAAGCCACCGGAACACCCTTCTGCGGATGCGGGAAGAGCAGGAGCGCTGGTTTAACGAGATCGATGATATGGGGCTGATCCCGGAGCCGGTCCTCAAGAATATCCTGTATCCGCCGTACGGCGAGCAGCTGAAGACGGCCTCTCCTACCATCGATGCCGTAGACGCCGAAGGCGGCGCCGTCGTGCGCCTCAGCTCACCGACGGACGGAGCGTCCATCGGATACCGAACGGGCACGGCCGACACGTGGCAGGTCTACGACCGGCCAATCTTCGTTGCCGATGGCGCGACCCTCGAGGTACTGGCCCATCGGATCGGCTACAGGCCGAGCGAGGTCGTGGAATGGACGTCTTCACTGCACTAATCGGCGCTCGTATGCAGACATCTTATCCAAACCAGTTCAATCTCCACGGAAAGGTCGCTGTCGTGACCGGCGGATCGGGAGCGCTCGGAAGTGAAATGAGCCGCGGGCTGGCTCAGTCCGGTGCTTCCGTGGCCGTGCTGGCGCGCACCGAAGAAAAGGTCGCGCGTACGGCGACGGAGATCGAAGACCGGGGTGGCACGGCAATGGGCGTCACGGCCGACGTGCTGCAGAAGAGCGAGCTGGTGGTGGCACGCGACGAGGTTCTAGAACGATTCGGCAAGGTCGACATTCTGGTCAATGCCGCCGGCGGAAACGTCGATGCTGCAACGCTCCGCATAGGCCTCGGCGACGGTCCGCCACCTGTTCCATCCACTCAACCCATCCAGATTCACCTCCGGCGGCTTGCGGTCGCGGATGATCTGCGCGAAGAGCCGCGCACGCGTTCGACGGAGAGAATTGATGCCGACATTCTCGATCACCCGTTTGCGAAGATATCATTGAAAGGACGATATATATAGGGCCTACCCTTCCATTCAGCGGGAAGAGCGGTGTGCACCGGCATCCACCGTTACAGCGTCCTCCGGCAAACAACATCATGAAGCTCACTGCAGCACGTACAGCATGCACCATCGTTTTCTGCAGCCTTCTCCTGCAGGCCTGTGTGACGGCCGACGCGGAGCGGTCGGCGGACGGCGCATCGACGCCGCCTAACATCGTCATCCTATTCGCCGACGACCTCGGCTATGGCGATCTCTCCTCGTACGGGCATCCAACCATCCGTACGCCGCATCTCGACGGCATGGCGCAGGAAGGCATGCGAATGACGTCGTTCTACACCGCCGCGCCGTCCTGTACGCCGTCGCGCGCGGCTCTGCTGACGGGCCGGTATCCGGTGCGCGTCGGGTTACCGCACGTGCTCATGCCCGACGTGGAGAACGGCCTTCCTCCGGAGGAGATCACGCTGGCGGAGGCCCTCAAGGAGGAGGGCTACCGGACGATGGCCGTCGGCAAGTGGCATCTCGGCCACGCCAGGCCCGCACTCATGCCGACGGCGAACGGCTTCGACAGGTATTTCGGTCTGCTTTATTCGAACGACATGATCCGGCCGTGGGTGCAGACCGATCGCCCGCTCGAGCTCTACCGGGATACGGAGCCCGTGGGCGATCCGGGCGACCAGTCCATGCTCACCGTGCGCTATACGGAGGAGGCGGTGGACTTCATCCGTGAGGACCGCAGCGAGCCATTCTTTCTCTACCTGGCCTATTCGATGCCGCATCTGCCCATCAACACGGCCGATCGGTTTCGGGGCCGCTCGCGGGCGGGGCTCTATGGGGACGTAATCGAGACGATCGACTGGAGCGCCGGGCGGGTCCTGCAGGCGCTGCAGGAAGAGGGCCTCGACGAGAACACGATCGTCGTCTTTACGAGCGACAACGGTCCGTGGCTGAATCTGCCGGACCGAATGCTTCAGGCGGGAAACGAGCCGTGGCACGCCGGATCGCCGGGGCTGCTTCGAGGCGCCAAAGCCACCACGTACGAGGGCGGCATGCGCGTGCCCGGAATCGTGCGGTGGCCCGGCCGGATTCCGGCGGGACAGGTGTCGGCGGAGATCGCCACGACGATGGACCTGTATCCGACGCTGCTCAACGCGGCGGGTGCGGAGGTGCCGCGGGATCGGCCGGTCGACGGCGCGGACATCATGCCGCTGCTGACCGGCTCGGTCGATGCCTCTCCGACGCGGGGGCTCTATTACTTCCAGGGCACCGAGCTGCAGGGCGTGCGAGATGGCCGATGGAAGCTTCGCGTGACGGGAGAGGAGGTGGAGCTGTTCGACCTGGAGGTCGACCCGTCGGAGCGCTACAATGTGGCGGAGGCGCATTCCGGGGTCGTGGCGCGTCTGCGCGAGGAGATGCGACGCTTTGACGAGGACGTCCGGACGGACCGGCCATAGCAGCGTGCCACGTCATCACTCATCGGCTCCGCGGTCGTTTTCCGTGACATCACCATGAGAATCACCGTTATCGGCATGAAGTCCGCGCTGTTACCGTTCATCGTCTTCTTCGCGTTCTGCACGGCCGCGCAGGCGCAGCCGGATCAGCGGCCGAACATCCTCTTTATCATGTCCGACGATCATGCCGCGCAGGCGCTTG
>CAZQAS010000081.1:0-3902 GCA_964591285.1 uncultured Rhodothermales bacterium
CGGTCCCACCAAACTCCGACTGGCCGTATGGTGGCCGTTTCAAAGTTGCCGGTAGGTAGGATTGCGTGAGATACCTGCTGCTCGTGAGCGCGGAACCGCCCGGCGTCCCATTGATGGCGAGTGGATCTTCGCTCTGCCCCTGCCCGACGCCGATGATGTAGTAGTAGTAGTCTATGCCACGGTCCGCCGTGTCGTCAATGAACGAGGTCTCTCCTGGCGGAAGATCGGACGTCCCTTCGCATCCGGCGATACACTGATATCCCGTCACGAGCTCCTGCGTACCGTAGGAGGTCGAAACCGTTCGGAATGAACCAGTAGCCCGCAACAGGTTGTCGGGGAAGTCTGACGCGCGGTAGATCTCCCAGTGAGAGATGGGCGGACCGCCGGCCGGATGTGGAGTCCACGACAACTCGATCCCGTCAGGGAGTCCAAAAATGTCGAATCTAACCGGAGCGTAAGGCGCTTCAGCGATGGGGTATTGTTCCATTCCGCCGCTTGCGTCATAGGCGTCGTGAGCTCGGAAGAACATCTGATAGATCGAATCGCGGACCGTCATGACCCATTCGTTCTTAGTCAGGAACTCACTACCCTCTTCCTGGCACTCCGTGCAACCCTCGCCCTGATAATGCGGAAGGCCGATTGTGTCGAAGTCGAAATCCCCTTCGGCAATCTCCCCATCGCCGTCCGCATCGTAGGCGATCAGCAGATCATCGTCGCCGTCGGACTGCTTGTAGGCGCGACCGATCTGAACGCCGGCATCGTAGCTAAGGCCCGTTACGCCTTCAGCTACGGCGTGGTACACGCAGTCGCCCACCGACATGTCGTAGGGGCCCACGGCCTCGGTAGGAGCATAGCCGCCCTGGGCCACAGTACCGTGGCCTGCGGCCGCATTCGCCGTGGGATTCCAGAATTCACCACTCGGCTCCACGAGATCGGCATAGTGAGGGAAATTCCGCGACGGGCCACCGGTGTGAACGGTCCCAAGAATCGCGTCATTGTAGTAGTTCTCGTGGCTTTCGTTGACGCCGGCCAGTTGGTGATCCTGATCGAGCCAGGACAGCGTGTGCGGCTGGCAATTGTCGGCCGTTTCAGGCGTACACCGCACGTACGTCTCATCATCTACGTCCTGATCGACATGCAGAAACGTGCGCCCGATAAACGTGGCGCCGGCAAGCCGCCCGACCGTATCGGTCGATGCGTGCCAGTCAGAGTTGGCGGACCACAATGGAGCTCCGATGTTGTTGAAGTCCCCCACTTCCGGATCATACCCGAACCACGTGTAGAACGCAGTAAAGTCAACGGGATAGTCCATGTGTCCGTCACCGACGATGTCGACCATCGTGAACTTGCCCCAGGCCATTCCGCTCGTTCCCGTTCGAGAGGCCTGCTGGCTGGACGCCCACCGATGCATGTGATAGAAGAACGCGTCGTTCAGCTCATTGTTGGGGAGCTCTATATCCTCGTCCCCGTCGACGTTGCCCGTATTGCAGTATTCGTATTCGATGATGTGATAGTCATCATGGAACTGGTTGACGTACGCGTAGGCCGTTCTCGTGACGGTAACGCCGATGTTAATATTGTAGACGTTCACCAGCATTCGGTCAGCCGGAATGGCCGGATCCACCTCGGTAACCACCGCAAGCTTGTCGAAAGCGAGGGCGTCATCAACGAACACTTCCGTGTCCTCGGTTCGAGAAATGATCTCCGTTTGCACGGGTGACGTAAATTCAATGCCCGGTTCGCGGGGGCCGATCCGCGACACGTAGTAGTCGAAGTTTTGTCCGGTCGGATCCTCCCAGTCTTGCGCTCCGACCCAGAAACCGCGGGCCCATCCGTGATCGGAATTGCGGAGAATGGCAGGGTACTGCAAGCCCTCCGGAATTCCAGGCGCGATCTCCTGGCGTGCACCTCCTTCCGAGTAGACATTGTGGTACTCGCCAATATCCAGCCAGAACCCCCTGAACTGCGCCGTAGCATCAGTGGGGACGGCGAGCAGGAGAACTCCTAAAGCAGCAACCGCTGCGAACTTAGTAACGGACGCTTTCATTACGCTTGCCTGTATTGTTTCAATCATTTTCAGGTGATGGAGCAGAGTCTCAGCGTGCGCTGGTTGGCGGGTGGGGCGGTGGCGCCCCACCCGCACCTTGCTAGAACGAGAGTCTCAATCCCACCGTGAATCGACGCGGATTGAAGAAGGTGTTGAAACCGTAGTTCGGCATGTCGATGTATGCCTGTTCATCCAGTACGTCCTGGAGCTGGGCATCGGGTACTTCTACCCAGCTGCCGCCTTCCCAATGCATATATGTCTCTTCGTCGGCGATCCAGTACCACTCTCTCAGCCCCGAGCCGTCGCCGGGCAGGTCGTCCCCACTCGCGATGGCTTCAATCGGCTGAAACACCACGTCATCGTCCCTGAAATCACCCGGCTCGTCATCGCCCGGAATCCAGAGACTTACACCGGTCGGCAGCTCCTTGTCAGCGATGGGGCAGTCTTCCACGGACACGCCGTCCGTCTGGCAGGTCACCTGGTTCAGCTCGTCGAAGATGTCACCCGGCAGATGGAGGGAGCGCATGTAGAAGTTGAAATCGTCAGTGCCCCCAGCGGAGAATGCAGCATTGTTGTACAAGTGCCTCCTGTTGAGGACGTTGTCGATATCGAGAAACACCTGCAGATCCGCGAAGCGGGAGTTGAGGTGCTTCGTGAAGCGCAGATCGAAATTCCAGAAGTCCTTCCAAGCTACGTTTGGCTGTAGCTCTGAGAAGAAATTCGAGGTGTGGCCGTACCAGGTCCACTGCTCACCGGATCGCCACTCGCCGAGTATGCTGACACGCCAGTCCGACAACGGATTGACGCCGGCGAATTCCGGTCCGTAATCGCTCGGCGTCATCAACATCAGATTCATGCGAGCGAAGGGCTGAGCGATCGGTGCGCTCAGGCGGTAATCCGTAGACGAGCGGAGATATTCGATCTGGTCGAACGAATTCTCGTAAAAATTCGCGAAGCCGAAGTTACCCGTCTTCGTCTGCAGGTAGGTGTAGTTCAGGAATCCGCGAACCCATTCGCCTCGGTTCTTCGTGAGCGTGAATTCGGCGCCGCGAACGTCCTCGTAGTTCCAGGGGCGCTGCGTTCGGTAGTTGACGACATCTCCAAGTCCGTGGAAGACGACATTTCTCGGCTGGTCGCGAATGTCACGATAGAATCCTGAGATTCGGAGCAGGAAGAGATTGAACAGGTTCTGGTCGAAACCGAGCTCGTAGGCTACGGTCTGCGGCATCGGGTGCTCCGGATGACCGATCACGTCAACGCCGCCGGCCGGTGTGGAGAGCACGCCGAAGACCGAGTAGGGATCCAGCATCTGCCGGAAGTGCCCGTAGTTGAAGTACAGCTTGCTGTTCTCCGTTATCGGGAAAGAGACGCCGATGCGTGGACTGAGATACACCAGCGACTCGGGATCTTCTTTCGGAAGCTGTTCATCCAGTGCGTCCTGCTCCCCTCGCAGCGCCTGGTCGTACGGATCGAACACCCACCACTCGGAATTGGCGTTAAAGTAGTCCATCCGCAGCCCGACGTTCGCAATCATACCCTGGAATTCGAGTTTTCCCTGAGCGTAGGCCGCGCCCTGAATCGGTGACCGCTCCCACTCGTGGTGCTCATAGAAAAAGCCGAGTGCCTGACTCACTCGCTGCGAAAACACGTCGTAGTTGCTGAGGATCAACTCAGCGCCCGACTTGAGCTGCAGGAACCTGTTGAGCTGGCTCGTGATGTCGAAGCGACCGGTATAGATGCTAACGTCGGTCGTATCCCTCGTCTTGTTCCAATGGTTGCCGAGCGAGATACCTATACCGAGCAAGTTTCCGCCTTGGCCGGAGTATCCCATCGGCTCCTGACCGAGGCAGTAGGG
>CAZQAS010000081.1:4002-16218 GCA_964591285.1 uncultured Rhodothermales bacterium
CCGCCGAAGCAGAATGGATCGCCTTCCCCGGTGGGAACGCCCGATACGGCCCAAGGCACCGCGACGACAGCGCCAGGCTGGCAGGACCCGCCGTCTCGCCGTTCGCCCGATTCCGGACAGACGTACGAATCATCTCTCATACCCGCGAAATGGTGCCGATATTTCGACGCCACGTTCTGGAGATTGACCTCGTAGAACGTATTCGCATTCAGCGTGTGCGTAAACGTCAGTCCAAGCATGCGGTGGTTGATGTCGCCTCTTCCCAGAGAGGCGTCCGAGTACACCTGGTCGCCACGTTCGGCAGAGATTCCTACGACGGGCTGAACACCCAGCTGGCCATCGATGTTATGTCCGCGAAGAAGGCTTTCCCAGGGGTAGTTGGGTACATCACCTTGCCAGAGCGTTACGCGGGATGCGTCATAGTGAGGTACCACACCACGCTCCTCCGCAAACAGGCCGTGAGCCGTTAGTTTCATGGCGCGGCCGACATTCGAGATCAGCTTGCCCTGAAACGTGCTTGCATCGTAAGCGTCGCGTGCCTGCGGAAGAGTGTACGCTGTCTGCGTACCGCGATAGGAGACGAGAAAGCGGAGTCCGCCCAACTGATCGCTGAGCCCTGGGATTAGCGGACCGCCCAGCGTCATATCGGCCTGGTAATCGGGCACCTGGATGGAATTGTCCTTGCGGAAGGCATATCGGAAGTACTCTTCGAGCTCAGCTGGGGCCACGTCAAATCCGGATTCCTGGAGAGCTCCTGCTTCCTCGATGTACCCGTCGAAAGGAATAAACTGTCGCGACGTGTACTCGTCCCATTCGCCCGTACCGTCGAAATTGACCTCCGGATCGAAGGCCGGACGCGCCCAGTACGTGTTGCAGCTCGGATTAATGTTTCCCGGATCGCTGAAGTCGCAGTCTTCCGGTAGCGTGCCCAGGGCATTGAAGGTCTTGTCCTGGACGGGCGTGTATCGGAACATGCCATCGAAGGTGTAGGAGGTCCGCGGTGGTTCTTTCGTCGTTACGTTGATGACACCGGCGCGAACGTTACCGTACTCTGCATTGAATCCGCCCGTCTGTACCTGCACCTCCTCGAGTGCGGTGTAGCTGATGTTGGTAAACGGCTGCAGGTCACGCCCCGTGCGCATATTCATGCCGTCCATCACGAATGCGAGCTCGCTGAGTCCGCCTCCACGCACCTGAAGGCCGGGCTCGATGCCTGCCTGCAGGTCGAGCACTTCGCTCACGCCGGCGACCGGCAAGTCTTCGAATTCCTCCGGATCGAGGTTCGCCACGTTCGCCGACACGTCGAGCTGCACGATGGGCCGCTCGGCGGCTACGACGACTTCGTCGAGCCCTACGGCCTCCTCTCGCAGATCGAAATCGAGTTCAGTCGTCAAGCCGACGCTGACACGAACGTCTTCCGCCGTGGTAGCCGTGTATCCGATGAATGACGCCCGCACGTCGTACGTGCCGGGGCGGACATTCAGGATGTCGTAGTAGCCATCCGCGTCCGTGACCGCACCTTGCGTCGTTCCCACGATCGCCACGTTTGCGCCCGGAATCGTTTCGCCCGTTTGAGCGTCGGTCACCGTTCCGGCGATCTTGCCGGTTTGTGCCCAGCTCACCGTAAACGGTATCGTGAAGACAAGTAGGAAAAGCAGTAGCCGTACCAGTCTCATTTGCGCGATCCTCCAGAATACAGGTTTTAGTGCAACACTTTGACAGCGGACCCCGTGACGACCGACCTGTCACCGTCTTCCTCGTTGGAGTCCGATCCCCGACTGCGGGGCGCGGGCGATGAATGCCCACCCATCCATGTTTAACGAATGCGATCTACAATGACAAGGTCAATTTCACGGCACTATCGCGTTAACTACGCAGTTTCTTGACATCGCCGCTGAATAGCGGCGCGTGCCATTTGGGTGGGGGTGAGATGCGCAGAGCCGTGTCTTAGACAAATCTTGACATTCTGTGGCAGTAGTTACCAATTCGTCGGCAATTGTGCAAGACAGAATGCCGCCCTACGGCAGATTGCAGACCGCCCAAAGGCCGAGGCTCTTATCCCTGTACGCTCCCCCTCCCTCCGTGCAACCCTCATTGAGTAGGCGAATGGGCGGTGGAAGATCGAACGGTTCCAACTCCAGATTCAGAAGGCGCCAGTCGCCACTTACGATATCCTCGTTAGCGCTGCATTCCGGAAAGGTGGTGGCGAGCAGATACTCGATGCCGCTCGCGCGGATGTTCTCCAGCGCTGCGAAAACGTCATCGAATGACAGGTGGACAAGGGCATCCCTGCACAGAAGTAGATCGGCCACCGGAAGTGGATCGGAGGTGAGATCGATTACTTCGAACCTGCGCTGCTCGTCGCCGAAGCGACGCTGGTTCCGCTCGACAAGCTCGGCGACGATGTCACCACCGATGTATGCTCGGACCGGCAATTCCACATACCGCATCCACGCAAAATCGCCGCACGGAAGATCAAGGAGCACGTCGACGCCGAGATCCCGCAGTAGCTCCGGCAGTTCTGCTTCAAGTGTTGCGGTCTGATCGCGACTCGATCCTGCCCCCGATGCGGACTCGTCGCCCGACCATAGGTCCGTCGCGTAGACGTGCGAGAACTTCTCCCGAAGCGTCGTTTTGCCGCCCTGCTTTGCGAAGTATTGAGGATCGAATGGAACGAGGCCGCGCCGCTCGCTCATCAAGGGACCGATTGTGTGTCGTATTACCGCCGGCGCCGCCTGTGCACCGGCTACTTTCGCAAGAGGATACAAAAAAACCCGGCCAGTTGGGGCCGGGTCTCTTTGTACTTTTCGAATGTTGCGGCGCCTAGAACAGGCTTCCGCTCTCAACGCGCTCTACGTTCTGAGCGCTCAGTCCTTTATCGGTCTTTTCGACCTCGAACTCCACTTCTTCGCCGTCGCGAAGACCTTCGTCCCAGCCGAGACCATTCACATTGTTGCGATGGACGAAAACATCCTTGCTTCCGTCGCTGGGCTCGATAAATCCGAAACCCTTCTCGCTGCTAAACCACTTTACTCTTCCGCGTTGCATAGTTGTGTTGTGCTTTGTTGTCCCTTACTCGTGCTATACCAACCAGAAGAGTATTTCGCCTTCCCGATTAGATATCACTGCGTTAGTGACGTATTGAATAGTTCGTTTGAGTTTGAATCAACGGTACGAATCGGGAAAAGTTCACGCCCCTACTTGCGACGATCTTTTGACGGTGGGCAGATCAGCTCGATTTTCGCCAGAACAGGTAAGCCGGCACGCCCGCAGCCATGAGGACCGTACCAATGAGCGCATTGCCCGGGTTCGAGCTGATGGAGCTGAACACGACGAAGCCGGAGGCGGCGATAAAGAGGATCGGGAGCGTAGGAAACCCGAACATCCGAAAATCGGGCCGCGCCTCGTCGCCGGTTCGCTCCCACCGTCGATAGACGAACAGCGTCGCGACCACGAGTGCAAAGAATATCCAGTCGCCAAAGACGACGTAGTCAAGCAGCTGTCCGAACGTCCCGGTCAGCGCAAGCGCGATCGCCCAGGCGCCTTGCAGCAGGATTGGGCCGTGCGGCGTCTTGTATTTGGGATGTAGCTTCGCAAAGCGGCGAAAGAAGAGGTCGTCATCGGCCATCGCCTGGTAGACTCGCGGCGCAGCGAGAATGTACAGATTCAGAATACCGAAGACGGAGGCCACCACTCCGGCACTGATCAGCGTCGCGCCCGTCGGGCCGGCAACGCGCTCCATGGCATCCGCGGCGGGGGCCACACTCGTGGCCAGCCCATCGACGCCCAGGGCGTAGAGATAAGCGAAGTTGGCGACGAGATACGAGCCGACGACGATGGCGACCCCAAGGATCAGCGCCCTCGGAAGGTTGCGCGTCGGATTCTTCAACTCACCGGCAATGTGGTTGGCGTGCTGCCAGCCGCCATAGGAGAAGAGCACCGGGATTAAAGCGGTGCCGATCGCAGCCACGACCGTCAGCGGGGCCGGCGATTCCCCGAGCAAGCTGCCCGCACCGGAAGACATGTCGCCGCTTCCGAGTGCCACGCCGGCGACCGTCATCCCGGCAAGCGCTAGCAGCTTCAGCACGGTGAAGATGTTCTGCGTGATACTGCCGAGCTTGACGCCGAAGTAGTTGATGCCGGATAGAAATACGATGGCGCCTACGGCGACCGGTGTGATCCAGCCCGGCGAAAGCCCCACGAGGTCCACCGCATATCGCGCGAAAATGATCGCGAGCGCGGCAATGGCGCCGGTTGCACTGACCAGCAGGAGCTTCCATCCGTAAAGAAATCCGAAAATGGGACCGAAAGTCTCGCGCAGATACACGTATCCCCCACCCGCCTCCGGGCGGCGTGCACCCAGTTCCGCGAAGCAAATCGCGCCGACCAGCGCGAGCGCGCCGCCAAGTGCCCATGCGAGCAGGATCAGGAAAGGCGTGTCCACCCGCTGCGCGACGATCGCAGGGCTCAGGAAGATGCCCGAGCCTATGATGCCCCCGACGACGACCATCGTGCCATCGAAGAGGGAGAGGGTGCGTTTGTAGGACGTTTCGCGGGTCTCCGTACCGGCAGGAGCGTCGACGTTCGCGGGGGCTTCCATGGATGGCGTAAATGATTGATGCGGATTCAACGGCAAACCGAGCCTTGTTTATCTGGCTCGGTACAGGCGGCGGGTCAGCGTCACGCCATCTCTAGTCACGCGAAAGAAGTAGACGCCCGCAGGGACCCAGTCATCCGGCTCCCACACCAGTTCGCGACGTCCGGCGGGGAGGTACTCGTCGAGGACCACATCTACGGACCGACCGAGAAGATCGAAGACCTCGCCGCGAACGTGCCCCGCGCGGTCGAGCTCGAGATCGAGTCGCGCCGCCTGCTGAAACGGGTTCGGAAATGCCGGAGCGAGCGAAAAGCCGGGCATCAACTGCCGAGACTCTGAGCTCGTCGCGACGGGATCCTCGTAATACGCCTGCAGTCGCTCCAGATCCTGCCCTAACTGCCGCCTGACGGACGCATAATCAGAATCGTGCGCGACGTTGCGCATCTCGTGCGGATCTTCCTTCAGATCAAAAAGCTCCCACTCGCGCGTGGTGTAGTAGTGGATGAGCTTGTAACGACGGTCGCGAACGCCGTAATGCGGCAGGACACGGTGCGGCCTCGGATATTCGTAATAGTGATAATACATGGACCGGCGCCAGTCATACGGCGGGCGGCCCTCCAGCGTAGGCCGAAAGCTTCGGCCCTGCATGTCTTGCGGCGTTTCCGCTCCTGCGAAATCGAGGATCGTCTGAGCAAAATCCAGATTCAGCACGATGTCGTCGCTTGCCGAGCCGGCAGGAATGACGCCGGGATAGCGGACAAGCAGTGGAATTCGGATCGACTCCTCGTACATGAATCGCTTGTCGAACCACCCGTGCTCACCAACGAAGAAGCCGTTGTCGGACGTATAGATGATGATGGTATTTTCGGCGAGCCCGGCTTCGTCGAGATAGTCGAGCAAGCGACCCGTGTTCTTGTCAACGGAAGCAATCGTGCCGAGATAATCTTTGACGTATTGCTGGTATTTGTGAGCCTGCGCCTCTTCCGGTGAATACGTAATGGGGGCGCTGTAATCGGGCATTTCGGCAATGCGCATGTCTGCATGGGCGGCCGCAGAGGCCCGCCCGGTATAGTCGTCCCAGAACGTTTCCGGTAGAGGCAGATCCCGGTCGTCGAACAGATCATCGTGCTCCGGATCCGGTACCCAGCCACGGTGGGGCGCCTTGTGACCGAGGAAGAGCATGAACGGCTCGGCGCCCGTGTCCTCAATCGCCTCGATGGCGAGGTCGGTGATGATGTCAGTGACGTAGCCGGAATGGCTTCGGCGCGTCCCCATTTCGATGAGATCCGGGTTGTTATAGCTGCCTTGCCCGGGTAAGACGTTCCAATAGTCGAAGCCCGTCGGATCGGATCGAAGGTGCCACTTCCCGATCATCATGGTACGGTATCCCACCTGCTGGAGCAGTTTGGGGAAGGTTTGCTGGCTCCCGTCAAAACCGGGCTCGCCGGCATTAAAATTCTCGCGAACGCCGTGGAGGTGACTGTACTTGCCGGTGAGGATCGTAGCGCGGCTGGGCGCACACAGGGCATTGGTGACAAAACAGTTGTAAAACCGCATTCCCTCCTGGGCAATGCGGTCGAGGTTCGGCGTCTCCATCAAGCGACTCCCATAGGCGCCAAGCGCGCTGACGGCGTGATCATCCGTCATCACGAAAATTATGTTCGGTCGATCGCTCAATGGCTTTCCTGCGGCATGTATCTGCTGCTCGTCTACTCCTCGCCGTCTATATGACCTATTCTTCGCCGAGGTAGATGACTGTTCCGGTCGCCAGGTCGTCTCCTCGCTGAAGACGATAGAAGTACAAGCCGGGTGCCGTCGCTTCGGGCATCCACGACGTTGCGTGCCGTCCGGGACCACGCCGCTCGTCGCTGACGACGGCAATCGTCCGCCCGAGCACGTCGTGGATGCTGATCCGAACAGGCTGGGGAATTTCCAACACGTACTCGATGGTGACCGCTCCTCGGAAGGGATTGGGGAAGGCCGAAACGGATTCGGCCTTCGGCTTCGTCCCTGAGGGAATCCCGACGGACGATCCCGATAGGCTGGCCGCGACGAGTGCATTTTCGACACCACCCGGCGTGTGGCCCTCCCACATGTAGTCGGGACTGTATGCCTCGTAAAAATCGTGACTTCGCCCTAGCGAGGACTCCAACGCATCGAAGAAGCTGGACTCGGCGAAATCGAATTCCTCCAGTTCAGAGCCATCTAGAAAGAAAAGTGGCCATTCCGGATGAACGGGTCCATCCCATGCCCCTGAGCGGTTATACGCCTCGTCGGACGCCGACAGCGATGGGATGCCGTAGCTGCGGGCGAATTCCCGGGGGTTTTCGGCATGCTCCCGAAGTGCCTCTCGCTGCGCCGGCGATGCACCGGCGCCGACGGGCATAAATCCGATCATCTCGCGTCGCTTCAGGTCATCCGATATTTCATTGCTCGCGACGCCGGCGTGATAGAAGAATCCGGTATCCTCATCCCAGAACGCATCGCGGATCCGTTCCCCGCGGAGATCCGCCTCGGACCTCCATTGGGCGGCTTCATCCTCATCTGGGGCGATGGCGGCAAGGGCACGCGCCTCCCGGACGAGAAATACGTTAAGGTCGAGCGCCTCCATTTCTTCCGGTGGGGCCACGTCCCAGATGACGGAGGAGGGTCGCATGCTCTCGAGTGGGTGCGTCCACTCCGCCAAACCGTCGGCGTCCGTATCCAACCCAGACCAGTACCCGAAGATCGCCGCAGCGGCGTCGTAGAGCCGCCGTTCGAACGCGGCATCTGCCGTCCCAGCCGGACTCCGGCGGACGACCTGCGCCAACACCGGTGGGAAGGCGGCCTCGGCGGTTGAAAGCGTATCGGACGGCGACGTGTGCATTGCCGGGCCGGATGACGTGGCATCGGTTTCCGGACCGCCCCAGTACGGAAGGAATCCCTCCCACTCCCTATCCATGAGCGTCGTCAGGATGGTACGCGCGAGCGCTTCATCCAATGTTGCAAGCAGGGGCAGGACGACTATGTTTGAGGGCTCCTGGAGCCGACTTCTGCGAGGATCGCGAACGCCGCGGCGATCGACGAGATGCGCACTATCTCCGTAGTCTGCGACGGACTGCCTTAGGAGATTCATGGCGCTCCAATACAGATATGGCCGCTCGGACGCCGGGCGCGCGGTCTCGAACCACGCCTCCGCTTCCCGGATGATCTGATCGAGATCCAATGCGGCCGGCTCGAGGCTCGGATCGGGGAAGGAATTTGCGGACACCTCGCGCACGATGCGCACGCTTCCCGATTCGCCGGGCCCGAGCTCGATTCTTCGCTGAAATGCGACCGCATGCAGAGGCCCCGGATGGACGACGTCCCCCAACTGTACCTCGGCAATCTCGTCAAAGAGCGAGGGTGTGGGTTCCGGAGGTGGAGGTGGGACTGACTTATCGACCAGGTTGCTACGACCGCTCGAGCGTCCCACCGAATCGGATAACACTACCGTATACGTGTAAACGGAATCCGGCTCGACATCTCGATCGAAATAGCTCGCGGTCGTCAGGGAGTCGACCATCCGCCGGAACTGACCGGGCGTCGAGTTCGCAGCACGATAGACGTCGTAAAGCGCCCCCTCCTGTGCTTCCCAAATGAGGAATACCGTCGCGAAGTCGGAGCTCGTCGTAGCCTGCAGCTCGCGAGCCGGCTCCACGTAAGCGTCCGGCGAGAGGTCGACATCCGCACCGCTCGAGGAAATGGGCAAGGTAATCTCTCCCTGCTCCATGCTGCATCGGATGCGAACGGTCACCGTTCCGTCTCCCGGCAATCGGTCGCGTGGAATCCGGTAAGAACCGTCGCCAGGTAAAACGTCGTCGGAGACCTCCTCCGTTATCAGCTCTTCGCCGACAAATGCGTCCAAAGAGGCGCCGTCGGACGTGCAGAGGGAACCGTCCGAAAGGAATATCCGACCGCTCACGTCGACCGTTCTCGAGGTATGCGCGGTCGCGGGCACATCCGCCGACGGATTCACAGGCGCATTCACGGTCGGATTCGTGGGCGCCTTGACGGCCGTTCGCGGCCGGTCGTAACCGACGGGCCGGCCCTCGTAGGGGCCGAGCGCGGCGTATGCTCCAGTCGAGCGCGCGGGACCATCCATCCACAAGGTATTGAAGAGCGTATCGGAATGCGGCAGCGAGAGCGTCGAGACAATCGGATGGGCCGGCTCGGTCGTTGCAAACGAGATCCGCTCGCCGTTTGGATCGACCCCGTAAATCCCGTCGGCACGGTACAGGAAGGGATAAACGTCCAGCGTGATGGAGCTGCCGGTTTCGTTCGTGATCTCCAGCTCATGGAGCGCTACGGTCGACGAGTAAACGGCGAAAGTCGCTGTGACGTGAATGCCGTCGAAAGGCTTCATAGCATAGCGGACGACATCGCTGTAAGAGACCAGTACTTCCGGCGATTCCCGCATCTCGTCGATCAAATACCGGATCTCTCCATCGCGCTTGAATGCCAAACCGATCATGCCTGCCCGCTCGCTCTCCAAGACGGCTCCACGCCCGGCTACGTCGTACGTGAGCTTATAGGCGTGATCCAGCCTCAGATCCGTTCGCTCGGGAGGCGCGGCGTAGTAGGTGTAGAGCGGAGCATCGCGTCCCGCGGAAAGGCTCGAGAGAAACGGCTGACCGAGCACTTCCGTGCACGAGACGAGGGATACGGCCGCAAGACAGACGAGCAGCCGCCGCATCACTTGAGCACGTGCAGCGAGCGAACGCGGCGACGCCCGTCTGCCGCCTGCAGCCTGTAGAAATAGGTGCCGCTGGACAGCCCCGTCGCGTCGAACGTGACGTCGTGACGTCCGGGAGCCACCACGCGGTCGACGAGCGTTCTAACGTGCCGGCCCAGGGCATCGAAGATGGAAAGCTCTACGTGCACCTGCCGATCGACCGTGTATGAAATTACCGTCTCGGGATTGAACGGATTGGGATAGTTTTGGGCGAGCGCCACGTCGGATGGTTGTTCGAGTGGCGTATCGGACGAGGTCCCGTCTCCACCGGCGAGGACGACCTTCGCGAAACTGTACTCATCGAACGTATTCGCCCATGCGCCCGGTACGTTGTTGACCTTATCGTAATCAATGAAGAAGCGCAAGGAATCGCCCGGCGCCAGCGTTAGTCCCGCGAAGCTGTTCCGGGGAATCGCCATCTCGATGTCGACCCGCGGGAAATCCGGGCTGACCTGTATGTTGACGTTGTTCGGATACATAACGCGGCGTCCGAACTGGTCCTGGTATTCGGCCGACCCGTCCCACATCGGCCTTCCGCTGTTCTGCCCATTTACCTCCTCCTGATACGTACGGACTTCCTCCGTGCCGTCGAGACTCCGGAACGTCGAGAATCCGCCGTTCGAAAGGTCGACGATCATTTCGGTGTTGCCTGCTCCCCAGAGCCGGCCATCGGCATCGAAATCGAAGAAGAGTCTCGGCACGCCGATGTCGGGCAGATCGAGCCCGACGTAAAGGGAGTCGTCGTCGTAGCTCATGTGCAGCTTCGGGGCATATCCCTCGCCACTCGAGACGTAGTAGACGGTATCCAGCGTGACGGGCCAATCCTCATCCACTCGACCATCGATGACGGGGGTGTAGCGTGGGATGATCGACTGGATCGGATAGCGGGGATGGTCGTCGTCTCCGTCGGCTACTCCGTCGCCATCCGTATCGGCGTCGTTCGGATCGGCCATGCTGTAGTGGTAGAGCCCGTCGATTGCCTCCGCTTTGTCGGAGAGACCGTCTCCATCGGTGTCCGCTGTCTCGACGCTGCTGCCGAAGCGCAGCTCGTCTAGATTCGTGCGCTCGTCTACGTCCGGGAATCCGTCGCCGTCGCTGTCGGGGGCTTCGTAGATATCTCCCCACTGGCTGTTGAGGTTCAGATAGTAGTCGAACGTCTTATAGATGCCCGCTTGAAAGTCGTAGTGCCGGCCGACGGGAAGGGCGTCGAAATCTTGCGGGAAATCGCCGTGTGCCATCTCCTCGTGGCCGTTCCAGCGGTAGACGGCGTCGATATTGTGCTGCATCTCGTGGGCCGCGGTCCAGACGAGTGCGGGCGGCGTGGGAATGTCGTCGAAGACGAACGGGTACCCCGCCCCGCTCTTCTTCGGCCAGTGCACCTGGCAGAAGCCGGTGCGGCGCTTGTCGCCCCCGGTGAGATCGGGAAGGTCGAGCACCGGAGCGCCGATCGACCAGTATCCGGTCGGCTGCGGCGTGATGCGAAGTATGTAATCATACTGCGTGTTCACGACGCCAAAGTCCTCAGCAAGGTGACGCGCCGTGCGGTTCGCCGTCTGCCCCGAACCCGTGCCGATCTCTTTGTGCTCCTCGATGATGTAGAAGGTATACTCGAGATTGAGCCGAAAGCCGGACTGGCGCCAGATGAAGAGCTTCGAATACTCCAGCAGCTTCTGGATGTCGATCACCTCCTGCTCCGGGATCTTGTACGGATCCTCGGTATCGACGTAGATCGGGACGGCGACCTTGAGGTTCGCGTACTTATGGTAGGAGGATTCGTCGGTCGACGTCGTCACTTCCACGGATTCTGATTCGCCGTACTCGCTGTGATGCTCATTCCGGGCGCGCACCTTATAAAAATAGGTGGCGCCGGGCTCGAGTCGCGTGTCGGTGTACGTCGTCTCCGAACCGGTGAAGGCAAGAGGCGGTCCGAACGTCCCGTCTTCGGTTCGACGGTAGAGCGTGTAGCCTGCCGTCTCCCCAACCGGGACGGAGAAGGCATCCCAGGAAAGCGTTGCGTTCGTGGCAGTGGCGCTCTCTGCGGTCAGCCCGGTAAGGGTTAATCTCTCAACCACCTCCGCCGAATGCGCGCTGTACATGCCTTCATCGTTTTGGGCGTACACGACGTAGGCGTACTGCTCGTCGGCCGCTTCCGGCACGTCGGTGTACTGATCGCCCGTCACGCCTTCCGCCACAAGTTCGTACAGATAGCGCGATCGGTTGTCGTAGATAACGTCACTGAGTCCGCGCCGGTAGATGGAGTACTTGAGGTCGGGCTCCGCGTCCCAGGAGAGCGTTCGCAGCGTGTCGTCTTCGACGACCAGCTCTAGATTTTGAGGCCGCGCTGGCAAATCGACCGGTTCAAGGTCGATTCTCCCGAATGGGTCCGTGTCGGTCCAGGGTATCTGGTCGATGACGACCGAGTAGCTGCCTTGTTCGCCCCGCTCGGTGTCCGTAAACCGGAGGGTGACGGAGTCGCCCGGCGTCAGCTCAGGGAAGTTCGCGAACTCGACGCCGGCTCGGCCCTGTCCGCTAATATTGTCGTCCCCCTGCTCGTACCGCGGTGCCTGCTCGGTGAGTATGCGGCTAACGTTACCGTTCAGGTATGCCGTCAATGCCGTGACCGGCGGCGTACTTTCGTTAAGGATACCATCGGATGAATAGACGAATTTTGAGACGTATACGGAATCTTGAGCGGAAGCCGAAGCGGCGAAGACTACGTGTGCCGCGATTACGAATGTGAGTACAACTATCCTCATCTATGCGTCCACTTTAGGGTTGCACGTTCCGAATACGGTTGCACGTTGAAGGTTGCAGGTTTTTCGTGCTGCCACCTACGGATCGCTAATTCCGATAAGGCCAGCCGAAC
>CAZQAS010000082.1:0-15727 GCA_964591285.1 uncultured Rhodothermales bacterium
AGATCGCGAATCTCGCCGTCGCCCAGCTGCTGTACCTGGCGAGCGAGGACTCCGAGCGGGACGTGAATCTGTACGTCAACTCGCCCGGCGGCGTGATTTACAGCGGATTGGCGGTTTACGATACGATTCAGTGGGTCTCCTGTCCGGTCGCTACGATCTGCGTCGGCTTGGCTGCCTCCATGGGCTCGGTGCTCCTGGCTGCCGGGGCTGACGGCAAGCGCGGAGCGCTACCGAACTCCCGAATCATGCTCCATCAACCGCTAGGCGGCGCGCAGGGCCAAGCCTCCGACATCGAGATCCAGGCGAAAGAAATTCTCTGGCTGAAGGAGCGCATTTACCAGATCCTCGCAAACCACACCGGCAAGACGAAGGAGCAGATTGAGGAGGACGCCGATCGGGA
This sequence comes from uncultured Rhodothermales bacterium, assembly GCA_964591285.1. Lineage (GTDB taxonomy): Bacteria > Bacteroidota > Rhodothermia > Rhodothermales > VXPQ01 > CAZQAS01. Next base: position 401 of record CAZQAS010000082.1, read on the forward strand.
TTACTGGCTGAGCGCCGAGGAGGCCAAAGATTACGGCTTGATTGACAACGTGCTCGAGCATCAGCCGAAACGCTCCGATGAAGAATCATAAGCGGCCGCGGGCGCTGCACTAGAAGACAGCCCTTGTCGCGTACGTATACTCCTTGAGCGCGTCGGACCGCTCAGTAGAAAGTAGAAAGGTCTTGACGTAGAAAGCCGTGACGTACAAAGCCCTCCGGTAAGTCCATTACCGGAGGGCTTTTCTTTTTTATCTCGTACGTGTTCGGGGCTAGCGCAGCCGGAACGTGATCGGAAGGGACATCTTCACCTTCACGGCCTGCCCGCGCTGCATCCCAGGCTCAAACTTTGCCTTCTTGACAGCTTCGAGCGCTACTTCGTCGAGCCCGGCACCCAAGCCGCGAACGACCTGCGGATTCTGGACGTCGCCGTTCTCATCCACCACGAACTGCACGATCACGCGTCCCTCGACGCCGGCCTTCTTGGCCATGTCGGGATACACAATGTGCTCCTGAATGGAGGCGAGACCACCGATGAGCTCCGGCATCTCTTCAACGACGACAAAGATCTCCGGCTCTTCCTCTTCCTCCTCTTCCTCGGGCGGTGGCGGGGGACTCTCGCTCGCCGGTTCGCTCAGATCGAGCGACGCGTCTAGATTGAGCTCATCATCCTCAAGCACCTCATCGTTAGGAACCTCGACCGGAACTGGCGGCTTCGGCGGGGGCGGAGGCGTCTCCTGCTGCTCGGTCTGCTGGACCTCCTCCATCTCTATCTGTTCCTGGTCCGGTGCCTCCCAATCGTCGTCGGATGGAGGATTCCAGTTGACCCGGAATGCCACAATGAGCAGTGCCAGGACAACCACCAACCCGATTTCCACATAGAGCGGATACCGCTTCCTTAAGTCAGCACTCTCGTCTTTTCTACCTGGCATAACTTGCTAAGCTTTGTCTATCTCTACTGTGTATCTACTCGCCCAGAAGGTCGGTTGTCTGCCTTCCGATTGTTTACTTTACTAATAATTGTAGAGATACGCGGCCAGCGTGTTTCGACTGGGGACAGATGCTTCACATCTTGCCCCGAAATTCCCGGCAGCGAGGCGACATTGTGTCTTGCGGAATCCAAGTCCTCCAGGTGTGGCGAACGCGACTCGGCCGGTAGCCTGCCTGGTGAATGGTCATCCTTCCAGAGCGTGGACGAGCTCCTCGACACCGATAGACGCGCCGAAAATCCTGCTGTCGGCGCCGGCATATGGAATGATGAGCCGGTTGTCCCACACGTAATTGGCACAAGTGAAGAGGACATTGTCGACGCCAAGATCGGGATCGCCGCGCTGTTCGACGGCACCCATCGGTCGCATCAACGGCTCGATTCGCGAGACGACCGGATCCGTCCGCGCGAAGTCAAGCAGCGCCGCCGCGAGATCGTACTCCCGTTGCCCATCGGACGTAAAGTGTCCCTGATGATAAATCGCAAGAAATCGATCGCCCCCAATCCAGACGGGTGGCCCTCCCGCGCCGATCCACGAGCGACTGAATTCGCGGTAGACATACGACTCCATCAGCTTTCCTCGTGAGACCCAGGGACCATCCGGCGATTCCGATTCGGCCCAGTGAATCGTCATGGCATCCGGCCCCTCCATCGGACGATGAAGCAGGAGCCATTTGTCGTTCACCGTCCTCGGAAGTAGTGCCGCGTTCTTGTTGGGATAGCGATTCACATCTCCCGCAACGGGACCTCGCTTCTCCCATTCTATAAGATTGCGACTCACGGCCAGACACACCTTGACGCCGGGTTCTTTGCCGTCTGATGCCGAAAATCCGGTATAATACAGGTAGTACTCATCGCCTACGCGCGTACAGCGGGGGTCCTCGACCCCAAGATTTTCGAAGTCTTCGTCGGGGCGAATGACGGGCTCCGTACGGCGCCGAACCAGGTCGAGCCCCGGTGTGAAGACGGCGAACCCCAACGATGATGGGGCATGTTCCCGCTCGCCCGTGCGCGTACCCTGCGCACGGTAGAGCATAGCGCAAGCACCACCCGCTCTCCGCAATCGCTCTACCTCGCTCGACGAGAGCTTCCACGACGGCGGCCATTCCGCCTCGCCGTCCACGAGCACTGCGGCAGGATTCAAGACGACACGAGATTCCCATGCATTGCGCACATCTGCGTTCAGAACGGCCTTCCCGTCGTGCAGGCGCCGCGGCACCACAGGCGGTTCCGTCACAATGCTGCGAGATTTCGACATCCTCTTACTCTTACACATCCGATAGAACGGCTTCGAGCACGTCGGACAGCGGGGCCTTCGCATGCCCCACGACCCGGTCGGCCGCTCCGTAATAGACGTGTAGTACGTCGTCTATCACAACGGCCCCTTCCGGAAAAACCACATTGTCAACGTCCCCAAAGCGTTCAAATTCCAGCTCGGGTTCGAGTATCGGGCGGCGGGTCCGAGCGATGACGCGGGCGGGATCGTCGCGGTCGAGTAGTGCGAAACCTGCACGGTACACGTGGTGCCTGTCGACACCGTGGTATATGAGCAGCCAACCGGAATCGGTTGGGATCGGCGTCGGGCCGGCGCCGATTTTCTTCTCCTCCCAGACCTCGCGCGGCCGCATAATTACGTTCTGATCGAGGGCCGCCATATGATCTCGCCACAGCGTATCGGGCGGGCGGCAGAGCTGCTCCACATCATCGAAATAGACAACCTGGATATCGGGAACGATTCGATGCAGCATCGCGATGCGTCCACCGATGCGTTCCGGGAAGACCACGGCATCTTTGTCTCGCTCCGGCGGCCCGATAATCCCATGTTTCTCGACGCTTCTGAAATCCGCCGTGGATGCGAGACCGATGCGAATTCCATCTTCCGGACCGAATGCCTCGGACGCCAGGGCCGTGTAGGTAATGAAGTAGCGATCGTCGAGATACGTGAGGCGGGGATCCTCGGCGCCGAATCGATCGAAGTGGCAATCAGGATGGATGAAAGGCTCGGGGCGGACCTCAAACGTCAGGCCGTCGTCACTGCGAGCATAGCCGATCGTAGAGACGTAATTATCAAAGCCCAGGTCGGGCCCCCGCTCCGGCGGCTCCTCCAACGAAATCTTGTTGTATCCGTCGGCGATCGCTCGAAAGAGCAGATGGACCACGCGGCCGTCATACCATGCGGCGGGATTGAATACCGCGCCGCTGGCCCATTTGACGTCCGGCATGGGCTCGAGGATCGGACGGTCTGTTTTCGTAAAGACGCTCATGGACTACTACTGTAAGAAGGTGTCCAGGGCTTCGCCTTCTAAGAGGGCGAGATCCCCGTCGGTCAGGTTAAGGACGAGGCCGAGGCGCCTACGTCCCGAGTGCTCGATCGGAGGATGCGGCGCACCTCGATCGCTCGTGGAGAAAATTCGGTAGATGTAATGCTTTCCGCCGCGCTCTATCTCGAGCGTCGGCCCACCCTCGGCATAGAGCCACGTTGCGGCCAGGGGCTGCTCCTCTATTTCGAGAATCGTGTAGAGCGCCTCGATCGTCGATTCGGCGCCTGAATTGAAGTTGACGGTTTGCGGATCTTGAATCCCGTCAAAGCCGCGCCCGGTGGATGGGTCGTACATCGGGGTCGCGACCACATTGTTGCCCGTGAACCAGGAGGCTGCAAGTCCGGCCATCTTCGCGTAGCGTGGATCGCCGGTCGCGTCAAACAGCTCGAGAAGTCCAATCGCCACGCATCGCACGCCGTACGCGATTTGCTCAAATCGCCGGGTGGCATCCGGTTCGGAGAGATCCATCGAATGAATCCATCCGTCGATGAGCAGTCGGGGATAGAAATTCTCGGCTTCGAGGCGAGCCGACGTGAGGTCCGGCGACTGCGACAGGGCCTGCGTCTGCGCGTTGCCCCAGGCATGCCACAGCTCAATCCACGAGGCGTGGGCCGCGTACGGAAACTCATCGGCCTTGCCGTACTGCATCATGCGTAGTCCGTCCCCAAAGCGACGAATCATTTCCTCGACTGCCGGGTCGGGATCGGCTCTGTTAATGGCGAGCAATCCCAGTAAGAGTTCGCTGGTTGCATCTGCTCCCGACTCGTTGACGAGCCATGCCGGATAACTCCGACCGCTTCGCGCGACCGTTTCGCCATATCGACTCAGCAGCACTTGCAGGTGGGGGTAGGTGCGGCGCGCGCTTTCGAGGCATTCCGCCGCCGGTCCGTCATCCACATGTTGAAACACCTCAACGCAGCGTCCGAGCGCCCAGACGCTCCTCGCCGCCCACCACGTGAACTCGTCGGCCACGCTGTTCGGATGAACCTCGTTGACGTTGAGGTCGCTATCCCACACGAAATTGTAGAAGAGCCCGGCGTCGGTCTGCATGTACCGGATAAAGCGCAGCAGCCCTTCGGCCTTTCTCCGCGACTCCGGTTTCCCGGTCAGCTCGAAGTGCCTTAAATACAGCACCGCGGCACGTGCCGCGTCGTCGACGGCGGCCGCTCCTTCGTCGTCATCGTCCACCCAGCCGTAGTCCGGCGCCTCCGAATAAATATGTACGATGGCGTACTCGCCCTCGTCTTTCTCGACCCACTCCAGGAGATGATCGAGGTGATTGAAATTCACGATGCTCTCCGCGGATTGTGACGTGGAGACATTCCCGCCGGTGCATCCCAGAAGGATCATGGTCAGCAGGAGAATGGAGAGCGATCTGGATGCAGCTCCGGTTGTCGGCCCTGTGAATGCCCCACCGCTCATTGGCACGTACGCCTCGCGCTTCTTCATCCCTTGATACCGGAGGTGGCGAGACTGGAGATGAAATGCCGCTGGAAGAATAGATATGCGAAAATGACAGGAAGCCCGAGGAGCAGGGCGGCTGCGAGCTGCGGCCCCAAACGAGACGACGCCCCCCCACCTACGGCGAAGAGTGTAACCATCTGAGGCATGGTCATCCATTCCTCCTGGCGGATGACGATGAGCGGCCAGAGCACTTCGTTCCACGTCCCCACGAAAACGATTATGCCGGCCGTGACCAGCGCCGGCACGGAGAGCGGCCACACTACCGTGAACAGGATCCGCCACTCGTTGCATCCGTCGACGCGCGCGGCATCCAGAAGCTCATTTGGAATCGACACAAAGCTCTGCCTGAGGATGAGGACGGCCGTCGCGTTCATCATGAACGGGACAATAAGTCCGACGAGTGAGTCGGTCCACCCAAATTCGACGACGACCGTATACAGGGGGATCAGCAGGACGAGAAACGGAACCATCATCGTGAAAAGTATGAGGGTGAAGACCGTCTCCCGCCCCTTCCATTGCAACTTGGCGAGCGCATAGCTCACCAAGGATCCGAACACGAGCACCGAGGACGTCACCGCGACGACGACGATGATACTGTTGACGAACGATCGTCCAAGCGGAATCGTCTCAAAAACCAGGCGGTAGCTCTCCGCGGTCCACTCTGATGGGATGAGCGAGAGCTCACCGATCTCCAGTTCCGGCTTGAACGTCGCCGACGCCATCCAGACGAAAGGGAAGCCGAAGATGACGACCCCGACCAGTAGTGCCAGATATGTGAGCGCCTTTTTCATGGTCTAGTAGATGTCACGCTCCACAAACTTCCTTTGCAGCACGACCACGACGAGGATCATCACGGCGAAGCAGAGTCCCAGGGCCGCGGCATAGCCCATGTGATTGAAGTAGAAGGCCTGGTTGTATATGTAGAGCAGCGCCGACAACGTGCTGTTGAGCGGCCCGCCTCCGGTCAACACGTACGGCTCAATGAAGAGCGAGAAGCCGCCAATCGTCGAGAGCACCACCACGGTTACGACCATCGGGTTCAGCATCGGGAGCGTCACGTGCCACCACTTCTGCCACTGGCTTGCTCCCTCCAGATCCGCCACTTCATACAGAGATTCCGGCACGTTCTGTAGACCGGCTAGAAATAGGATGATATAGAGCCCGACGTTCTTCCACGTCGCAAGTATTGCAATCGACGGCATGGCGAGATCCGGGGAAGAGAGCCAAGGAACGCGGTTTCCGCCCAGCGCCGTAATGAGGTTGTTGATCAATCCGGTGTCGAAGGCAAAGAGCTGTTGGAATAGGATCGTGACCACGACACCGGAGACGACGACGGGCAGAAAATAAATGGTCCGAAAGACTCCGCGGCCGAAGAGTCTTTGGTTGAGCAATTCGGAAAAAAAGAGGGCCACCGCTATCTGAAGCGGTATATGAATGGCGAGGAAGACGCCCGTGTTGAGTAAGGCCCGAAAAAAGAGGTCGTCTTGAAACAGGCGAATGAAATTCTTCAGCCCGACGAACTCCATCGGCGTGACGATATCCCACCGGTGGAATATCAGAACGAGGGAAAACAACAGCGGATAACCGAAGAAGATCAGCAGATGGAGGACGTACGGCGCCGCTAACGCGTAGCCGCTGTTCCAGGGCGCGCGGCGCGCGGTCCGTCTCAAGCCGAGGCCGACTCGCTGGAGTAGCCCCTCTTCCTTCGATGTATCGATGACGACGGTCTCCATCTAGCTAGTATGGATTCGTCCTCGAAGAAGTAGCCTCACAAGCTCCACTCGTGAATCATGCGAATGCGCTCGATGGCCTCGTGCGTCGCTTCACGAGGCGAGCGGACGCCATAGACGGCAGCCGCTTCGTACTGCTGCGCGACGGCGTCGAGAATCTCCTGGAAAGAAGGGACCGAGTCGACGCCCCGGGTGTAGGGCGCCTGCTGCGCGAACGGCTTCACCAGAGGATTGCGATTGAAGAAGGCCGCAAAAGTTGAGTCGTGTAGCAGATCGCGGCGAACGGGAATCTGGCGGGTCGTCTCCAGCAAACGGAGATCCGCCTTCCGGCTTACCAAGTATCGAACGAAGTGCCAAGCCTCGAGCGGGTAGTCGGTGTTCGAAAAGATGGCGATGTTTTTGAAGTCGCCGTAGGTATATAGCGGTCCGGTGTGGCCGTCCGGGGCCGGCAGCGGGGCATAGCCATAGTCCATTTCGGGGACATTCTCCTCCATCCACGCGACGTTGTACGGACCGGTGAACTCCGTCGCGATCTTCGAGCCGGCAAAAGCACTCCCCTGGTAGGTCGTCAGCGGAAAATACTGGTTGCGATATAGATTGCCGAAGAAGTCGAAGACCAGCGTCGCCGCCGTCGTATCGAACGCAGGTTCGCCACCGCGAAAGAACGTGCGGCCGCCTGAGGCCCCAATGTAGAATGCATAAAAGTCAAAGTATCGCTGCCACCATATCGGTCGGATATCCCGATAGCCCATCCACCTGTCGATCTGCCCGTCACCATTCAGATCAGCGGTTACCCGCTCGGCCGCATCCAGGTACTCGCTGTAGGTCTTCGGAGGCTCGTCGTATCCGGCCTCCTTCAGCATGGAGCGGTTGTAGAGCATCATCGTCGGATTCGTCTTCCAGGGCAGCTGGTAGAAACGCCCATCGTCGGACCGAAACTGTTCGGCTACAGCCGCAGGCACGCGATCCTGCAAGAGCGAGTCGAAATCGGCGAATTGATCGAGCGCGAGGACGCCGCCGGAGCGAACGAAGTCGTTAATGATGCCGGGCCAGATGTTGGAGCATACGTCCGGGGTCGTCCCGGCGACGACGGCCGCCAGCAGCACTTCCTCGCTGGACTGCCCGGCCGGTATGGGCTGCACGGTCACCTGCACGTCCGGATGATCCCTGTTCCACTCGGCGACGAGCTCGTTTGCGAGCCGCTGCTCTTGCTCGTTCTGCGCGGGCCAGTACGTGAGGCGGACGACTCCGTTGGACTCCCCTTTTTCTGACGATCGCGTGCATCCGACGGCCACCAGGCAGACGGCTGCCACGCATAGATACAATGGCGTCAGAACGCGATTCATTGGAGTGGGGGCACCGCTCAAAATGTGACGCCGAGGCCGATCACGTGCACGCCTTCCAGACGGCCGGCCGATCGGTAGGCGTAGTCGAGCTTGAGGCTGCCACCGTAGAACATGGGCTGGCGGACTCCGAGGCCGCCCGAAAGACCTCCTTCGGAGTCCTCTAAAAACAGCGCCTGGTATCCACCGCGGATGAAAAATCGATCCTGAAAACCGTACTCCACTCCGGCGTTGACGCTTTCATAATTGGAGCTCGGATGCAGAGCGTCGACCTCCACGGTCAACCGGTGCATTCTCGTATCGATCGCCCGCGTGCTGATCCCGATTTGAAAGTTTACCGGCAGACTCCACCCATCGAGTTCGTAATTCGCGGGTACGCGCTCATTGTTGCCTAACTGCGTGGGATCGGGATCGACAAACGTACGCGCGTCGCGGCCCGTCATGCGCATATCCGTGCCGAAATTATACAGCACCGCACCGATCGTGAGACCTCCAAAGAAGTCCGTCCGAAATCGCGTACCGAGATCGACGGCGAAGCCCGTCGCCGAGGAATGCCAGATTCGCTGCCGGATGTACTTGGCCGTCAGACCGACGGAAAAACGATCGGTGACCGCACGACCGATGGACAGCCCGACAGCGACGTCTGCGGCATCGAACGTTTCGCCCGTTCCTTCCTGGCGATCTTCGGTGCGCACGAGCATTTCGGGCACGTTCAGCATCGTCAGTGAGACGCCGATCGTTCCGATCGTATTGAACGGAATACCGACTCCCAGGTAATCGAAGTTAATGTCCGCCAGCCACTCGCTGTGGGAGGCAATTAGTTCGCCGCCTTGCAGGCTGGCGAGACCGGCCGGATTCCAGTAGAGCGCCGTTGCATCATCGCCGGCCGCCACGAAGGCACCACCCAACGCGGCCGCCCGAGCGCCCACGCCGATCTGCAGAAACTCGCCGGCGGTAGTACCCACCTTCGAAACGTGCTGGGCGACCGCCGCACGGCTCGTAAGGCCGAGACCCGCTATGGTGAGGACGAGAACGGCGACACGTGTCAGCTCCAACGTTCGTGTATGCATCATTTGATCACCGCAAATCGGTCAATGTGCTCACCGATATCCGGAGCCTCGACGTGGTAGATGTAAACGCCATAGGCTGCGTTCATGCCGTCCTTTGTCACCAGATCCCACGAGATCTGACCGTCGTCGATCGCGGAGTCGTGCTCCAACGTCTGTACGAGCTGACCCGTGATCGTATAGATGCGAATCGTGCATTGCCTGGGCAGATTCATAAAGTATATCCGCCGTTCGCCGCGGCCGGCGCGATAGGTGTTCGGCGGCTCGAATGTACTCGCGGCGACGTAGGGATTCGGCACGACGAAGATATTCTCCAGCCCTGCTTCGGCCTGTTCCTGGCTGTATGAAGGCGGATCGAGGGAAAACGTCACGCGGTCACCGCTCTGAAACGGCTTAGAGGTTCGGAAATACAGCGTCGAACCGGGCGCCGGTGCAATGTCTGGAACGTCGGGTTCGATGTCGGGGTCAGGAGGAAGAATTCTGATCGCCCAGTTGCCCCGCCATTGTCCCCCGGCGAACTCGGGCTCGCTGTCTGGGGTCTCCCCGGTGACCAGTACGATCAAATCCCCGTGGTCGTACTGCTGATTCTGGAGTGAGTCTACGTCCTCGACGAGGATGAAATCGGCTCGCCGGCCGGAGGTCAGGTTCTCAATGTAGAAGTTCGTGGGGATCTCTCGCGTACCGAACGTGAGGCGGAGAGAGGTGTCGGCAGGCGCGTCCGTGAAGCGGATCGCGTAATCGGCCGGTAACGCAACGAAGCGTGCGCTCGGAACGACACTGCTCGAGGTAGCCGGGCGCACAATGGGTGTGACCGTGCCGCCGTCTCCTTCAAAACGAATCGTCGAGTCCACAATCGCCACCTGCTCGGGCGCATTCATGTTCACGATGAATCCTTCGGTCGGCGGCACCTCCATGAGCCCACCTCCCATCTCCCCTTCATCGACCGTCACGTTTGTGGCGGTATTCTTCAGCTGGTAGACGACGCGTGCGGAGTCGCCCCAGACGGAGGGATTGTCGAACGTCAGCTCATACTCGGCCCGGTCCGGAACGAGGCCGGGAACGACGATCTGAACGTCGACGGAGCCGGTACCGACGGTGGTGCGATCGAAACTCGCCATTTCCGGCGGGATATAGCCGGCGGCCGGCGCGCGCGGCGTCGCGACGGCCGTATTGATGTCGGTGACGACGTTGCCGGCGACATCATTCTTGATGACGGCCGATGTCACGCTCGGCGCAAGTCCCTGAACGGAGCCGGTCGCGTCCGTCTGAACATTCCCAAAGGCGTCCCGAGCCACGAGCCCCCGGTCGTACGCTACGACGGCGTAATAATAGGTTTCGCCGTTCACGACGTCCCGATCGACGAAGGAGTGCCGAAGACCGGTATTCGTGCCCAGATTGAACTGCGACCCATTGACGGCGACCGGATGCAGCCCCTGATGCTCGTTCTTCAGGTCATACTGCACGAGCGGCTTCTGAAAGATTGTGTTGCCGAAGGCATCCGTGACGACCAGATTCTCCTCGAAGTTCGGCTCCGTCGACTTGTAGATCATATAGCCTTCGAAGTCGAACTCGCGCAGGAAGGGATCGAAGGAACGTTCCGCGACAGCGTCCCACGTCAACGTGACCATCCCGTCGCCGGGCACGGCGCGTACCGTCGCTTTATTTGGGGGGCGTGCAAATCGATAATCGGCATTGTAGATCTGCTGGACGGTTTCCTTCTTGCGGGCGAGGGCCGAATTTTCGATTTCGGATGGATCGCCGAAGTCTTTCCCCGCGAAGAGGAGCGCCATCGAAAAGCGTTCCGTTTGCCCTGCATCCAACGGGAAGGGTCCGGACGCGAAGAACATCCCTAGATTTCGACCTCCCTCCAACCTGATATCTTCGAGCGGTGGTAGCGCGCGGGAGAAGACGTGAAAGTTCTCCTCGTCGTTGATCAGTTCGTAGCGATGCACGTCGTAGACGGCAAAGCCCGTCAGGCCGATCTGGTCGGACTCGTCCTTGTCGAGGGCATCGAAGTTCGGCTCACCCGGCGTCGGCCGACCGTCGCCTTCGCCGGCGTCGCGGCCTGGATAACTGGGGTCCGTAGGCGCCAGTCCGTCTTCGCCGACGTCGTCGTTCAACAACTCCTCTTCGTCCCACTCTCCATTTTCGTTGTCGTCCCGAAATCCGACCCAATCCATGTCCTCGTCGCCGGTCCACCACCGACCAGCAATAAAAGCCGGCCGCTCTTCAAGGCCCAGGTAAAAGGTGTTGAAGTTCTGGAGGTTATAGTTCGATTCGACGAATGTCCGGATTTCCTCCTGCCCTTCGATCAACGTTCCCGGACCGCTATCTCGCCGCTCGTCAGCGATGCCGTCTTCATCGTTGTCCCGATTGTCCGAAGAAATTCCGGGGGATTCGAGAAACGCATACCCGACCGTGCCGACGGGTCCCCACTGGCCGGGAGATCCGACGCCGTCAAAGTCCCACGCGAAGGCAAGATCGAGCTTGGTATTGTAGGCTCCTTCGTCGTCGCCGGAATCGTCCGTGCCCCCGACGCCCCAGTCGATGTACTGTCCGAAGTAGACTTCATCGTAGTCGACCTCGCACTCATTCGTAATCTCGTAGAGCCAGAAAATCACGTCTTGGGCGAGCGGGTGATTCCATTGGAACGCGCGCGCGGCTACTTCGAGGCCGAGGCCGCCGCGAGACGTGTCGTCGGGGCATGGATAGAACTGGTGAGGTTCTCGCGTCCATTCTCGGTCCGGAGCATCGTCGAAGACGAAGTAGGTCTCGACGTCGGCATTTCGCACACCCCGTCCGAAAAATCCATTCCACTGGCCCGCCCACTCGATCGGTCGGTCCGGCCATTCCGCCGGCCACGTGGATTCGTCGTCGCTCCGTGCCGGCGAATCCTGCTTGGGATTTGAATATCCAGGTAGCGGCGCCCACCCCCAGGGGATCTTCGTAACCGGATCGAGATCGATGAATTCGCGATAGTTCGTACTCATCGGGTAAATGGTCGACCCCTGCCCGTCCGTCGTCCGCGTCGAAACGACGAATGCAACACCATCCACATAGGAATGGCCGCTGCCCTTCGGCCACTCGCCGGAAGGCTGATCGGGCCATCGCGCGATTTCGCCATGGTTCGCATAGAGTGTTCGAACGCGATTTCCGTCGAGCACCCCCCACTGCGTCCACTTATTGCTCCCCTGGGCCGGGTCCGCATCGCGTTGTGCGAATGCGGTCGTCGAACAGAGCAAGATCGGTATGATGATGAGAAGACTCTTCATACAGGATTAAATGCCGAACGAAAGGCCCACAGTGACCTGACGGGGAGGAGAGAAATAGTCCGGCCGCTCCAAGAACTCGTCCTTCGAATTTAGACCTTGCGGCTCGCCCGTGTAGAATCGGAGGTTCGGAAAAGCGCGGCCGGTGTCGGTGTAGACGTGGATCTCGTTGCGCGTGTCGAAGACATTGAAGACGCGCGTAAACAGCGAAATATCCAGACCGGCGAGGCGTGCGTTTCTCGAGGCATACAGATCGAAGGTGACCCTGCCGGGGCGGCGCGCCGAGTTTTCGAGCCCGATCCGCTCGTCCGCCTGTGAGGGCGTATAGGGGAGCCCCGAACCGATGCGTCCGGTGATCGTGGCCAGCCAGTTCCCCGGATCGCCGACTGTCAGGCTCGTATTGAATTGATGTCGCCGGTCCCAGTCGAGGGGAACGAGCTGTTTCTCAGGTTCCACGCCGCTCTGCTCGTCAAGCAGCACGGACCTCGGATCGCTCGCATTGCCGCGCGCCACCTGGAAGGTGTAATCGACGCTGAGCGCATAGCCTTCCGACATACGCTTCTCGAAGGCGACGATCACACCTCTGACTTGTCCATAATCACGATTTATGAACCGCCCATACCTGGAAAGTGGGAACGGCTCATCGAAGCCGGGTTGGATGACTTCGATTCTCGTTCCGAGCAGATTGCGAATGTCTTTGTAGTACGCCGTAACGTCCATGGCGATCGTTCGACTGAAGGCCTGCTGTAGTCCGATCTCGTACGCGACCGTCTGCTGAGGCTCGAGATCGGCGAAGCCGAAAGCGCGGCTGAGGCCTTCTTCGGGATCGTAGATGTAGTCGGCGTTCGTGTAGAGATACTCGAAAGGCGGCACCTGAAAGAAGTGACCGTAGGACACGTGGACGACGCCCTGCTCGGAGAGCGGGTAGGCCAGGCCGATTCGCGGTGATATCTGGCGCTTCGGCCTCGAATTTCGGCGTTCCGACGTCGTGGGCCGGCCGAAGTCACCGAGAACCTCTCCCTGCGCATCGAAATAGTCGAAGCGGATGCCGGCGTTCACCACGAGGTACTCGAATTCCATTTTGTCCTGTACGTACGCGGCTGCCTCCACGGGGCGGCGCGTATAAAGAACGTGGTCGGGCGTTCCCGATGGAGGGATGCTCGGCGCAAATCCGGTACCGGCGTTGTTCTTGATCTCGAAGTCGTTCAGATAGAGCTCGTGCTGCTTGACTTCAACGCCTCCTTTGAACTGGTGCCGGCGCGTGATTTGGCTGGTGACGTCCAGGCGTCCCAGAATGGTCCGGGTCTCGCGCTGAAAGTACTGCATCTGCGACCCGCCGCGGAAGAACGAGAAGTTGCCTCCAAGGCGGCGCAGGGCGTCGTCGGCCGGATACCGCTCATCCAGCGGATCCTCGTAGACGTACGAATCCACGGCGTTGACGAAATAGGAGCCTTTCAGATCGGCGAACGTGCTGTTGCCGAAGACGTGGCTGAACGTGCCGACAATCGACCATGAGTCGCCGTAATTCGTTGGGATGCCGTCCGGATTGTAGCGGAACAGGTGATTGTAGTTCTGGCCTTCGTCGCGCTGAAGCAGCCCGCTAAGCGACAATCTGCTTCTACCGAAGAGCCGCGCCGTCAGCTTGAGTTGACCGGTTTGCTGCCGGCTCCAGTTCATAGGAGCGAAGCTGCTGTCGCCGAGTGCCGGCACGAGCACACTGCGACCATCGACGATGACCTCCTCTCCCTCGTTTTCATCCGTGCTCACCGGCTGCACGACGCGACGCCCGTAGAGGTATCCGTCGTCGTGGACGTATCGACCGGATGCGAAAAACGTGAGGCGCTCGCCGACCAATGGACCGCTAAAGGTGCCCTGAACCTCGTAGAAATCGCTCGGCGAGACGCGCCCAGTTCGGTCGAACAGGTCGGTGGCCGTGGTCAGGTAGTCGCCGGCGAAACCGCTCACCGATGCCTGGAAGTCTTGGCCGCCATCCTTGGTGACGATGTTCACGACGCCCGACTGAGCCTGGCCGTATTCGGCATTGAACGTACCGCTAATAATCTGGACTTCCTGTATCGCGTTGTTCTCTACCTGATAGGCATAGCTCTGATCGTACACGTCGTTGATAGGGACGCCATCGACCATGTAGGCGACCTCACCGACTCGGCCGCCTCGGAAGTGGCCGTCGACGACGCCGGCCTCCAGGTTAATCACGTCATTGAAGGTCAACACGGGCAGTGCCGCCAGCTCCTCGGACGAGACGGACGTTGACGTCGCGGTCAGATCGCGCTGAATGAGCGGGCGCTCGGCCGTAACGACCACCTCCTCACCTTCCAGCACTTCGGTCTCGAGCTCGAAATCGATTTCCGTCGTCTGGTCGATGCGCACGCGGACGTTCTCCACGACCACCGGCGTGTACCCGATGAAAGACGCACGAACGGCGTACGCGCCGGGCTTGAGATTCAGAATGGAATAGTATCCGTCGACATTCGTCGTCGTACCCTGCGTCGTACCGACGATGACGACGTTTACTCCCGGGAGCGGCTCGCCCGTATCACCCTCCGTCACCTGACCGGCGATTTTACCGGTCTGTGCTTGAGCAGTGTGAGACGCAGCGACTCCGAGCAGCACGAGGAGGAGAACGGCTCCGTACGTCAGGGCCTCCTGCATGAATCCGGTGTGTTTCGTGAGAACGGTTAAACGCGGCGGGAGGCCGTGGTGGGGCGGCCTCCCGCCGCATTCCTTCTACTTCATCAAAACCATAGCGCGCGTTTCCGTGCGGCGCTCCGTTCTGAGGATGTAGAGATACGTGCCGCTGGACAGGCTCTGCCCTTCGAAACGGACCTCGTGCCTGCCCGCCGTCATCTCTCGGCCATCGATGAGGGTCGCAACGCGCCTGCCGAGGACGTTGTAGACCTCCAGCGTGACCCGATCCAATCTGGAGAGGTCGAACGCGATGGTCGTCGAGGGATTGAACGGATTGGGGAAGTTCTGATGCAACGAGAACTCGGTCGGTATCTCGTTCGACTCGCGATCATCTTCGATAGCGGTTCCCGTCAGCATATTGCCGCCGATATTGGCGACCGCCACGTCGTCCCAGTAGGTCGTGCCTTCGAAGTGATGCCAGTAGCGCAGGCGCAGCTCCATGC
>CAZQAS010000083.1:0-4419 GCA_964591285.1 uncultured Rhodothermales bacterium
AGCTTCATCCCGCAGTTCGGGATCCAGGTCAATCTGCCACAAGCGGAGACCTCCGCGCCGATGGAGGATCAGTACGTGTCCGTGGCCATAACGAGCGACGGCAGGTTTTACGTCGATCAGAACCAGGTGCCTCGCGAGCAGCTGTTGGAAGCACTTCAGGAAGCGCGCGGAACGAGAACGGCGCTGGTGCTCCGGGCCGATCAGGATGCCACGGTTGCGCAGTTCGCGACGGTGGCCAACCTCGCCAAGGCCCTCAATCTACGCGTGCTGATGGCAACCGAGCGAGGAAGACCTTGAGTGCGTACTAGTCAGCGGTTTTGCCAGGCTGGTCCTTCCTTCGGTTCATTGTCCGAGCGGCGTCCCCGCGTCGAAGTCGTGCAGCGTCAGTCGACGCAGCCGAAAGTAGGAGACCCAGAATTGCTGCAGCGTGCGGACGTACGCCTGATTGGCTTCGTCCTTCGCCTGCTGCGCGATGAAAAGCTCCGTGATGTCGATCTTTCCGATCGTATATCGGTTTCGCGCCACCTCGAAGCGGCGGGCGGCAATCGTATCGGCCTTTGCGGCAAGGTCGAGCTGGCGGCGGAGCTGCGTTAGACGCAGCGTCTCGAAATATACCTCCTGATCGAGCTCTTTTTTCCGCAGCGCGACGGCCTCTTCCGTGCGGCGCTGCTCGGCCAGTGCCGACTCTACGTTCGCCCTCGATTCACCCCAGTGAAACACCGGTACGGTAAAGCCGAGAGAGAACCTTTGCTGGTTCAACGGACGCTGGTAGACCTCATCCAGATACTCGCTACTCTGGTTCAAGCCGTAACTCGCCGTCAGGTCGGCGCTCCAGGAAGACTGCGCGCGCGTCCGCGCTAGATTCTGCTCCGACTCGAGGACCTGCAGCTCGAGCTCGAGAAAATCGGCGCGATTTCGCCGCGCCAGCTCGACGGCCTCCTGCGGATCGATGTTCAGCTCGGGTGCCGAAAGCGGTGCAACGACGTCAACGTCGGCATCCGGTGGCAAATCGAGTGCAATTTTTAGATCCTGCAGCGCTCGATCGTACTCGATGCGGCGCTCAGACAGATCGGTCCGTGCATTCAGTAGTGCCAGCTCGCTCTGGAGCAGGTCGTTTTCCGCGATACTGCCAATGTCAAAGCGGCCCTCCGAGAGCGTGTAGATGGTGTCGTTGACGGCAACGTTGAACTCTGCGCGTTCGACGTCCATCTGCGCGATGACCACGTCGAAGAACCGGCGTGCTACGTCGACGGCGACGTGGGCCAGATCAGCGACGAAACGCCTCTGCGAACGCCGATGTCGGATGGGCTCCAGCTCACGGTCCCACCGCATCGCGTTGTGCTGGAATAGCGGCTGACTGAATCCCACCACGAGAGGCGAGGACTGCCACTGCCTGCTGTCCTGCGCTCCGAACAGATCCACTCTGCTCAGCCCGGAGCTCATGAAGATCTGGCCGCCGGTGAGGGCGATGGGCTGCACGACCGAGAGTCCAACTCTCGAGAAGGTTCGAGACTGTGAGACGTAGCGTATCGAACCATCGTCCTGCAGGATGTCGGCAATCGACCGTTCGAGTCCCGGAGCGTTTCCCGACAGTGTGATGCCAGGCAGAAAGCCGGCTCGAAACGACCGGTGCTGCCATTCCGCCTGCCGCAGGTCGAGCCGCGATATCCGCGCCGCCGGACTGTTCGCCTGCGCCATGTCGACGGCGCGAGAGAGCGTGAGCACGCGCGTCTCCTGCGCCAGCGCCGATTCGGGACCGTCAAGGGCGAAAACGAGAAGGAAAAGCAGGACGAGAGATCTACTCATAACGAAGGGCTACGACGGGATCGTGCTGTGCTGCTCGCCTTGCGGGCAGGAAACCAAACGCCAGTCCGACGCCGACCGATACGACGAAGGATAGCAGCACGGCCGGCAGCGTGACGATGGTTAGAATCCCGGTGGATTGTTGGATGACGGCGCTGATGAGAAAGCCGAGCAAAATCCCGAGCACCCCGCCCGAGAAGCTGATCGTGGTGGCCTCGATAAGAAATTGCGTCACGACGTCGCGCCTCGTCGCACCAACCGACCGGCGGATGCCGATCTCGCGCGTCCGCTCCATCACCGAGGCGAGCATGATGTTCATAATGCCGATACCTCCGACGATGAGCGAGATCGAGGCAATCGCCGCCAGGACGATGTTGAAGATGGTCTGCGTCCGGCGCTCCTGCTCCAAAAGCACCTCCGGCACCGTGACCTGATAATCGACCACCTCGTTATGCCGCCTTGCCAGCATTCGGCTGACGACGTCGGCGACCGGGTTGACCATGGCCGAGCTCGCCGTCCGGACCACTAGGCGATCGAGCTGATGGTGATTGCTCCTCGTCGCCACGCCTCGCTGCCGGTCCTGATCGGCCTGTCGGATGTCCCGCTCGGTCAGTTTCGCGCGGTCTTCGAAGCGGACCAAGTGCGTGCGGATGGGTGTGTAGACGTCCAGGTTGTAGTCGCGGATACCGAGGTGTTCGAGCTGCTGCGTCGTGATGTGGCGTGCATCAAGCACGCCGATGACCGTTAGCCAGAGACGACCCACCTTGATTTGCTTTCCCAGCGGATTTTCCTTCGGGAAGAATCGCGTCTTCACGGCCGACCCGATGATGCACACGCGGGCCGCCTCGGTAAGGTGTGTCGGCGTGAAGTAGCTTCCGGAGAGCAGCTCGAATCCGGAGTCTTCAAAGTAGGAAGCCCCGATCCCGACGAGCCGGATGCTGCGGCGGAGTCCGGCACGGATCGCCACAGTTTCGGTGACCACTTCCGCGCTCACGGCAGCAACACCCGGAACGACCTTCTCGATACTCTCCGCATCGGCGAGCGTCAGACCGGGCGAGTACGGCTTCTTCTCCCCTCTCTGCGAGCCCTCGTCCTCCTCGACGTGACCCTCTTCCTGCTCGATGATCGGCGTCACGATAACGTTGTTAACGCCAAGAAGCTTGATCTGCTCGAGGATCTCCTCCTCGGCACCCCGCCCGATCGCAAGCATCGCGATGACGGATGCCACTCCGAAGATGATGCCAAGCGATGTCAGCAGTGCCCGAAGCTTGTTGTGCAGAATCGCTTCAGAGGCGATCGAGAAGGTGTAGGCAATCCGCTCGAGCATACCGCATCATTTAGAAGCCAGGGCGGCATCGTCCAATCTACTGAGCGCAATGCCTGCCGTGTCCGCAGGGAGCGACAGGTATACATGATCCTCAGAGCCCAGACCGGCTACGACCACCGTCTCGTTCTCGTTGAACGCGCCGAGCTGCACCTCCTGGCGTGCAATGTCGGTTCCTCGTCGGACGAACACGTAGTTCAGCGAATCGGCCGCATGTACGACTTCAAGTGGGATGTAGGTGGCCTCGTCGAGCTCCGAGACGACAATCCTGTTGCTCGTGGTCATTGCGGGACGCAGCGTCGTATCGGACTCATGTACGAGGATGCGCACCTGAAAGACTTTGGCATCGGAGTTCGGCCGCTGCTCACCGATGTTGGCGATCTCCTCCACCGTCCCGGACAGACTCTTTTCAGGGCTCGCGTCGAGTCCGATCTCTACCTTCTGCCCCTCCCGGATTCGCTGGATGTCCACCTCATTGACGTAGGTGACCGACTCCATGAGACTCAGATCTGGCAGCTCGGCGACGACGGGATCCCACGCCTGGAGGGTCCCGCCTTCGGTGAGCTTCTGACCGTTCCACTCACGCTTGTAGATGACCATCCCGTTCTCCGGAGCCGCGATGGTAAACTGCCGCGAGAGTTCGTTCAGATCGTCGACGTCTTTGCGGGCCTTGTTGAGCGAGGCGACCACCTCGCGCATCTGCGCGCGCGACTGAGCGACCTGCGTCTTGTAATTTTCGATGGCTTGCTCGTAGGCGCGCTTCGCCTTCTCATAGTCGATTTCCGCCTGGCGCCGCACCGAGGGCGCCTCGTAGGCTGCTCCCTCCCATCGGAGCTCGGCCTCTTCCATCGCGAACCGGAGGTTCACCTGCTCGTCACGCGCCTTGCTGAGCGTAAGAAGAGTATCCAGACGGGTCTGCTCGTACTGTGACGTGGCCTT
Source organism: uncultured Rhodothermales bacterium (assembly GCA_964591285.1). GTDB lineage: Bacteria > Bacteroidota > Rhodothermia > Rhodothermales > VXPQ01 > CAZQAS01. The sequence goes on from CAZQAS010000083.1 coordinate 4,067, forward strand.
CTCCAGCTCGATGGTCGCATCGGAGAGCCGGCTGGCGAGCTCGGAGCGATCAAGCTCGGCCACGAAATCACCCTTCAGCACGACCGTTCCTTCGGGCACGAGCCGCTGGATCTTGATCTGGTAAATTCGCGCCTGTCTTGCCGATGCCGGGCCGTAGATCTTGACGGAATTCTTCGCCTCCAACTCGCCGGTCGCCGTGACAGAAACCTGAAAAGGCCCGTGCTGGGGACGTACCAGCAGGTCGATGGATGGATCATCCCCTCCCCGCACGAGTGCCGCGGCCGAAACGACGAGCAATAGGGCGACACCGGCAGCCTTCCACCAGTGTCTCTTCAGGAGTTCGCGATCGACGG
>CAZQAS010000083.1:4519-15622 GCA_964591285.1 uncultured Rhodothermales bacterium
CTTCAAGGTTCTGAACATCCTCAAGGTCCGTCGACATGGACGTGAAGTTAGGCCCTGCGGAGACGTCGTATCGAATCTGAGCGTGCGCGGACTGCAGCACCAGGAGGGCGACGACGAAAGCGACGAGCTTTCGAACGAGTGGATGAAGGATTGCAGCCATTGCGTTGGGTGACGAGTTAGGTGAGATGGCCCGGGCGGAGCGGCTGTCCGTGTGTGCTCGCACAGCGACGTCGGTCGTCTCGAGTCCCCAGCACCCAGTGTCGCGTCGAACAAGATCAATAAACGACTTGGACCGGAACGGGACAAGGTACGGTTACCCACCGGCCACATCGTGCCGGCACGAGTGAACGAGTGAGCCGGTCGTCACACCCCGCGCCGGTCCAGCGACCGATACTGAATGGCCTCGGAGATGTGCTCCGGCCGAAGCGCATCCGATCCCGCCAGGTCCGCGATCGTCCGCGCGACTTTCAGCACGCGTCCATACGCTCGCGCGCTGAGGCCGAGGCGTTGCATGGCCATTCGGATGATCGTGCGACTGTCGGAGCCCATCTTGCAATAACGGCGTACCAGGCGCATCGACATCTGTGCGTTGCAATGGACGAAATCGTGCCCACCGAACCGCGCACCCTGTACTGCGCGGGCCCTCATGACGCGCTCACGAATGACCCGCGAGGTCGCGGCGTCGCTCCGCGCGGAGAGCTCATCAAACGGCACGGCGGAGACTTCCACGTGAAGGTCGATGCGATCCATTAGCGGACCGCTGATGCGTGATCGATACCGGCTGACCTCTCCGGCCGAGCAAACGCACTCCTGCTGCGCCGATCCGAGAAATCCACACTTGCACGGATTCATGCTGGCAACGAGCATAAACCGCGCGGGATAGTCGACGCTGAACCGGGCCCGGCTGATCGTTATTCTGCCCTCCTCGATGGGCTGGCGAAGGACTTCCAGCACGTGCCGCCTAAATTCGGGCAGCTCGTCAAGAAAGAGCACGCCGTTGTGCGCGAGTGAAATTTCGCCGGGCATGGGGCTGCTCCCACCTCCGCACATGCCGGCGTCGGATATGGTATGATGCGGCGCGCGGAACGGACGCGCCACGACCAGTCCGGCGCCGTTCAGGTATCCGCCCACCGAGTGAATCTTCGTCGTTTCCAGCGCCTCGGAGCGACTCAGGGGTGGAAGGATGGTCGGTAGCCGGCGCGCGAGCATGGTCTTGCCGGCGCCGGGCGGGCCAACCATCAGGACGTTGTGCCCGCCGGCGGCCGCAATTTCCAAGGCGCGCTTCACGTTCTCCTGGCCTCGGACGTCGGAGAAGTCGAGGTCGTGTCGCATGACATCGACGTCCGGCGTGCCGCCGGTTCGCTGAAACGCCGCCGGCCTGTCCTGTTGATTGCGAAGGTAGCGAAAGCCGATTCGTATGTTCGGCAGCGGGAGGACGTCGATCTCGTCGACAACGGCCGCTTCTGATGCATTTTCCGGCGGTACGATGACGGCGCGCATCCCTTCTCGACGTGCCTGGATGGTCATCGGGAGCACCCCGCGTACCGGACGTACGTCTCCGTTGAGCGCCAGCTCGCCAACGACGCAGACCCGTTTGAGCGCCTCTCCGTCGGTTCGTTCATCGTAGGCCGCGAGCAATCCAAGTGCGATGGGCAGGTCGAATGCAGCACCTTCCTTACGCAAACCGGCCGGCGCCAGATTGATCGTTATCTTGCCGTACGGTAGCGGCAGTCCGGTATTCTGGAAGGCCGCATAGATACGGTCACGGCTCTCCCGCACGGCCCCATCCGGCAGTCCCACGACAGCATAGCTCGGCAGGCCGGCTGCAGCGATACTCGTTTCAATCTCGATCGGCCGCGCGTCGATTCCGTGCGTAGCCGAGCTCCAAACGTGCGATAGCATCTTCGATCCGTAAGGTGCACCTCATACATAAGACACATCGCACGCGATTTTATAACCTCTGCGCGCGTGGAACGGCCGCCATCCTTACCTTCATATGGCTTCCTCCACCGTTTCTCACAATACCCTTGCGCATCGCATTTTTTTCAACGTCAACTGAAGACCTGATGCGCTTCCGGCTTCCGGTCGCAAAGCACCTCGCCGAGGCCGGATACGACGTGCAGTTCATCGGCCCGGCCGGACCTGAATCCAACCAGCTCGAAACGTCGGGCTTCTCGTATGTGCCCTTCGACGGCGCCTCTGGTGGTCCCTCGCCCTTCTCCGACGTTCTAAGCGGCTACCGGCTCGCCCAGATCTACCGCGACGAGAATCCCGACATCGTCCATCATTTCGGACTCGATGCCGCCGTGCACGGGGGCATCGCCGCTCACCGGGCCGGCATGCCCTGGGTCGTCCATTCCGTGCCGGGCATCGGGCTCGGGACGCCTCGACCGTACTGGCTTCGCGCCGGCGCGCGGACCATCCTGCGCCGGGCGATGCGCGATGCGGAAGTAACTGTCCAGAGCCACGAGGATCGGCAGCTGCTGATTTCGAAGGGCTGCGTGCGACCCGACTTCATTCACGTGATCGGCGGCGACGTCGTCGATCCAGAGCAGATTGCCTTTGCCGACGAACCGGCCGGCGAGCCTGTCGCCGCGCTCGTCGGCCACTTCGAACGTCCCTCCGAGCTCGACGCATTCGCGGAGGCAGCGCAGCGTATTCGCAAGATGGAATCTCGGGCTTCGGTCCATCCCCGGTTCGCCGTCGTCGTCCCGTACACGGATCTCAACAACGATACGAGGCGCCGACTCGAGCAGTGGCAGGAGGAAGGCGTCGTAGAGTGGTGGCCGCGAAGTGACGTGGAGGCTTCGATGCGGAACGTCCACCTCGTCGTCGCACGGTCGTGCCGCGCCTACGACGTTCGGGGCGTCCTCCTCACCGCCGCGGCGACAGGTCGGCCGATCGTGGCATTCGATACTCACGGGTGCCGGGGCCTCGTGCGTGACGGCTCTACAGGACTGCTCCTACCACCGGACGACAGTCCCGCACTCGAAGCCGCCCTCTCCGACCTTCTATTCGATGCCGATCGCAGACGCACGATGGGCCGCCAGGCTCGACGGTTCATCGAGGAGGAGTATGCCGCCCGCCACATCGCCCGACAGCACATGGCCGTCTATCAGCGTCTCTACGAACGGGGGCGCGAGATCTAGGCGGGCAGATCGTTCGTCTGCTGCCACGAGTCGTCCGTCAAGACCGAGACGTCATCCCGCTCGATGAGTACCGGCCCGTTGTAGCGCCCCTCGCGCGGGCCGTTCTCCAGGCGCAGCACGCCTCGCGGGCAGACGGTCGCGCACATCCCACAGCCCACACAGGCCGAGCGAATGACGTTCTGGCCCCGCTGCGCGTACCAGCGCACGTCGATCCCCATCTCGCAGTACGTCGAGCAGTTGCCGCAAGAGATGCACTGCCCGCCGTTCGTGGTGATTCGAAAGCGCGAAAAGAAGCGCTGCTGCAGTCCGAGAATCGCCGCCATCGGACAGCCGAACCGGCACCATACGCGCGCGCCCATCAGCGGGTAGAAGCCCACGCCGATCACGCCGGCAAAGATGGATCCGATGAAAAAGCCGTACCACCGCGCGAAGGGGCCGGACACCGATCCGAGCACGGCGCCGGCCGTCGCCGAATTGATCCAGAGCACGATCGTGCCGACGACGATGATGACGAGGATCGGGTAGATCATCCAGCGCTCGATCTTCCACGCCCGCAGCGAGTCGTCGTTTAGATGCCGGAACGGATCGCCCGCCGTCTCTGCCAGGCCGCCGCATCCGCACACCCACGAGCAGTACCACCGTTTCCCATAGAAGTAGGTGAGGATGGGCGTCGCGACGAACGTCAAGATCGCGCCCCAGAGCACCAGGAAAATGCCGAGGTTGGACGCATCGGTCAACGATCCGACCGTGCTCGGCCACAGGTAGTCGTACTGCAGCGGCCAGAAGTAGCTGAAATAGAATTCGGGCTGGTTGAGCCGCACCATGATGTAGGGGATCAGAAAGGCGAAGCCGAGCTGGAAGAACATCACCGAGAAGGTGCGGATGACGTGATAGCGGCTGTGGCGGTACTTGAACAGCGCGCGTATGCCCATCACGAGGATGGCCAGCGTGTAAAAGGTGCCGTAGGCGAACCACTGGGTGGCCTCGGCCCCGCTGAGGAGCCGGCTCAGAGGATCGAAGACGCGGATCAGCGGCTCGAGGAGCGCCGGATACCAGTAGAGCACGACGTAGAAGCCGGTCAGCACAACGCCGAGCATCCACCCGACGCCCCCCCACGCCGTAGTCGACGAGAACCAGGTCCCGTCGTTGTTGACGCCCGCGGGACGGCGCAAGAAGCGCTTGAAGTAGAGGATGCCGCCGATCGTGAGGCCACCGATACCCGCGATGAGGAATCCCGTCGGATGGAGCGAGCCGGCGCCGAGCAGCGCGATCAGAAAGGCCAGCGCCCCAAGGCCGGCGAGCAGCAGGCCGAGGCGCTCCCAGGCGTCGAACTGGGACGTCGGACTCGTCAGCTGAAAGCTTACGTCGGACTGGGCCATGTCGTTAGATCGCTACCGGTTGAAACTGACTCTTGCGGAGGCCGGACCGCGACAGCTCCTCGTCGAAATGGGCCTCGCGCAAATGATCCAGCACGTAGTCGATCGACCGCCCCTCCCGGAGCCATCGCTCGCAGACCGGGTGCCGGAACCGGACCCCCATCAGGTTGAAGCCGAGGACGCGCTCGCGGTCGTAGTCGATCCGGACGAGGCGCGGCCGGCGCTCGTCGCGCCAGGTGACCGTCTCAACGCCGTCGGGCCGCGCGGCGTCGATCCGGCCATAGGTCTGCCACTCGATCGTGAAGAACTTCGCCGAGTTGAAAAAGGGACCCGGATCGTAGGCCGTCCGCTTGCCGCAGATCGTGTAGGCTACGGTCTTACCATGCCTCCGGCCGGTGTACCACAACTGCTCGATGGGGGCGCTGCCGACGCCATCCTCCCGAAATTCCGCGCAGTCGCCAACCGCGTACACGTCCGGCACGTTCGTTTCGAAGAACCGGTTGACAAGCACACCGCGATTCGTCTCGATGGGCGATCCCTCCACGGCTGCGAGATTTGGACGAACGCCCGTGCAAAGGCCAACGAATCGGCATGGAATTTCGTCGCCGTCGCCCGTGACGACGGCACGCGCGTGCCCCGTCTTCTCGCCGACCACTTCGCGGAGCTCGGTGCCCAGCCGGAGGTCGATACCGTGGCGGAGGATCTCATCGCGAATCATGGCGGATTCTTCCGGCGGCATGACGTAGTCCATATAGCCCTCCTCGCGGACGAGAAAGCTCACGTCGATGTGGCGTGAGTGGAGCATCTCGGCCATCTCGATGCCGATCAGCCCCCCACCGACGACGACCGCCCGCTCGATGCCGTTAGTGGATTCTTCCATGGTCTCCAGGTCCGGCATTCCATAGAGCCCCTGCACGCCGTCGAGATCCTGACCCGGCCATCCGAATTTGTTGGATACGGAGCCCGTCGCAACGATCAGTACGTCGTAGCTGAGATCGCTCCCGCTTCGAAGACCCAGCCGCCGCGCGTCCGTGTCGATCTCCTCGACGTAGTCGCGTATCGTCTCGATGCGGTTCTTCCGCCAGAACCAGTCCTCGTACGGCTTCGTGTCTTTGAACCGCATGTGCCCCATGTAGACGTACATGAGGGCCGTGCGGGAGTAGAAGTAGTCGGTCTCGTCGGAGATCATCGTGATCTCGCAGTCGGACATCTTCCGGATGAACCGGGCGGCCGTGACGCCGGAGATTCCGTTCCCGATGATGACGACGTGTTTGCTCATGAATTGCGTCGTACTACTGGCGATGAACAGCGGTCTGGAGAGAACGGCGGATGTCTGGCCGGCGATCGCCTTGACCGGCCCCGATACGATAAGTAAAGCGCACTGCGGGCGTGTTACAAGCCATTGTGGCCGGTGCTCGCTGTTGAGTGCGGCTCGCGCACCTCATCTTGCAATTAGCGGCACCTCGCTCTAGTTTCGCCACAGCCTGCGCACGGTCGACTATGATTTACGGAATTACGGGGAATACGAAGAAGGACAAGCTGTGGGATCCCACTGCCGATCTTGCGCGCTGGCTTGGCGAACGCGGGATCACCTTCTTATTGGATCGTGACGTCGCCGACGGACTGTTGGCGCGTCGCCTGCTGGAGGAAGACATCTGCCGCCGCACCGCCTCGGACACCCTCGCTCGGGATTCGGACATCATTCTTTCTTTCGGCGGGGACGGCACCATGCTCATGAGCGCACACGCGGTAGGCGCGTCAGAGACGCCCATACTCGGTATCAACATCGGGCGGCTCGGGTTTCTTTCCGACATTGAGGTCGGGCAGGTCAAATCAACCATCTCATCGCTCGAGAACGGTGAGTACCGCGTAGAGGACCGCATGTTGCTTCACGCCGAAGTGATGGGGGCCGATGCATCGTGTTGGGCGCTGAACGAATTCGTAATCGAGCGAAGCGGATCGGCGGGACTCATTTCCATCCGCGTGACGGTCGACGGGGTCCATCTGAATGATTACTGGGCCGATGGGCTGATCGTCTCGACGCCGACCGGTTCGACGGCCTATTCCCTCTCGGTCGGAGGTCCGATCGTGGCGCCGGGGAGCGACGTGTTCATCTTGACGCCGCTCGCTCCGCACAGCCTGACGGTACGTCCGATCGTGTTTCCGGCGAGCGCGGTCATCGAGGCGCAGGTCATCCGCAACGAGCAGCCGTACGTATTGGCGTGGGATGGCCAGAGCCGACCTTTCGAGCACGGTGAAAAGCCGATCACGTTTCGATTTTCAAGGGCCGAGCACGTCGTGAAGCTCGTCAAGCTGCCGGAGCAGCATTATTTTCAGACGCTGCGGTCGAAGCTCATGTGGGGCGTCATCCGGCACAGCTGAGCCATTCCTCATTGAGGTGGCTACGCCGGCTATAGCATGGGTAGTCTAAGCCGAAAGTCTCGTCTCTACCATAGCTTCGGGGAGTCGGCCGGGTACTGTTTTGCGCCAAATGACCGGTGTCTCATACGCCATAACCATATGTAGACTCTACCCCAAACATGTACGTTTAGCCTGGAGGCGCATTCGACGTCGCTCCAGAAAGTTACATTCGTGCAAGCTGATTCCGGCGTCGACCAAGAAACGCACCTCCTCCGTTGTCGCTAACGAACCGATCGGGACATGCTTGCGGGACAGCGCTTCCATCTTGCGGCTGCTGCTGAGGAGAGGCAGGGCGGGACTGAGTCGCCTCTTCGGGAGAATACCGATCGCTTTCGGACGATAATCGAACCGGCGGGACGGACAATGCGGGCGGCCGGGGCTGTGAGGGACGTCGGGTCTGTGCGTACGATGCGTTCGTTCGGCTTCCTGCTTTTTGTACTTCTTGGCTGGATTGCCGCCCCTCTGAACGCTACTGCGCAGGACACCATCGTCGAGTGGATGGAGTTCGAATGTCAGAGTGAAAGGTGTCTTGTACTGAATGCCTATCGCTCCGAAACCCCCGCCGCCGACAGTCTAGAGGAACCAGGCGTAGCACCTCAACTCGATCATGGGCAGATAGCGCCGCTCTTTCTTCGCCTGCCGATAAACTCGCTTCCAAACGCTACGTCTCTTCAGTTATTTCTGGAAACCATCGGTGCCGGCAGTCTGGGCGAGCTGGCGCGAAGGGCGCCTCAGCTATCGCAAAAGGCACCGGGCTCCTCGGACTTTGCACTCTGGCACGCTCTTGTGAGAGAGCTTCGAGCCGGTAGCAATCTGGATGTCGGCTCCGGGAGCGTTTACGGACGGCGAGTTCATCGCGAGCTGAAGCGCACCTATGCAGCACAGGGATATCCAACCGAGGAGAAGCCTGTCTTCCCACATCTCGTACGTGGCGTGCTGAGCGTTTTCGAAAATGGCGACCGGATTGCCGATTCCCTCTACGTACTTAACGTCGGGAATATTCAGTATGGAACGCCTCACTACAAAGCCGTGAGATTCGTCAATCTCGGAAGTCGGCCTGCGCGCCTCTATGCACGCTCGAACGTATTCTCTGGGGGCTCGGTCGCTGAGGTCGACGTCGTTTTGCCGCCGGGAGCAGAAGCGAGTCGACTGCTCCGATTTGAGGCGGGACTTTTTTCAATGGTGACTCGGCGAACCGCCGCATCGGTTGCCTACGAATCGATGGGTTCCCGTCGAGTGGTACTTCGACTCGAAGGTACCCGTCAGGCTGCAGGGCCAGGCGCATTCCTCTCAGCTGCCGGCATACAGGTCGAGAAGCACGTCGGCTACTGGCGCGAACTCCCACTCTACCGATACGCGGTGGTACTCGTTGGTCTTGGTCTCTTCTGTTTGCTCATCTTTCTCGTATCGATCGGACGGGCCACAATCATCCATTCCTCCCAGCGCATTCTCGCTCGCTCGGCGCAGGTTCTTTCCGATCCCCGACATTTCGTTCTGCCTAGTCTTCGGAAACTCTCCCGCAGGATATCGGCGCTGTTCGGCTCTGTGCAGTCCGTATCGGAACCTGTGCAATCCCTATCTAAACAGGTGCGTGTTGCCGTGTCGCGACGACTAGCAGAGGCAAGAGCAGCGTCCGCTAATGGACTTCTGTCCACTAATGGTGAAGCCGTTAGAGTCCCATCGTCCGCCTCTTCCACACGTAGGGCCGTAGATTCGCTCCTCGCTCCTGCTTCCCAGCTATCTACGAGTCTGTGGACAGGACTCAAGGCGTCCGTAGCCGACCGATCTCACCTATTCTCGCGCGTAAGAACGGCTCTTCTTCCACAAGAGATTGACCTACTGCCAACGAATGGCGAGCCCGTGGACGCACAGAGCTGTGTGGACCGGTTCCGGCAACTTTCGCTCCTGATGAGCGGCGGCGACGGCGAAACGGCGGCGGACATGCCGGCCGCCGAACTTCGTCGCGAGGCGACTCGGTATGCGCGGAGTCTTGATGCGGATCTGCGCGGCGGTCGTCTGGCACCGACGGTTGAGCATTTCCAGATGCTCTGGGCACTTCGACTTTTAGCCGCAGTCCTGTCGAAGCCGAACACCGACACGCGTTCCGTCCTTCAACAATGGATCAGCGGTGCAGAGAAGGTGATCGAGCACAGATGCCAGCAGGGTGTTGGTCCGACGAACTGGGAATTCATGGGCCTGGCTCGAGAGCTCGATACATAGAGCGCGAGCTCTGGCGACGCGTCGGAGTCCGGCTAGCTTGGTTACTCTCGCACGGGAGGTCTGTCTCTAGTCGTATTCGGCGGAACCCTCATTCCTTCATTTGAGCGCCGATCGTATTCCTTGCGCTGTACCACCTTCACCGCGTGCTTCGCTGGTCGAACGCGATGGCCTTGACGGCGCGCCCACACCTGTGTGAACTCGGCACCGAGTAGTATGATCATCGAGGCATAATAGACGAAGACGAGGATCACGGCGAGGGCACCCGCTGCACCGAAGGCGCTGCCCGGGTCGCTTTGCCCGATGAACCAGCCAATCAGAACCTTGCCGATCACGAAAAGCACCGCCGTGACGAAGGCGCCAAGCCGGACGTCCGTCCACCGAATTTTTGCATCCGGCAGCACTTTGAAAAGGGCCGCAAAGAGCAACCATAGGATCAGGAGCGAGACTAGCACGTCTGCGGCCCAGACCAGAATTTGTGAAGCGGTAGCCGTCAGGCCGAACGTGCCGAGGTACTGAGCGATCGACTCCGCAAACGTGGAGATCATCCCGCTCACGACGAGTGCGACGACCAGCAGAAACGCAACGACGATGATCATCCCGAGGGAAAGCAGCCGCTTCAATGCGACATGCAGCACCTTACTCGTCCCGCTCTCCTCTGGATCTGGACCAACCTCCCACGCCGCATTCAGAGCCTTTTGAAACTGTGCGAAGGCGCCCGTAGCGCTGAAGATGAGTCCCAGAATGCTGAGGATGAGTGCGGCCGAGAAGCCGCCGGCGACCTGCTGGCTTGCCGACTCCACCATGGTACTAATTTGCTCGGCCCCCTGCCCGCTCAGCTGCCCCTCCAGGAGACTCATGACGCGATCCGGGCTCACGAACAGACCAGCGACCATCAGAACGATCACCATCATCGGAGGCAGCGCAAAGACCGTGTAGTAGGATAGCGCCGCCGCCATTCGCGGACAGTCATCTTCGCTGAACTCCTGAAAGGTCTCTTTTAGCAGGGCTGTCGACATTTTCATCGCCTCCTCTGTTCGCATCCGGTGCGTACGTGACGTCGTGCAACCTGTCGCGGTCGACACGTAGTGCAACTAGGTTGACGCACCGATGATCGGTCCCACCTCTTCGTGTCGGCCAGTTTTACAGCTTTTTGGGATGGGCGCAGATAAGCCAGTCCCGGCTGCTCAAGGCGATCGCCGCCCGCTCTTCGCCGATCAGTGCTCAGATGAAGTAGATAAAAACAGCTTCGTAACAGCGAGGAACACGAACAAGGGAGAAGTTTCGTGCGATGCGTCTTAAGCGATGGACGGCATCACCGATACAGATTGAACAAGGAGACCCAAGCTACTTACGCCCGGTGTATTGGCAAAAGCCGCGGCCTCGGGTCTGTATCCGCGCCAGACAGGAAAAGTTGTACAGAGAACAGCAGTTACGATGTCTGAAAGAATTCAGTGGCCCTGCGTTGTAGCGGTACTCTTACTCCCGTTCATCGGGCTAGCCGCATGCAGCGAGAGCGTTGTAGGACCAGAGTTGCCTGAAGCCGATCCGGAAACCGTTCTTTTCGTCAGTCACTTCGACGACGAAAACGGCGGGGAGGGAAAGAATAACTGGACCGACTTCGAGAATTTCAATGTCCTCGAGGGCTGTGTGGATCTGCATGGGAACGGACATTTCGACGTTCAGCCCGGCAATGGGATCTACATTGATATGGACGGGACCTGCTGGGATGCCGGCACGATCGAGACGAAACATACGTATGAACTGGTTCCGGACGAGCAGTACGTCTTTGAAGTCTGGCTTGCAGGGAATAACCGCGGCTACGAGCGGGACACGCTGGACATAACCATCGGCTCGGTGTACACGGAGCAGTTTATTTTTGAGTCCGACAAGGAGTTCGAACTGTTTACGCGCGAGCTGAGCACTTCTGAACCGCAGGA
>CAZQAS010000084.1:0-1252 GCA_964591285.1 uncultured Rhodothermales bacterium
GGATGCTCAAGCTCGGCGAGACGGGGCGCTACGACGTCGTGATCACCGAGATCGGAGGCACGGTGGGCGACATCGAAAGCCAGCCGTATCTGGAGGCCATCCGACAGCTCCGCTACGAGGTGGGCGTGCGCAATACGCTGGACGTACACCTGACGCTGGTTCCGTACCTCGAGGCGGCCGGTGAGCTGAAGACGAAGCCGACGCAGCACTCGGTCAAGACGCTGCTTTCCTACGGGCTACAGCCGGATCTTCTTGTCTGCCGGTCGGAGCGGCCGCTCGAACCCGATCTGCGCAAGAAGATCGCCCTGTTTTGCAACGTCGAACCGCGAGCCGTCATCGCCTCGCTCGACGCGGAGTCTATTTATGAGGTGCCGCTGCTGCTCAAGGAGCAAGGGATGGACGACATTGTTTTGGAGCGGCTCAATGTGCCTTTCGAGGAGGATGCGGACGGTGTGGCCGCCGAGCCGCAGCTCGAGGAGTGGATCGATTTCCTGAAGAAGCTCAAGAATCCGGAAGGAAACGTGCGCGTGGCGCTCGTCGGCAAGTACGTCGAGCATCAGGATGCCTACAAGTCGATTACCGAGAGCTTCATCTTGGCCGGCGCCGCCAATGGCGTGCAGGTGAATCTCAAGTACGTCCTCTCCGACGAGATCGATGAGGAGAACGCCGACGAGTTGTTTGAGGACGTGGCGGGCATTCTCGTCGCGCCGGGTTTCGGCGATCGGGGCATCGACGGCAAATTGGAGGCGGTGCGTTATGCCCGTGAGAACGATCTGCCGTTTTTCGGCATCTGCCTGGGGATGCAGTGCGCGATCGTCGAGTTTGCACGGAATGTTTGCGGATGGAAGGATGCCCACTCGACGGAATTCGATGCCGAAACGGCGCATCCGGTCATCGACATCATGGAGGAGCAAAAGCGGATTACCGACAAGGGCGGCACGATGCGTCTCGGCGCCTACGATTGTGCGCTTCAGGACGGTTCACGCGTGCGTGAGATCTACGGGATCGAGGAGATTTCCGAGCGGCACCGACACCGCTATGAGGTGAATAACGTGCTTCGGTACAAGCTGCTCGAGAACGGGATGCAGTTTACGGGGATTAATCCGGGCCGGGATCTCGTGGAAATCATCGAGCTGCGTGGGCATCGCTGGTTCGTCGGCGTGCAGTTTCATCCCGAGTACAAGACGATGGTCGGGCATCCCCACCCGCTCTTCAAGTCTTTCGTGAATGCGTGCGTCGAATTCGCTCAGGA
>CAZQAS010000084.1:1352-11793 GCA_964591285.1 uncultured Rhodothermales bacterium
ACCTTGCCCTTCACGAAGGCGAGCCCGATCACGGCTGCCCCGACGATAATTGCTACGGCTACCGCCGAGCCGCGTCCGTAATCGAGGAAGATCGGCGAAATGACGAGCCATGCGCCGATGGGCACGTTCCATAGGCGCACCGTCCGCGTCGCCTCCCACCAGGAGACGACGGCGAAGGTCGTAATGACCGGGCCGAAAATCTGGAAATTGTCGGATGCCGTGGGGCCGAGGCCGAGAAGGCCGGGGGCCGCCATCAAGAAGACGCCGAGCAGCGCGTTGATTATCTGCGCGACCATGATCGTAGCTCGATTCGTTCGGAGTTTATGAGCGTATGCACTCGTTCCGGTACACTGGCGTATTCACTCGTTCAGGGTTCATCGGCGCATGGATTCGGTCGAGTTCATCGGCGCAGGCACTCGTTCGAGTTCATCGGCCTATGCATTCGGGCGGCGAGCACGTGGTTGGCTCCTGCGCTCAGTGGACCGGCTGATCCAGCTCCAATCCCCAGAAGGCGCGCCACACCGACTCGCCCGACAGCCTGACGCGCTTCAGGTACTGGAGGCTGGCGAGCATCTCATCCATCGCGGGACCGATCATGGCGACCGACACAACGGCCGAAGCGAGGCAGAGCGTGCAGAAGGCATCGAAGAGGACGGGCTGAAAGACGACCAGCATCACGCTTACGAAGCCGAGCGGCCCCACGGCCAGGCCGAAGACGACGACGATCCAGGGCATCTTCTTCCAGCGGCTCGTTCGTCCGATCACCCCGGTAACGGCGTCTATGAAATAGCCGAACGCGCCGAGCCATGCATCCGGAATGGGCAGGACGTAGGAAATTCGGGATTCGAGGATCGTGACGCTCCCGTCGCCGAAAAACGGCTCCCAGACGGAATCGACAACGTCGATCTGGTAGAGTCCGAGGTAGGACGCGATGCCGAGGCCGACGAGCGCAAGACCAACGATGGGGAGGCGTTCGGACCACGCGGCGGGGTTGTAATCCCATCCGGGGGGAATAGCGTCTCGATCCATCACTCAGGAGCGGTCGTTGAACAATACGGAAAGCACGGCCCCGAGGAAGGCGGTCCCCGCCAGGAGCCAGTTTCGGTTCTTCGTGACCCAGAGCTCCGCCGTGCCGGACCGGGATTGCCTGCCGAAGTCGCCGTGTGCACCATGGTCGCCGGCCACCGGCTCCCAGAGATTGTCGGGACGGTTGGGATCGTCGTCCTCGGCGCGCATCTGGCTGTCGTAACCGGTGCGTGCGAGGTATCGATCGGCGAGCTGCGGAGCCAGCTTATTGCCCCAGATGACTCCTGCCGACATGGCGCCCACGATGATCATACGTCGGCGATGCCGTGCGGCAAAAACGATGGCGTCGGCCGCGATCTCCGGTTCGTAGATCGGCGGTACGGGCTGGGCCTTCCTCGGCAGTTTTGATCGAACCCAGCTGAATTGCGGGGTATTAATTGCGGGAAGCTGCACCATCGTGACGTGCACGCGGCTGTTGTTGTGCAGCAGCTCGGTTCGCACGGAATCGAACATGCCTTCGATGGCGTGCTTCGCGCCGCAGTAAGCGGACTGAAGTGGGATGCCTCGATATGCGAGCGCCGATCCCACAAGGACGATCGTGCCGCGATCCCGCGGAAGCATGCGCTTCAGCGCGGCACGGGTGCCGTGCGCCTGGCCGTGATAGCAGACATCCGTGACGCGCTGGTACTCATCCGGCTCCACGCTTGCAAACTCCGCGAAGACGGAGGTCATGGCGTTATTGACCCAGACGTCAATCGGACCGAAGGCATCCTCGACCGCCTCTGCGGCGGCTTCAACCTGCGCCGCGTCGGCGACGTCGGTCGGCACGCTGATCGCCTCCCCGCCGAGTCCCTCGACTTCACGCCGCGTGGCCTCGAGTCCTTCGGCGCCGCGGGCCAGCAGGCCGATACGGGCACCCCGCCTCGCGAATGCACGAGCTGTGGCACGTCCGACGCCGGCGCTGGCACCGGTGATTACGACGACTTCAGGTCTGGTGGTGGGCATGATCGTTCTCTCGGCTGCTAGATGCGTAATCGCCTACCGGGCGTCTCGTCGGTTGCACACGTCTCGTCGGTTGCACACGTCTTCCGTCTCGTCGGTTGCACACGTCTTCGGACGCGGCGTGCATCGCGGCTGTTCGTCCGCTGCCGGAAACGGTCTCGTGAAATCTGTTCCCGGCTACTCGCAAATGCCTAACCAGGAGCTGTTTCGTAGCTCCGAGGCGGCCAATAAAAATCCCCACATCCCACCACTCACCCCCCGCGAGCGGTCAATTCTGGGTGTACGCCGGAGGCACACATATAGACCACATACGATATTAGCCATCCATCTTCAACTTTTTTCGGCCATCACTCTTGACATTCCGCTGAATTACCGTACTTTGGGGTAGCAGTGGGGGAAAGTGGGGAAGTTTCCCATAAAATCCCACTAGCGTACATCACGCGCCGGAAGGAGCTCCCCGCACGTTCCGGCGCATTTCGGGGAGTAACCGTTGCTTTGGCTTAATGGCAAGCTTCAAGGGACAGGCTGAGTATTCTGTCGACAGCAAGGGTCGCGTGGCGATTCCTGCCAAGATGCGGAACGCCTTGTCGCCGGAAGCGAAAAGCACGTTTACCATCACGCGCGGGTTTGAGGAGTGTATCAATCTCTACCCGCAGGACGAATGGGCAAAGCGCGAGGAGGAAATCGGCCGGCTGAACACCTACCGAACGGAGACACGCGACTTCATCCGCAGCATCATGATGTGGGCGGAAGAGGTCACTCTCGACGGGCAGGGGCGAATCGTCCTTCCGAAGCCGCTCATGGAGTTCGCAAAAATTGAGGACACGGCGCTGATCATCGGAGCCTTCGATCACATTGAGATCTGGCGGCCGGCGGCGTTCGAGTCCTACCAGGACGGCATTGAGGAGGAGTATCCGGAGCTGGCCGAGAAGGTATTGGGGATGTAGTTGAAGAGGTCGGAAGTCGGAGGGCAGAGGTCAGACCTCCAACGTAAGCGCCGACATCGGAATTCTGACCTCCGACCTCCGCCAATTTGGGCTGGGGGGACAAAATGGAAGAAAATCACGGACGTGGCGGGCCTTACGGCTCCGAATTCCATGATCCTGTTCTTTACAAGGCTGTAAGCCAACACATTATCACGAAATCAGGCGGCGTGTACGTTGATGCTACCTTGGGTGGGGGTGGTCATTCTGCTGCCCTGTTAGACGCTCTATCATCGAGAGGCAGGGTGATTGGCATCGACCAAGATGTCGAAGCGATCGAAGCAGCGCGCAGCAGGCTCGCCGCCGACTTTAAACGCGGACGGTTTACCACCGTCCGCGGCAATTTCGAGCACCTTGAGCAATTGCTCGAGGAGGTGGGCGAGACGCTCATCGATGGTCTCTTACTGGACCTGGGCGTCTCGTCACACCAGCTCGATTCGGCACCGCGTGGTTTTAGCTATCTCGCAGAGGGCGAACTCGACATGCGCATGGACACGAGCGCCGAGTTCTCCGCCCACGACGTCGTGAACGCGTGGGATGAGCGAGATCTGAGGGAGGTGCTTTACACCTACGGCGAGGAGCCGAGAGCGGCGAATCTCGCACGCATGATCGTCAAGTCCCGTCCCCTCAGCAGCACGAAAGCACTCGCGGAC
This sequence comes from uncultured Rhodothermales bacterium, assembly GCA_964591285.1. Taxonomy (GTDB): domain Bacteria; phylum Bacteroidota; class Rhodothermia; order Rhodothermales; family VXPQ01; genus CAZQAS01. Next base: position 5,017 of record CAZQAS010000084.1, read on the forward strand.
GTGGTGCGAGGCCACGTACCCGACCGCGAAGAAGTCAAGACGCTCTCCCGCGTCTTTCAGGCGATTCGCATTGCGGTGAACCGCGAAATCGACGCGCTCGAAGCCGTTCTCGAAGCTTCGGTGCGCCTGGTGAAGCCGGGCGGCCGCATGGCCGTCATCAGCTATCACTCGCTGGAGGACCGACCGGTCAAACGCTTCTTCAGATACGGAAATTTCGAGGGTGAGCCGCTTCGGGACCTGTACGGGAATCTGCTTGCTCCTTTTTCGGAGATCACGCGGCGGCCGATTCGGCCGGACGAAGCCGAAGTAGCCGCCAATCCGCGAGCACGCAGCGCGCGCCTGCGCGTAGCGGAACGTACCGACTTGACCTGGCCGCCAGGACCGGAAGTACTCAGGACGAAGTGAACCGATGGAAGTACGAATCGACATAGACACCCGCGTTCGAGAATGGCTCGCCTCGATGGGATATCCCGTCGCCGGCATGCCCGCCGAGCTGCTGCATCGCATGCTGCTTCGGGAGGCACGCCAGTGGCAGCTTTCACCGGAGGCGCTCTGTGCTATGATCGATGAATGCAATGAGGCTGCATGCGACCAGCGGGCGCAGGGCGATGGTGCGACTCGACCGGTAGAACACCGTCCGAGTCCGTGGCACGCCCGAATGTCCATCTAATTCACCCTTCGCAGCCTCCGCAGCAAGGTCTGGAGCGTGCGCTATGGCGGTCAAGGAAAAGGAGAGGCGATACAGACTGCGCAAGCCGAAGCCTGCGCAGGCCAAGCGCCGGCCATCTCCGAGCCGACGCACGCGTCGCCGCAGCTCACCCGACGCGCTCCCGGAATGGAAGGACCTCACCGGTGCCAATAAGCGCAAGGCACGGCGCGACAGAGGCCATCCGGCCCTCGAGCAGGTCTCAACCACGCGGTTTGCCGCCCTCATCGTAGCGGTCGCCGTGCTGATCACCCTCTACGTCGGACACGTCCACGCGACCCAAGATCTCCTGGCCCAGGTGCAGCAGCAGCGCCAAGAGAACCTGCGGCTGCACCTCAAACACAATCGTCTGAAGGGCGAGTTCGACCGAATGGTCGGGCCGGCGGTCATCTACAACCGGGCACGCGTCCTCGGGCTCGTCGAGGAACCGTCCTTCGGCCCGCCCATCGAGATCGGCCCGTGATCGAAACAGTGACCATACTAAAGGGAACGGCACACGGAGAAGGCCCTGGTGGAACCGAAGGAATCGATACTGGCGCGAATGTACGTCGTGCTGACGTTGTTGGCGATCGTGCCGCTGCTCATCGTGGCGCAGATGCTTCGGATACACGTCACCGAGGGCGCCGATCTCCGCGAACAGGGCGAGCGTCAGGCGAGCTCATTCGTGTCGATCCCGGCCGTACGAGGATCCATTTTCGACCGGCAGGGCCGTACGCTTGCCGTAAACACCGCCAGGTACGACCTGGCACTCGATCCTACGATCGAAGGCTTTCAGGATGTAGAGCATTCGTTCTTTGAAAGGTTGTCAAAGCTTACCGGCGCATCGGCGGCGTCATACCGCCGGCGCGTGCGGCATCGCGTCAGCCCGCAGTACGTGCAGCTGGTGCGCGGCATCAGCGAGCGGCAGAAGGAAGAAATCGAGTCATGGGACATTCCCGGACTGATCCTCGACCCGACGTTCGCACGGCGATACAACTACGGCACCTCGGCGGCCCACGTGCTGGGCTATGTGAGCCCGGAAGGCGGCGGTCTGGCCGGCCTCGAACTGCGCTACGACGACGTCCTTCGCGGTACCGACGGTCGGCAGCCGGTCAAGCGAGATCGCCTCGGGCGGATCAAAGCCTACGTCGACGCCCAGGTCGTCGACCCGAAGCACGGCGAATCGCTCGTACTCACGCTCGACCTGGTGCGGCAGACCATCCTCGAAGAGGAGCTGGCGCGCGGGGTTGCGGAGACCGAAGCGAAGGCCGGGTCGGCCGTGGCGCTTCATCCGGAAACGGGTGCCATCCTTGCGATGGCCAACGTGCCGACCTACGACGCCAATCGGCCGGCCGTTTCACGGGCCGACTCTCGCCGAAACCGAGCCATCACCGATCGGCTTGAGCCGGGATCGACCTTCAAGCTCGTCACCGCCCTCGCGGCGATCGAGCAGAATCTCGTCGAAATGGCGGATTCCATCGAGACGGGCGACGGTTGGGTCGTACTGCAGGGCCGCACGCTTCACGACACGCATGCGTACGGTACGATTCCCTTCCGCGAAGTTATTGCGGTCTCGAGCAACGTCGGTACGGCCAGTGTCGCGACGCGGTTGGATCCGGGCACGTTCTATCAGTACGCGCGAAACCTCGGGTTCGGCCAGCCCACCTGGATCGATCTTCCCGGTGAGGTCTCCGGTCGCCTGAAGAAGCCGTCCGAGTGGAGCGGCACCTCCCTCACGTCGATGAGCATCGGCTACGAGGTGGAAGTGACGCCGATGCAGCTGGCCACGGCCTATGCGGCGCTTGCCAACGGGGGCCTGCTCGTCCGACCGCACATCGTTGCCGAACGGCGCGACGTGACCAATCACGTGACGTGGTCGATGAGCCAGGACTCGGTTCGCCGCGCCTTCAAGGAAAGTACGGCGGCGGACATCCTGCCGGCGTTCGAGGAAGTCGTCGACGCGGGCACTGCTTCCATCGTGAAGGTGCATGGCCTGCCGATCGCCGGCAAGACAGGGACCGCGCGCAAAGTCAGCGGCGGCGCCTATCAGGCCGGCGCCTACCGGGCCTCCTTCGTCGGGTTTTTCCCGGCGGACGACCCCGAAGTGGTTCTTGCGGTCGTGCTCGACGAGCCCCAGACCTCCAGATACGGCGGCTCGGCGGCGGGCCCCATTTTTCGGCGGACCGCCGAGCGATGGATCCCCACATTTCCCACGATCGCGCAGCGCGTGGCGCCGCCGGATAGCCTTCCGTCCGATCCGCATGCCGCGGTGCCGGACGTCGACGGACTTCCCTCACACATTGCGGCTCGGCGGCTGCGGGCGTCCGGATACCGGCCGGCCGGCGGCATCCGTTCCACCGGATCCGGTTCGCTTCACGACAGAATCTCCGCGCAACATCCGGAGCCGAACGCGCGCACGCGCCCGCTGCTGCCGGTTCGGCTCACGGCATCCGTCCGCGATACGACCGATCGTATGATCGATCTGCGCGGATGGAGCGCTCGGGATGCCGTGCTCTGGCTTCGAGCGCACAATGTGACCGTGCGGGTCGAGGGAACGGGCACCGTTGCGAGCCAATCGATCCGTCCGGGAGACCCGATGTCCGAGCCCGTCGCATTGAAGTGCAGGTAGCGTGTAAAGATGTTTGTGCCATGGATTCGCGCCGCGCCTCTTGCCGTAGAAGAGAGGAGAGAGCGCTGCTGCGAATGCTGAGAAGGATGTTGGAATGATTCGACTTGGATCCCTGTGTGATAGGCTGGAGACGAGCGGACTTCTGCTCGATCGCGGGGACGGCTTTGACGACCAGATAGAAATTGACCACCTGGCTATAGATAGCCGCAAGGTGGGGCCTCGGGGTCTGTTTGTCGCCATCAAAGGCGTGGACGCCGACGGTCACCTGTTCATTGACAAGGCTGTTCAAAACGGAGCCATCGCCGTAGTGTGCGAAGCGATGCCGGCGGACCGCGACAAACGGTCCCCCGGCGTCGCCTTCGTGCACGTACGCGACACGCGCGCAGCGAGCGCCGAGCTCGCGCCGGCGTTCTACGGCGACCCCTCAAAAAATTTGACGCTCATCGGCATCACGGGGACCAACGGGAAAACGACCGTTGCCTTTCTGTGTCGACACGTGCTCGAGCATCTTGGTCACACGCCCGGAATGATCGGGACGGTGGAGATCCGGATTGCCGACGAGGCGATCGAGCCGACGCTCACGACGCCCGACCCGGTCGAGATCAACAGACTTCTTCGGAGGATGGTGGATGCAGGCTGCACGTCTTGCGCCATGGAAGTGTCGTCCCACGCGCTGCATCAAGAGCGCGCTCGGGGACTCGCATTCGACGTCGGCATCTTTACGAACCTCACGCAAGACCATCTCGACTACCACGAGACCATCGACGACTATCTAGCGGCCAAAAAGATGCTCTTCGATTCACTTTCGTCCGAGGCCGCGGCGGTGTACAACGCCGACGACAAGTCGGGATCTCGGATGGTCGAGGACACCGCGGCCCATCGCATCTCCTACGGACTGAGTTCCGGCTGCGACGTGCGCGGAGAGATTCTGGCGAACCGCGCCCATGCCCTCGAGATGCGGATCGACGGTGCCGAGAGGACATTTCGGCTCAGTGGTCGTTTCAACGCATACAACTTACTGGCAACCTATGCCGCCATGCTGCATCTGGGTGCCGATGCGGAGGACGTGCTAGCGGGCCTCACGACGGCCGAGCCGGTACCCGGGAGGTTCGAGATCCTGCACTTCGACGACGACCGGACGGTGATCGTCGATTACGCACATACGCCGGACGCACTCGAGAATGTGCTCAGGACGATCCGGCAAACCAAACGAGACGATGCACTCCTCTGGTGCGTATTCGGTTGCGGCGGCGACCGCGATCGCGAAAAGCGCCCTGCGATGGGAGCTGTCGCCGAACAACTTGCTGATCGAATCGTGATCACGAGCGACAATCCCAGGCGAGAGAATCCGGATGCGATCATCGCCGACATCGTCGAAGGCCTTACCGATCGCACTCGCGTGACGCGGATTACGAACCGCGCCGAGGCCATCCGGTACGCGGCCGAGCAGGCTGCTGCCGGTGACGTCGTGCTCATCGCCGGCAAAGGACACGAGACGTATCAAATAATCGGTGACGAGAAGCGAGCGTTTGACGACAAGCAGGTCGCGCGCGAGGCCTTTGCAGCCCGTGCCGCCAAAAACTCGAACCCGACCACGTAGGCTGACTAACCACACACCCGGTACTGCCGAGCTCCCCGCCCTCCGATGCTTTACTACCTGATCGAATACCTGGAGCAACTCTACCAACCACCCGGATTCCAGGTCATCCGGTTCATCACGGTCCGGGCGACGCTGGCAGCGATCACGGCGCTGTTCATTTCGATGTTCATCGGGCGGTACATCATCAACTGGCTAAGCCGCCAGCAGCTCGGCGAACGCATTCGCGAGGGAGAAGGAGCAGGGGCGGTTAGCCACGCGCATAAGGAAGGCACGCCTACGATGGGAGGCATCATCATACTGCTCTCCATTCTTGCCTCCACACTCCTCTGGGGCGCGATCTTCGAAGTGTACGTGTGGCTCGCGATGCTCTCGATCGCCTGGATGGGCGCATACGGATTCGCGGACGACTACATCAAGACCGTCAAGAAGAACAAGGAGGGACTCGCCCCGCGGGTTAAAATTGCCGGTCAGATCGGCATCGGGATCATCGTCGGATCGGTCCTCTATTTTTATCCCGCCTTCGAAGAGTACAACTCTCTCACCTACATCCCCTTCTTGAAGGACAAGTCGATCGACTACGACTTCTTCGATCACGTAGTCGACGGTATCGAGCTCGGATGGATCGTCTATATACCCGTCGCGGTGTTCATCATGACGGCCGTCTCGAACGCCGTCAACTTGACCGACGGACTAGACGGACTGACGGCCGGCGTGACGGCATTCGTCTCAGGTGGACTCGTCATTCTCTGTTACGTGACCGGCAACGTCAACCTGGCCGACTTTCTCGACATCACGTACCTGCCGGGCACCGGGGAGCTGACCGTCTTTGCGGCTGCGATGACCGCCGCCTGTTTCGGTTTTTTATGGTTCAACGGCTATCCGGCGACGGTATTCATGGGCGACACCGGCTCCCTCGCACTGGGCGCCGCCGTGGCGTCGCTGACGCTAATGATCCGCAAGGAGCTGCTGCTTCCCCTTCTGGGGGCGGTGTACTTCATGGAGGCGCTCTCGGTCATCATTCAGACCGGATATTTCAAGTACACCAAGCGCCGCACGGGCGTCGGGCGCAGGGTCTTCATTATGGCGCCGCTGCATCATCATTTCGAAGCGCGTGGGACACATGAGGCGAAAATCGTCACGCGGTTCTGGATTCTCACAGCCGTGATGGTGGTCGCCACGCTGCTCTCGCTAAGGCTCAGGTAAATCGGCAAGACGTCCCGCCATGGATCCGAAAGATGTACAGGGAAAGCGGATCACCGTCATTGGCGGAGCGCGCAGCGGCCTCGCGGTCGCGCAGTTGCTCGATCGCTTCGGTGCCGACGTCTTCGTCACCGACGCGCGCGAGATTTCAACCGACTCCGCCGACGTGCTGAACGGCGCCGGCATCGCGTACGAGTCCGGCGGACACAGCGGACGCGCACTGGAGGCCGAGTTCGTCGTCGTCAGTCCGGGCGTTCCCGATTCGGCACCGATCGTGCAGGACGCTCTGGGGCGCGGACTCCCCATTTATTCGGAGATAGAGGCGGCGTCCTGGTTTTGCCGCGCGCCGGTTGTAGCCATCACCGGATCCAACGGGAAGACGACCACGGCATCCCTACTTGGCCACGTACTTCGCACGGCGGGGCTCGACGTCGTGGTCGGCGGCAACATCGGATATTCTTTTTCGAGCTTTGCGGCCGACGTGGAGAGCGACGCGGTCGTCGTGCTTGAAGTGTCGAGCTTCCAGCTCGATCACATCGACGCCTTTCGGCCGCGCGTGAGCGTTCTGCTGAACATCACGCCCGATCACCTCGATCGCTACGACAACAACTTTGAGAACTACATCCGCAGCAAATTTCGAGTCTTTGAAAATCAAGACGGCAA
>CAZQAS010000084.1:11893-15517 GCA_964591285.1 uncultured Rhodothermales bacterium
ACTTTGAGAACTACATCCGCAGCAAATTTCGAGTCTTTGAAAATCAAGACGGCAATGACACCTACATCTATAACCATGACGACCCGGTCGTAGGACCGAGGAGTGTAGAGCTAAAGACGAATCGCCCCTCGCTGTCTGTGCTGGGCTTTAGTCAGGAATCGGAGCTCGAGGACGGCGCATTCGTGCGCGGAGGCGAGCTCATCCTACGCATCAATCAAGAGGAGGCGCTCATGCGAGCAGAAGAGTTATCGCTGCAAGGAAGGCACAATTTGTACAACTCGCTGGCGGCCGCGGTCGCAGCGAGGGTGATGGAAGTCGGGAGCGAGCCGGTGCGAGAGAGCCTCATGTCGTTCGAGGGGGTGCCTCATCGCCTCGAATTCGTGCGGGAGCTCGACGGCGTGCGCTACGTCAACGACTCGAAGGCCACCAATGTAAACGCCGTCTGGTATGCGCTGGAGAGCTTCCGAGAGCCCGTCGTCCTGATCCTGGGCGGCCGCGACAAGGGCAACGACTACAGCTCGCTCCGACCGCTGATTCGCAGCAAGGCCAGAGCGGTCATCGCTATTGGCGAGAGCCGGGCGAAAGTGGTCGATGCGGTCGGCGATGACGCCCGACACTGCGTGGACGCGACCACGATGGAGGATGCCGTCGAGTACGCGCGAGCGCTCGCCGAACCGGGCGATGTGGTGCTGCTAAGTCCGGCGTGCGCCTCGTTCGACATGTTTGAGAATTACGAGCACCGCGGCGAGGTCTTTAAGCGATCGGTAAACGAGTTGTAGGGCAGAGAGACGTAGATGAGTTCACTGTTACAGAGAATGGGGATGGATCGGCCGGCCGACAAGTACGTCGTCTGGACGGTCCTGGTGCTGTCCGCGCTCGGCGTCGTCGCCGTCTACAGCGCGATCTCGTTCCTGGCGGATAGCAAAGCGGGAGGAGATACCGAGCGCCTGCTGCTTAGGCACGTCGCGCGCATCGGGCTGGCGCTCGGCGCGATGGTCGTCTTCAGCTGTATCGACTATCGCAAGCTCGCCCGGCTCAGCAAGATTGCGCTTGTTTTTTCGATGCTCCTGCTGATCGCCGTGCAGATCGTCGGCGTCGCATCCGGCGGCGCGATGCGGTGGCTGAGGGTCGGATCGTTCGGTTTCCAGCCCTCCGATCTGGCCAAGCTCGCCCTGATCCTCTACGTCGGCGTGCTGCTGGCTCGAAAGCAAGACTACATCAAGAGCTTCCAGCGGGCCTTCGTCCCCATCTTTGTGTGGGTTCTCGGCACGTGCGTCCTCATCGGCATGGAGGACCTTTCCACGGCCGTAATGCTCCTGATCGCGGCCTCCGTAATGTGTTTTGTGGGCCGCGTCAGCGTGCTGCATCTCGGCGGACTTGGCGCGACGAGCGTACTGCTCGCCGTCGTGCTGCTGATGGGATCACCTCACCGGGCGGCTCGGGTCGAATCCTATCTCGGCCTCAAGATCTTCCCAAACACGGAAGCGGAGCAGGTCTTCAGCGAACGAGACGAGGGCTACCAGGCGCAGCAGGCGCGCATCGCCTTTGCGATGGGTGGACTTACCGGTGTCGGCCCCGGAAAGAGCGTCCAGCGCGACTTCTTACCGGCGCCGTACAACGATTTCATCTTCGCCATCGTGGCCGAAGAGTACGGGCTGATCGGCGCCTTCGCGCTGCTTGCGGCGTTCGTCGCCCTTCTTTTTCGAGGGTTTCTGCGAATCTCGCGGCACGCCCCCGATCCGCTGGGACTCTTTATCGGTGTAGGATTTACCACTACGGTCGCGCTGTTCGCATTTGTCCATGCGGCCGTCGCATGCGGACTGCTTCCGGTGACGGGCCTGCCCATGCCGCTCGTCTCCTACGGCGGCACGTCCATGGTCGTCACCGGCATGATGCTGGGTATTCTGCTCAACGTCTCGAGGCACTGTGAGTAGAACTATCGATGGCTGATGCGCCGCGCATATTATTCGCTGGAGGAGGTACCGGAGGGCACGTCTATCCGGCCATCGCGATTGCCGATGCCGTCAGGCGGCTCGTCCCGGATGCGACCATCGAGTTTGCCGGCACGCGCGCGAAGATGGAGTGGGAGGTCGTGCCGAAGGCCGGCTATCGGATTCACCCGATCACGATTAGCGGCATGCATCGGGGCCAGCCCCTGCGGAATCTTTCGCTACCATTCAAACTGATGACGTCGCTGCTCGAAAGCCGCCGCCTGGTGCGATCGTTCGGCCCGCACGTGGCGGTCGGGACGGGCGGATACGTCTCCGGCCCCGTGCTGCTGGCAGCGAGCCTCGCGGGCACCCCCATCGTGATCCAGGAGCAGAACGCATACGCCGGCATCACGAACAAACTACTCGGCAAGCGGGCCGTCCACATCCACGTGGCTTTTGAGGAGGCGCAACGATTCCTGCCGCCTCAGAAGTGCATCTACAGCGGCAATCCGACCCGCCGCGAGCTGCTCGAGGTGGATCCGGCGGAGGCACGCCGCCACTATGACATTCCCGACGATCGCCTCGTGCTGGTCGTGTTCGGTGGATCGCTCGGGAGCCGCGCGATGAACGAGGCGATGGCCGAGAGCGTCGGTTCGCTGCTTGCCGACGATCGCATCGTTGCCATATGGCAGACGGGCAAGCAGTACTTCGAAGAGATGAAGCGTCGTGTGACACCGCATCCGCGTCTTCGGCTACTTGAATACATCGATCGGATGGACCTGACGTACGCAGCGGCCGACCTGGCCGTTTGCCGAGCGGGTGCGATTACCTGCAGCGAGCTCATGGTGACCGGTACGCCGTCGGTGCTCGTGCCGTCGCCCAACGTCGCGGAGGACCATCAGACACACAATGCACGAAGCATGGAAGATGCGGGCGCGGCCGTGATGATTCCCGAATCAGAGATGGAGGGACGGTTGATGGACGTCGTCCGAGAGTTGATGGCCGACCGAACGCGGCTCGACGAGATGGCCGGCGCGGCACGCCGCATTGCACGGCCCGACGCGGCCGAAAAGATCGCCCGCGACGTGTTGTCGATCGCAGGATTCGATCCCCCTAACTTCGCTCGGTCGACATAACGAGCAACGAGCAACGAGCAGCAAATATCCACTAACGAGCAATGAGTAACGAGCAATGAGTAACGAGCAACCGTTTTAATGACCGAACGCCGTAGACAACCTTCACTGGGCCACATCCGCCGAATCCACATGGTGGGCATCGGAGGAATCGGTATGAGCTCGATCGCGGAGGTGCTCCTCAATCGGGGATACCACGTGACCGGCTCGGATCTTCAGCGCTCGGAGGTGACGGATCGGCTCGAGACATTGGGTGCGACGGTCTATGAGGGACACCGGGCCGACAACGCCCGCGACGCCGACGTGGTCGTTTACTCGTCCGCCGTCAAACCGAAGGAAAATCCCGAAACGGAAGAAGCCGAGCACCTGCGCATTCCCCTCATCCCTCGATCGGTGATGCTGGGAGAGCTGATGCGGATGCAGTTCGGCATCGGCATCTCCGGAACGCACGGCAAGACGACGACCACCTCGATGACGGGCCTCGTCGTCACTGAGGGCGGCTTCGATCCGACCATCATCGTGGGAGGCAAGGTGACCGTCTTCGGCTCGAACGCGGTCGT
>CAZQAS010000085.1:0-6535 GCA_964591285.1 uncultured Rhodothermales bacterium
ATGCCGGCGAGGGCTTGTTCCATGACGTGCATGGTAATCACGCGGTGGTCGTTGCGCTCTGCATAGTTCACCATGCCGCTTCGAACCTTCTCCCGGATGAAGCGGATGGGGATCCGCTCGAGCCGCGCACGGGCCTCCGCCGTCCAGACGACCTCCGGAAGTTCCAGCGGCCGCCCGGTCGGCTCGTACGTGCAGGCCGGGTCCTCGGCAAGGTAGTCGCCGAAGTGCGCCTGCGCCCGGCAGCGGCAACCGCCGCAGAGCTCGTTGAATTCACAGGCCCCACAGCGGCCTTTTAGCTGCGACCGATCGCGAAGCCGGCGGAGAACTGGTGACCTGCTCCATATCTCCGTGAACGACTGCTCGCGTACGTTGCCCGCAACCACCGTCATGTAGGGACAGGGCGTTACGTCGCCTCCCGGCGTGATGCGGCAGTACTGCGTTCCCGCCATACAGCCGCCACTTTCCAGGCCTCCGAGCCCCATCTCATAGGCGATCTGCTTGAACTGCGGTGCGCATTTCGAGCGGACGAGCATCGGGCGAAAATCGTCCTGCCGGCCCGCCATCTCTCGAAGGATGGTGTCGGTTTCCTCCGGCGCGAGGTCGTTCATCTGCTGTCCGCGGCCCGTCTGGACGAGGAAGTACAGATTGAACGCCCAGGCACCCTTCTCGCGAGCGAACGCCATGAGGTCGGGAATCTCATTGCGATTCATGTCCATGACCGTCGTCTGGACGAGCACCTGCAGACCGTGGCGGCGGCACGTCTCGAGGGCGCGCACGGAATGCTCCCATGCGTTTGGCCCGCCCCGAAACTGATTATGCTTCTCTGGATCGATCGAGTCTAGACTGATGCCGACGCCTTTGACGCCGCACTCGACCATCTTCTCCGCCACGAAATCGTTGACGAGAACGCCGTTGGTGCCCATCACAACCCACATTCCTTCTTCGGATGCTCGCTGGGCGATGCGGTAGATATCCCGTCGCAGCAGCGGCTCTCCGCCGGTGAGGATGAGCATCTCCGTACCTAGGCTCCGCATCTCGTGGATCAGGTCGAGGCACTCCTCGGTGGAAAGCTCATTTTCCTCGGCTGTGCCACCCTCCATGTAGCAATGCGGGCACTTGAGATTGCACTTCCTCGTGAGATTCCAGGAGATCAGGGCGGGCGTGAACGACCGCTCGGCTGTTGTCGATAACTGATCCATCGATTCGAACTTCCTGAGCTGAGAACTACCCGAAGAAAGAGCGGCGTCATCGTGCGCTCGCCGCCCATCGCGCGGAAGGAGCCTTATGCGGCGGCCGTGGGCCTTCGGTGGCGCCAGCGTACGAGGCCGACGACCCCCAGCAGCACGAGGAGCGTGAGGACGCCTGCACGGACCATCGGCAAGATGGCGGATGGCCGGTCGAGCGGCTCGACGTACAGATGAAACCACGAGGTCAGCCCGCGGCGATTGCCTCGCTCTTCGTTAAATCCGTCCCATAAGGAGAATGCAATCGGCACGAACGTACCCTCTTCAAACAGATCGCGACGGCTCCGTTTAAAGACAGCCATCCATTCGCCATCATTGTATTCGGCGTGGAAATCGAGCGTGTCCTGCGTCGATTGGATGTCCGCGCTACCGCGGCCGATGTAGACCTGCGCGCTATCGGCGGCGAGATCGGCGAACCATAGATCGACGGAGCGATTCGCATCGCCAAACATGAAGTAGGGCTTCTCGACGCCCTCGGGCGGCGCAGACGGCAGCTGGACGGCCACGGCGTCGGAATAGGGACTCGCCATCGTGTCCCGCACGACCTGCTCGATCCGAGGCACCTCCATGTCCGGACTGTTGCTGCCGGTCGTTTCGGCTTTCATATCGTGCCAGAGGAGCATGATCGCAATTTCCTCGTCATTGAAGACGGCCTTGACCTCCACGCCGTCGGCCGCGGGCATATAGGCGCGACCCGGTTCTATCACCTGGCCGACGACCGGGAAATAGGCACCGTGCCCATCATCAAACAGCTCCTTTCCGCGCGTAACGTCGATCTCTCCTTCGAATGGATGGGCGATCACGAGCGTGGCGTACTCCGGCTCGTCACGGGAGAGCGAATGGACGTAGTCGACCAGCGCCCAGCGGTCTTCGACTGGATCGATCGTATAGGATGGCATGGGAGATCCGTCGAGCCCGGTGGTAAAGGTCCGGTAAATATCCTCTCGAGACGCGCCGCCGATGTAGGTCCATCGCTTGGTGAGATCTGCCGGACGAATGTGGTTGTCCCACTGGTCCTGAAGAGTGGGTGCGGACGGTCCGTCTCCGCGGCCTACGTTGCCGTGGCAGTCGGAGCACTGATTTTCCTCGTAGACAATCCGACCTCGCTCGGCAGATTCCGCACTGAAGCGCGGCGCACTGGGAATGTCGATCACGTCGGGTACGCCATAAGGTCCCGAGAAGTCATCGTTGAAGGTCTTGATGTAGTAGACGAGGTTGGTGATCTGGCGACTGCTCAGAGAAGGCCAGGCGGGCATGCCGGTGTAGGGCATGCCTTCGCGGATGACGCGTCTGATATCGTCGTCGGTGGGGAGCTGTCCGCTCGGCGTGGTGCGCACTTTGTAGATGCCGGCGGTGAAATCGCGGGGCACGGGCCGCATAAGCGGCGCGGCAATGCCGTCGCCGGCTCCGGTATCGCCGTGGCACTGGGCGCACTTTTCCATATAGAGCACCCGGCCGGCCTCGCGCTGCTCCTCGGTGCCGAGTTCAGGCTCGGCTTGCGCCGCGGCGGAGAGGGGCATGAGTGCGACGGCGGTGAGGGTCACGAGGACCGCCGATGCATGTGAAACGCGCCTCGCGGCCCGGCGGGAAAGGAGCGGGAGGTGCTTTCGAAGGGCGATGGTTAGGGTTTTCGAAGTCATAGTTACTCGACGTGCTCCCGGGCCCGTGGTCGATGGCCCGTGAAGTCGTACAAAAAGAGCGTGACGTCCCAGATCTCCTCCTCCGTCAGGAAATTCTCCCAGGCGGGCATCGCGGACGACCACGGCGTCGATTCCACGGGCAGTCCCGGCCCGCCCTTCGCGATGCGCCAGAAGATGTAGGCTTCCTGCAGCATGGCGATGGTCGTGGCATCCTGAAAGTCCGCAGGGATGGGGTCGTAGCCGTGCGCGAAAATGCCTTCCCCCGCCATGTTGTCTCCATGGCAGAAGACGCAGTTTTCGTAGTAAATGCGGCGACCATTCTCGACGTGGCCCTCAAAGAGCTCCGTGTTCTGCGTTTCGAGCATTCGGTACGGATTGTTGTCGCGCACGAGATCAATCGTGTTGCCGTTGAACTGAATCGACGTGGGCGGCGACGGATGGATCGTGCGTCCCGAAGCAGGCGGTGCCGGCGGCTTGGTGACGTCCAGATAGGTGCGCAGCGCAACGAGAGAGGGAAGCAGCAGAATCACGATGATCAGCGGGATCTTATAGCGCTCCTCCGTCATGAATCGCACGGAATTGTCCCGCAGGAGACGGAAATGCCCCGAGTCGGCCGTCACGTAGGCGGCGAGCGCCAGCGTGATGATGGCCATGAACATCGAGAGAATCGACGACGGCAGCGGCGGGTCGATGCCCCATCGCAGAAAGACGAACAGCGCGATCCACCAGGCCGCCAGCCACGCCAGGATGTTCATTTTCGGCAGGAAGCGGAGCGCAACCAGAAAGGCTACGCAGCCGAGCAGGACGATGACGTTCATGGTCGTACCTCCGGCACCGGAACGGCCAGACGTGTGTCGGTGTGCGTCATGATCCTCCCTCCCGCGACGCGAGGTATTCGACAAGTGTTTTGAGCTGCTGCGAGGAGATCTTGTCGTAGAAGCCGGTTGCGTTCAGCTGTGCGGTCATGAGGCCCGGACTGTAGCCTTCGGCAACCTGAGCGTCCGGATCCATGATCGCCTCGTAGATTTCGGCTCTGCTCATGCGGCTTCCGAGATCGTGAAGGCTCGGCCCGACCATCTCGGTCGGCTCCGTGACGCTGTGACAGGTATTGCAGAGATACGTCTGGAAGATTTCTTCGCCGGTCATGTCCGGATCGCCGACCGGCCCCTCCGCCTGCGCCTGCCCCGCGGCCTGGTCACCGCTCTGCTCCGCCGCGGAATTTTCCTCCGACTGCCACCGTAGCTCCGTGTCGAGCGTCACCGTCGGCTCGCCGCCGAGACTCTGGAGGTAGGCGATTACCGCAAGGACCTCATCGTCGTTAAGCTCGATGGGCGGCGTGTGGACCGGCGGCATACCGGGGAGAAAGCCCTCCACGACGTAGACGTTCGGCTCGTAGAGCGACTCGGCGAGATACTCGACGTCGTCGTAGCCTTCGCGCCGATCTCCGGCCACGGCACCGATATTCGCGAGGTCCGGAAAGCGTCCGCCCGTCTCGCCGGAGGTAGTATGGCAGCCGAGGCACGTCCCCTGTCCGGCGACGATCTCCGCGCCCGCCTCAACGAGCTCCTCGGTCGTCATGTCCTCGCCGATCTCCGTCTCCTCGGGCGGATAGGTGATCGATTGAGGTACCATCTGGCCGACGTAGCTGTAGAAGGCGGCGACGAGAATGGTGAATCCGAATATTTTGAGGGCGTTCATCATGCGACCGTCTCCTCAAGCTTAGGCTCTTCCGTTTTTTTCTTTCCCGCCAGACTCGAGATATAGAATACTACCGCGATGAAGGTGAAGAAGATAAGTACGGTCACCGACACGATGTTGGCCGCGTAGCCCAGGGTGGGTGTGAAGGCGTCGGGCGAGGTGTCCCGCATGACGCCGTAGACGTGCCAGTGCTGGCGGATACCGGAGCGGACGTATCCCATCAGCCCCATCGTCCAAGCGAACGTGATCGCAATGAAGAAAAGTGCGTACTGCGCACGAGCAGGAATCTTGCCCCACTTGATCGGTCCCAGGATGCGAGCATTTTTGAAGAGAAAGACGTCGATCGCCGTGATCGAGATCATCGCGAAGAGCACGGATCCGACCTGCGGAACGGAGAGGCCGATTCGCACCGACGCCTCTACGAAGTAGCCGTAGACGCCCAGGAAGACGACGATCCCCACGACGATCGCGAAGATTCCGAACTGGATGGCCTTCCCGATTTTCGCCCAGGATACCGTGGCCTCCTTGTTCGCTCTCCGATAGAAGAGAAAGCTCAGATAGGTGGTGAGGATGAGGATGTTGACGGCGGTATTCTTCGCCGACATCACCCCGAGCACGCCGAGGACCGGATGGTGCGCGCCGCCCATGGCCCGCGCCTCTTCCACGGTGGCGACGAGCGAATGGGGTGTCGCCCACACGAGGAAACAGACGGTGACCGCCCCGAGCAGGTATTTGATGAACTTCCGGTAGCGCTCGGCGCCGTGAATGCGCTCCATGCTCAGCCATAGGTAGTAATTGGCTGCAAGGAAGAGGTTGCCGATCAGGACGGCCTGGATGATGAAGAGCCACGAGAAGGTGCCGCCCATCAAGGCGATGCCGAGGCTCTGGGAATAGGCGTAGATCTCACGACCTAGCCAGTAGCCGGCAAACGGCAGGGGAAGCAGCGCGGCGATGGCGATGAAGTTACCGACGTAGCCCATCCAATCGTAATGCGCCCGCTCCTCATCCGTCTTTGCACCGAGGAATTTGTAGGCGCCGTAAGCCGCCGCGATAGATCCGCCGAAGCAAATGTTGGCGATCAGCCGGTGGATGTTGATCGGCATCCAGGTGAAGTTGTTGATGGCGCCCCACGTGCTGATTAGCGTACCGTCCGGCTCGATGCCCGCCGGCGAATTCATGAACGTGAGCCACGCGTCGGCGATGAAGATGATGGCGATGCCGACGATGTTAAGGCCGAGGCCGAGGAGCAAATGAACGACTTTCGACACCTTCCCCCAGCCATAGTAGTAGCTATAGAGAAAGGCGGCTTCGAGGAAGAAGATGCTCACGTACAGCATGAAGGTCCAGTCGAAGATCGACAGGAGGTAGTCCATCAACCTCGGATAGAGGATGAACAAGAAGAACGTGAGCAGCGCGCCGAGCGACGCGGTGAAGGAGAAGGAGACCGAGAGGAGACGCGTGAATTCGTGCGCGAGCTCGTCGTAGCGCAGGTCGCCCGTCCGATATCCGATGAACTCGATCGTGAGTGCGAACATCGGCACGGCCAGCACGAAGGCCGCGAACATCAGGTGGAGTTGAGCGACGATCCAGACGGCGGTCCGGCTTCCGATAACCGGAAAGCGCCGGTACTCCACGTCGCTGCCCATGTCCTGCGCGAAGGCATCCGGAAGGAAGGCCAGCCACGCGATCGCGACCACGGCGGCTACGATGAGGTACAGCGAACGACGATTTCTCGACGTCACCCTGATGAGGGAGATCATGCGCGTCCTGACTTCAGGCCGGTGATTAACGTAGATCCGGCGACGGCCGAATCGGAATCCCAAGCCCTGTTCTACGGAAGCGGCTGAGACGAGCCCGCTAGAGGGGTACTACCTTCAAGGCCTTGGCGAAATTCGCGTAAAGAATACGTAACACGCAGCGAGAGTGCAAAGGGCGCCGGCTCGGAAGTGGGTC
>CAZQAS010000085.1:6635-15265 GCA_964591285.1 uncultured Rhodothermales bacterium
TTTTCTGGAAAGTAGAGGCGATAGACGGTCGCGGCGACCCACGTCAACATGCAGAATACGATCGGGACCGCGACGATGATGAAGATGAGCGAGACAACGTCCACAACCGAATCCCCTTAGCGCTTATCCGAACGTAGTAAGCATATTTTTGTCGGCAAAGGGGGGTTCCACCATGATCGCCGGTCCGACGCCAGATCGGCGGCTTGGTACAAATTCTTTACGGCTCCGACTGGATGGCTGTATCGCACCGGCGTCATACGATGCGATTGAGTTGTTATGGCCCATCCGGCGTTTCGGCGGCTTCCGCATCTGTGGCGGCCGTATCCGCCGCAGTGGTATCTGACGCTGTGGTGTCGACGGCCGTCGTATCGCTCTCCTCGGTGCCGACCAGGTCGAGGTCCTCACCGATGCCGGCCGGCAGGTCGGACTCACCGTCGCGCATCAGCGACTCCATTCGTTCGATGTCGGAAATCGTCTCCGTTCCCACGTTGCCGAGATCCCCGCGGAAGGCGGTATCGAACATCGTGAAGATGAGAAAAACGGCGACGAAGATGATGCCCAGCGTAAAGACGAGGCCATTGACCGGGTTGTCGTATTTCAGCGCCATGAAGAACAGCGCTACCAGTGCGGCCTTCGAACTCGCTATGGCGATGGCTAGGGGGACGTTCAGCACGCCGAGGTCGACTTGAGCCGTCAGCGCCGTGACGATCGTCAGGACGATGAGGGCTCCGAAGACCGTGAAGAGGGTCTTCTTGGGTGTGACGTGATGTCCGTGTTGTTCCTTCATTTAGGGTTGCAGGTTGCAAGTTGCAAGTTGCAAGATCGCGCGATTCGGCACGGTCGCAGTCAGATCAGGTAGAGCAGGGGGAAGAGGAAAATCCAGATGATGTCGACCAGGTGCCAGTACAGCCCGGTGAGCTCGACGGGCGTATAGTATTCGCTGTTGAAGTGTCCTTTGTGGGCGCGCCATGCGAGCCAGCTGATGACCCCCATTCCCACCAGTACGTGCACCCCGTGGATGCCGGTCATCACGAAGTAGATGCTGAAGAAGATCGGCACGTAGGCCTCTGTCATTCCCTCGTAGGTGAAGTTGCCTCCCGGAAAAATCCCCAAGTGGAATTTGTGTGTGTACTCGAAGTACTTCACCACCATGAAGACACCGGCGAGAAGGACCGTCAGGATGAGGTATCGGACCAGCGCCTGGCGCCTGTCGGTCTGCGCAGCGTGGATCGAGAGTGCCACCGTGAGTGACGAGGTCAGCAGCACGACCGTGTTCAACCCGCCTAGCCACGGATCGAGCTCTGTGCTTGCGATGGCGAAGACCTCCGGATGCCAGGCCCGAAAGACGGCGTAGGCGACAAACATCCCGCTGAAGAGCAGTATCTCTGTGATGAGGAAGAGCCACATGCCGAGCTTCGCGGCGTCGAACTGCTGCTCGGACGAGACGAAATAATGCTTCAGGTGTGGCGGGTGCTGCTCCGCGGCGGGTGCCGGGTGCGCCGTCTCGGTCGCGGACGTAGAGGCCATCAGTTAATTCCGATCAAACTGCTTCGGTGAATTCGTGCGGTCCGGCGTAGGACCGGTCATTTCGAATGATGCTTTCAGGTGCTGCCTTCCGGTCGGTATGCTGGTCGGTTTCTCGGCATCGATCACTCACGGCCTGTCCGTCGTAGCGGTCGTCTTCGGCCGGGCAGGCTCCTGACGGGGCGCGCCGTCGCCGGCTCCATCGCCGCCGCCGAAGATCTCGTTGGCGAGATAGTAGTCATACGGACCGCGGGTCACCAGCGGCGTGCGGTGGAAATTGTGCGGATCAGGCCGCCGCCCGGTGTGCGTCCATTCAAGGGTTGCGGCACCCCAGGGATTCGAGGAGGCCTTCTCGCCGCGAAACATTGACCAGATCAAGTATCCCGCCACCAGGAACAGGCCGGCACCCAGGATCCAGGACCCGTAGGTCGAAATCTGGTGCAGCGTCGTGTATTCCGGCAGATAGTCGTAGTACCGACGCGGCATACCCTTCGAGCCCAGGATGAGCTGCGTGAAGAACGTCACATTGAAGCCGATAAAGATGAGCCAGGCGGCAATCTTGCCAAGCCTCTCGCTGTACATCCTACCGGTAATTTTCGGCCACCAGTAGTGTAGACCCCCCAGGAGGGCGATCACCGTTCCGCCCATCATCACGTAGTGGAAGTGAGACACGACGTAGTAGGTGTCGTGTAAGTGCACGTCCACCGCAAGAACGCCCACCATGATGCCGGTCACGCCACCGATCGTGAACAGGAACAGGAACGACATCGCGTAGAGCATCGGCGTCTGAAACCAGATCGATCCCTTGTACATGGTAGCGATCCAGTTGAAGACCTTGATGCCTGATGGAATGCCGATTAGATAGGTGATCAGTGAGAAGATCACCGACGAGATCGCGGATTGACCGGAGACGAACATGTGGTGTCCCCAGACCAGGAATCCGAGCATCGCGATCGCGACCGACGAAAGTGCGATGGCCGTGTAGCCGTAGATCCGCTGCCGAGAGAAGACGGCCATCAGCTCCGAGATGATGCCGAATCCCGGCAAGATCATGATGTAGACCGCCGGATGCGAGTAGAACCAGAAGAAGTGCTGGAAGAGAATCGGGTCGCCGCCGAGGGCGGGATCGAAGATGCCGATGTCCATCGCTCGTTCGAGGAACAGGAGCAGCACCGTGATACCCAGCACCGGCGTGGCAAGCACCTGGACGATGCTCGTGGCATAAATGCTCCAGATGAAGAGCGGAAGCCGATTCCAGGTCATCCCCGGCGCCCGCATCTTGTGGATGGTGACGATGAAGTTCAGGCCCGTGAAGATCGACGCAAAGCCCGCCACGAAGACGGCCATCGTTAGAAAGAGGACGGCGTCGCCGGTTCGCTTCGAGTAGGGCGTGTAGAACGTCCATCCGGTATCGACCTGCCCGATGAGCATCGCCCCGATGATGAGGACGACGCCCGTGAGATAGAAGTAGTAGCTCGCCAGGTTGAGTCGCGGGAAAGCGACGTCTTTGGCTCCGATGTGGATCGGTAGGAAGAAGTTGCCGAGAAAGCCGGGAATGGCCGGGATGATGAAGCCGAAGACCATGATGATCCCGTGCAGGGAGAACATCTGGTTGTAGGTGTCGGCGTTGACGATGGTCTCGCCGGGCGCAAGGAGCTCGATGCGCACCAGCAGCGCCAGCACGCCGGCAACGAGGAATGCGATCGCCACCGTGACACCGTACATGATGCCGATGCGCTTGTGGTCGACGGTCGTCAGCCACGACTTTAGCCCCTTCTCGTGGGTCCAGTAGTCGCCGTGACCGTCGTGGTCGTGCGTCGGATGCTCCTGCGTATCTACGTGTTCTTCCGCCATGTACTCAATCGGTTATTGCCACCTGATTACCACGAGGTCGCTCGGTACTACTCGGATTGCTCCTGTATGTAGGCAATGAGAGCGGACACTTGCCGCTCGGTTAAGTTGCCGTAGGTCGGCGGCATCACATTTTGATAGCCCTCGACGATTCTCGCGCCGGGCTCCAGGATCGCTTCCCTGAGGTAGTTTTCGTCCACCTCCACGGTCTCGCCATCGACCATCGTCTCCGTGGCGCCGAAAAGGCCCTGGATCGTGGGGCCGATGCCGGGCGTGCCGTCCGTACTGTGGCACTGCTGGCACATCTGCTGCTCGAACAGGCGCGCGCCGAGCTCAGGCAGCGGGAGATCCTCCGCAGCGCCGGCCGTCTGGAGCCAGTCTTCGAACTCGTTCTGCGACTGCGTCACCACGGTGGCGAGCATCGCGGAATGGCCATTCCCGCAGTATTCCGTGCAGAAGATGTTGAACGTGTCCTGCCGCGTCGCGGTGAACCAAACGGACGAATAGCGGTCCGGAAGTATGTCCTGTTTCACACGAAACTCAGGCACGAAAAAGCTGTGCAGAACATCGGCGCTGCTCATGATGAGGCGCACCGGTCGTTCGACGGGCACGTGCAGCTCGCCCGTTGTTACGGTGCCGTCCGGGTACTCGAAATCCCACTTCCACATCGAGGCGCGAACCTGGATTTCATAGGAGTCCGGGGGCGCGACGCCCTGCTTGATGAAGACCTTGAAGCCCCAGTTGAAGACGATGAGCACGAGAATGGTCGGAACGACAATCCACGTCACCTCGACGAACTTGCTGGGCTCGACGGGCGACGGCACCTCGAACTCGTTTCGACGGCGAAAGCGATAAGCGAAATAGATCATCGCCGCCAATACGCCGACGAAGAGGATCGCGCTCGCCCACGTCACGAAGTAGAAGAGGCTGTCGATCTCGGGCGCGAGCGTCGACGCTCCGTCAGGGAGCCAAAAAGATCCGTCCATGTCTCCTAGGTAGGAATCTATCTAAAAATCGTCCGGCGAGCTCGGCATCCGATGGGATCAGGCGGACGCCTGGAGGTTTGACCGGTGCGACTCGCGCCGCCAATACACGTAGAGCATCCCACCGAGTAAGAACATCGTGAGCACACCGCCGATCTTCATGAGATTGAGGGCGTGAGGGACGTACGAATTGGCGTTCGGGTCGTACTGAAAGCAGTAAAGGATTACCTGATCGAGTGTGGATCCGACGTTGCCGCTGGAGGCCTCTACGAGCGCTCGACGGACGTCGCTGGGAGGATAGTCGATGCCGTAGATGTAGCGCGAAATCTTGCCATGTCCGCTCAAAAAGATGAGCGCCGAGGGATGCGCAAATTCCTGTTTCTCTTCGATCCATCGGTACTGGAATCCAACGGCGTCGGTCAGTGCCTCAATCGAAGGGTCGTCACCCGTCAGAAAGTGAAGACCATCTGCTGCGGCAGGTTTGCCGAGCATCTCCAGAATCATTGCTTTCTCCTCGCGGGCCACGTCCGGCGTCTCGCGCGGGTTAAAACTGACCGCGAGGACGTCGAACTCTCGTCCCGGCACCCACTCCATCTGGCCCATGGCCTTCGTGAGACCCTGCAACACCATGTTGCACAGCATCGGACATTCATGATATACGAGGGCTAGAAGGACGGGACGCTCTCCATCGAAATGGTCGGCCAACGCGACGGCCTCTCCCGTCTCGTTCCTGAATACTAGGTCGGTCGGGATCACGTCGCCGAGTTGTTCTTCAATACCGGCACCATGCAGCTCCGCGGGCATCTCCCCACTCCTCTGCGCCGACGCCGTACTACTCATTGCAACCACCAAAAAAGTGGCGAAAACCACCAACGAGCAACGAGCAACGAGCAACCTCATATTCGTCACAGCCCCTCGGGCCGAAGGTTGAGCTCGCTCGAATATTCACCCTCGCTTTGGCGCGCCTCATTCGCCATGATCTCGATAGCCCGCTCGATCGGAATCTGGTAGACGCCCTCTTGTTCGTCGACCACGCCGTACTGCGACAGCTGACGCGTTGCATTGAGCTCGGCCTCTCGCAGCTCGGGATAGCCGCTGGATCCGGTGGCCGTGAAGCGCGTCTCGTCGGAAACGATATCGACGTATTGGAAAAGCGCGAAAATGGCGAGCCCCAGGGCCACCGCCGTGGCGAGTGCAAACCCGAGAATCTGGCCGGCCTCGACGCCTTCGTGTTCGACGCCGAGCTCCGCTTGTTCGTCGACGTACTTCTGATCGTCAGTAAGCTCGGCAGCAGCCTGGGCCTTCGCGCCGCGGAAGAGGCGAGCGGCCGGGCCGTACTCTTCTTCCGCATCCGGCGAGGCGAGATGCAAGTCCTCGTCGTCCGGCGTGCCGCTGATGAAGCTCTCGACGTTGTCCTCTCCGTGCAGGCGTCCCTCCTCATCGCGCGCGAGGATGCGCCAGTAGTACGTCCGTTCATCGAGCGAGAGTTCGTCCTCGACGACGAGTTCCGTTCCGTCCTCGACGATTTCCTCGAAAGCGAGCGTATCGAACGACGGGGATTCTGCGATTTGAACGCGGTACGACGAAGCACCCTTGACCGGATTCCACGCCAGGGTGACCTGCCGGCCGTTTACTACCGTCTCCTCGCGCGGAGATACTAACACGGGGACTCTGGATTTCTCTTCGTTCTGAGGCATGCGTACGACCTCCGGGTCCGAGGGAATCTGCAAACGCAGCTTTCAGACGGCCGGATCGGCGTTCGTAGTGAAACTAGAGTGAATAGCGGCTCACCGGGCCGGCAGAATCGATGGCTGCCGGGGCAGGGCCGCTAGGTGTTCTCGAAGCGCAGAGAATCTGCGAGATAGGGGGATCGCTCCGGAACCAGGCTGTGGCGTGTGAGACGGTACATGGCACTGCCGACAAAGATTCCGAACAGGCCCAGCCAGCTGACGAGGTCGAGGAAATGAACGCCGGCGTCGTCAGGATGCAGGACAGGCATCGCCAGCCAATGGAGATCAAACCACTGCATCACGAGCAGCCAGACGCACATGAACCCGAGCACCGGAAGAATCCGCTTCGAGCTTCTCGGCAGCAGCACCAGGAACGGAATGATGAAGTGGGCGATCAGCAGTATCGCGCTGTGGACCTGCCACCCGTGCTCCAGGCGATGTCGGTACCAGACCGTCTCCTCGGGAATGTTGCCGTACCAGATCAGCATGTACTGGCTGAAGGCGATGTAGGCCCAGAAGACGACGAACCCGAAGGTCATCTTGCCGAGATCCTGGAAGTGTTCCTTCGTGACCACGTTGCGAAGACTCCCGGTGTAGACCAACATCATCGCCACGAGCGCGATGTAGGCGTGGATCGACATGAACGCGCCGGCAAAGATGTAGACTCCGAAGATCGTCGAGAACCAGTGCGGATCCAGGGACATGAGGAGGTCGTAGCTCGCGAAGGCGGTGGTGACCGCCGTCACGAGGAGTCCCCAGGCGCTGACCTTCCGCTGCCGGGCCGGTATGTCCGGATCGCCTGTGCGGCCTTGCTCGAGTGAAAGCTTGTAGAGCTTATACCCGATGATGCTCCATATCAAGAAGTAGAAAGCGAGCCGTCCCAGGAAGAACGGCACGTTCAGATAGGGCGTCTTCCCTGCGATGATCGCGTCGTGCTCGATCACGTCGGCGTGCGTCCAGTGATAGAGGTCGTGCATTCCGAGCACGACCGGTATGCCGAGGATCGCCAGCATCGGGAACGTCCAGAGCAGTGACTCGCCGATTCGGCGCACGACCACGCTCCAACGCGCGCGGGTAAGGTGCTGGATCATCACGAAGTAGAGCGCTCCGAGTGCCAGCGTCACGCAGAACGCCCACCCCACCAGATACGAGAAGTAGAACTGGTGCGCGTCGGTCGCCCAGCCGACCAGGCTGATGATCAGACCAATGGCGCCTATCAGCAGCGGAATGCCCCAGGCCCTCCAATCGCCGCGAAAGCGGAATTCGTCCGACGCGTCCTCGTGCGTCGGGGCGAACGGGTCGAGGAGTCGCTGTCGGAGCGTGCTTTTTTCGAGGTTTGCCATGGTCTACTGATTCCCTCCTGCCGATGGCGCGGCTGTGGTGTCGCCGTCACTGCTCTGAGTATCGCCGTCGTCCGGGCCGCCACCCTCGTCCGTCGTATCTGCAGTCGCTGCGTCGGCGTCCGCACCATCCTGCCCGCCCGCCGCCCCGGCGCTCTGCTGCTCGATTTCCGCGCGAACGCTCGGCGGCACGTCTTCCTCCTGCGCGTACTGACTGCGCTGGAGCGCTCGGATGTAGGCGACGATCGCCCATCGGTCGGCCACAGGTACCTGGTGGGCGTACGCCGGCATTGTGCGGACGCCGCGGGTGATCACGTCGTAGAGGTAACCATCCTGCGTCTCTCGCATACGGTCGCTGTGAAATGTCGGCGCGGGAGTGTACCCGTAGCCTCCTGTCGTGATGATGCCTTCTCCATCGCCCGCCCGCCCGTGACATGGAGCGCAGAAGATGTCGAAGCGCCGCTGTCCGCGAAGGAGGAGCTCGCGCGTCGCCGGAACCGGGATGTCGTCGACATAGCTGCCGTTCTCAGTTCGGCCGTCGTAAAAGCGGGTGTCTTCCCGAAGCATGCCGCGGGCAACGGTGCCGGGCACCGGCGGACGCATGGAGCGGTTATCTGCGAAAAACGGATTGGCCTCCTGTGGATCGAACCGGTTCTGGGAATCCATATTGCGGTTCAGGTGTACGGGCGGATCGCTGCTGCTCGTCCCCCGACAGCCCATCCAAACCAGAGCCGCAAGTAGTACGATAAGTGTGTGCTTCATCTGATCCCTACTATTGCGGCTCGCTGATCAGCTCGATGTTGTACCCGCCCAGCTCCTCCATGAGAGCCTGCGTTCGATCCTTGTCGAAGCGGCGGTCACTCGCGGCGACGTGCAGGAAAAAAGCATCATCGGTCGCGCGAGCGAAATTTTCGGAGTAAAAGAGGGGGCTGTGGGGCCGGGGCAAGCCGTTGAGTGCCAACATTCCGGCCACGGCGCCAAAGGCTGCGAACAGTACCGTGAGCTCGAACATGATCGGGATCGAGGGCTCGACCGCAAAGAAGGGTTTCCCGCCGATGTTGAGCGGATAGTCTACCCCGCCGGTCCACCACTGGAGCCAGTAGGCGAGCGCCAGTCCGGTCGCGCCGCCGGCGAGCGTGAAAAATCCAACTTTCGAGTTGCGCAGCCCCATGGCCCTGTCCATCCCATGAATCGGGAAGGGG
>CAZQAS010000086.1:0-2929 GCA_964591285.1 uncultured Rhodothermales bacterium
AGGCTATTTCCGTATCTATGATCTCGTACCCCTCGACGAACGTTTTCACACCTAACTCGGGATAACGGAGGCTTACGGCGGTGATCTCTAGTTCTTCCGTGGTCGCGCGGGTGATCTTGAAGAATCCCATGTGGGTCCGTTCACCGAGAAAGAGCTTTTGCATCCCGTCGGTGGCGAGGCCCTCGTAGCTCGCATTACCGCCGCTGTATGGATCACGCTTCTGCTTCCAGAAGACGGCCTCGGTTGCGATCGTCAGGTTTCGGTCCACAAGATTATCCACCGCAGTATTGCGCAGGGTGGTCTCTCCCATGGCGAAGGCCGCCATAACGGCGATCCCAACGATGACAATTCCCATCACGAGCAGAAGAAGCTGCTGCTGTCCCATAACGTCCTCATTCGGTTACCAGGTGTGCCGGTCTGCCTCCACATCTGTGCCGACCTCGATGCTGATACTTAGGAACAACTAGCGGCACCCCAGGCCGGGGATCTCCGACAGCTAGGGTGCCGCTGTGTCCTAACCTAGGTCACTAGGTCTTAGGTGGCAGTCGGATCGTAGGACTCGACCTCTGTGAGGATGTCCTCCGTTCCGGTACCAGTAACGGTGACCGTCACGCGGTTGCCGTTGGCTTCATTCTCGCCGACGATTATGAGGCTAGCCGTACTACCGGTGATGCTGAAGATCCCGTTCAGGTTCTCGTAGTCTTCAGCTCCGGCCGTTGCACCACCGTCCTTATCACCGGTTTGGTAGCCGACCTGGTCAAAACTGAAGTCCGCGAAGTCATTTGCAGGAGTATCCGCACCGCCACCAAAGGCGGCAGGCTTCAGTTTCCATGCCTGCGCGTCCGAGGCGATGCGGATAGCATCGTTGACGAGCGCGTCAGAGTTTGCTTTCTTCTGATTCTCTCCAAAAGCCTGGATACCGACGACGACCGCGAGGCCGACGATGACGATACCGAGCACAAGGAGGAGGAGTTGTTGCTGACCCATTGTTGAGCCTCCGTTGTTGTGTTGTGGTTAAAACGAACTTAGTTTCGATCCCGATATGCGGCTTTTGCCAAGCCGGACGGTAACCGTATCATCGGCCCTATCGTCCAGATCTTAAGCGGCATGGTCCCCAGTGTGCGGGAACGACACTTCGCCGTTCGGGCATGTTGTGAGGCATCGCTTTGGGCACGCGCTGTGCCAAAGCGGCGATGTGGTCGGGATCCCCCCTCGCCGGCGGATGGAAACAAGTCCGTTACAGGAGAGCGGGTCGCCTTGGCGGGATATTTTGCGGTGTATCAAGAATGCCGCCCGTCAGCGCAACCAGGGAATTACCTTCCGTAACGGCCGGGCAGTTTTTACCCGAATCACCCCCTAATTGTGACGTTCGAATTCAGTCTGACGAGTGGCCGGAACCCTCCCGACAGACGTTAGATATGCTACATTGGCATCCGGCGACATCCATCACCTATGCAAGATGACACTGCTATGGCGGAACCGAGAGTGGATTCAGACAAGAAGAAGGCGGATCAGGCGCTTGAAGAGATCCGAATCAAGGGTAACCAGCTCGTGGATCGCGTGCGGGAGGTGGTTGAAGAGGGGAACGCGCGACGCATCCTGGTGAAGAAAGACGGCCGAACGGTCATGGAATTTCCGCTCTCCGTCGGAGTAGGAGGAGCGGCAGCAGCGATTCTCCTCTCTCCTACGCTTGCGGCCATAGGGGCCTTTGCTTCGCTGGCAAGCGACATTCACGTCGTGGTCGAACGATACGATCCGTCAGCGACGAGAACCCCTGTGCAGAATGAGCCACCAGTAGGCCCCTGATCGCGCAGCTTTGAGTTTTTGAAGACCCGAACAGGAAGCCGTTCATCTTGTGGGCGGCTTTTCTGTTTGAAGCGGCGCGCGCGATGCGGTAGGTTCTGTCTGACGTTAAAAGGCAGACCGCACGTTCTCGGAATCTCGTGTCCTATACCCCCGCCGTCACCTTCGACGACATCGCCGCCGCGGCCGAACGCCTGCGCGGCGTGGCGTACCGAACGCCTGTCTTTACGTCGCGCACGTTCGACGAGCGATTCGGGGGACGATTTTTCTTCAAGTGCGAGAATTTCCAGCGGGGCGGCGCCTTCAAGTTTCGCGGCGCCTACAATGCGCTCTCGCTCCTCAGTCCGGAAGAGCGTGAAAACGGCGTGCTGACGTTCTCATCGGGCAACCACGCGCAGGCGCTGGCACTCGCCGGAGGCATCCTCGGGGTGCGGACGACAATCATCATGCCCGCCGATGCACCGTCCGTCAAGCTCGTAGCCACGCGCGGCTACGGTGCGGAGGTAATCACATACGATCGATCCGAGATCTCGAGGGAAGAACTCGGCAAGCAGATCTCGAGCGAGCGCGGGCTGCCCATCATCCCACCCTATGATCATCCCGACGTCGTCGCCGGACAGGGCACCGCGGCGATGGAGCTGATCGAGGAGGTTAGAACCCTACTTGATGATGAGATCGGGGGAGACCGTCCGACGCTCGACGTCCTGCTCATCTGCTGCGGTGGCGGGGGGCTGCTCTCCGGATCGGCCATCGCGTCGAAGTTCGTGCAGCCGGAATGCCGTGTAGTCGGCGTCGAGCCCGCGCAAGCGGACGACGCCACCCGCTCGTTCAGAACAAAGAAGCTCCACACCATCCAGAATCCGGATACGATCGCCGATGGTGCGAGAACGCCGTCGCTCGGGAAGGTCACGTTTCCGCTCGTCCTCGACTATGTGGATGAGATGGTCACCGTCTCGGAAGAGGCCATCGTCGAGGCGATGCACTTCTTTTGGCAGCGGATGAAGATCATCGTGGAGCCGACGGGCGCGCTGGCGGCGGCCGCGCTGTTCGACAAAGCGGTATCGGATCTGGCGACTGGCGAGACGTCGTCGCATCGAGACCGGCCTCGCGTCGGCATCATCATCAG
>CAZQAS010000086.1:3029-7237 GCA_964591285.1 uncultured Rhodothermales bacterium
CGACTGGCGAGACGTCGTCGCATCGAGACCGGCCTCGCGTCGGCATCATCATCAGCGGGGGAAACGTCGAGATCTCGAAGGCGGCGGAGCTCTTCCGCGCCCACTCCCTCGAGTAGTAAGTACCCTGAACAGCGTCGCAAATCCAAACGCATGCCCATCAGCAAGGACAAGAAGGCGTACGTAGAAGCCCTCGTGCGGCATTTCGAGCGGCCGGATTTCATCGACGCGGATCCCATCTCGATACCTCACGGCTTCGACGACCCGCGCGATCAGGAAGTGATCGGACTCTACGCGGCCCTCCTCGCGTGGGGCCGGCGGCGGACCGTGCTGAACAAGATGGCGGAGCTCTGCGAGCGCATGCGCTTCCGGCCGTACGACTTCGTGCGCGGATTCGACCCGGCGCGGGACGCGGATCGGCTCAAGGGTTTCAAGCACAGGACGTTCCAGCCGCAGGACGCCCACTGGCTCACGCGAAATCTTGGAGCGCTCCTCAGGGAGCATGAGACGCTGGAAGAACTGTTCGCGCGGCACCTGCCCAGCGAAAATGGCGATCCTCGAGCTGTGGAAAACGCGCCCGTTCAGGATGTGGGCCCGGCCATTCAGGGCTTTAGCGAATCGGTCATGAGCGCGCATCCTCAAACGCCGAAGCGCCTTCAAAAACACCTCGCCCGCCCGGAATCCGGCAGCGCTTGCAAGCGCCTGAATATGTATCTCCGATGGATGGTCCGCCCGGGGCCGGTCGATCTGGGAATCTGGACTCGCATCCGGCCACACCAGCTCATGCTGCCGCTGGACATTCACTCCGGCCGGCAGGCACGCCACCTCGGCATCCTCGAGCGGAAGTACAACGACTGGCCCGCATGTCTCGAGCTCACCGACAACTGCCGTGGGCTCTGCGCGAGCGATCCGGCACGCTACGATTTCGCTTTCTTCGGACTCGGAGTGTATGGCCCGCCGGAGGAGCTTGATTAGACGTCCGCCGGCTTTTTTGTCGTTCCGGCTATCCCTCTGACAGTAGTGTGTCAGATCGTCTGCTTACCATGTGCGCGAGCCCATTTGCCGAATTCCATGTCCGATTTTCGGATGTTTTGCTTCGCCTCCAGAGGTACGTTGCCGCTTGACGCTGTCGACCATTGAAATCAAATCCTGCGTATGACTGAGTTGACATCAACCATCCGGCCACCATCGAACGGAATGACCGCGCGCCCGCTTCCGCCTAGTGATGAGATGTATGAGGCGTTCCTCGGACGAGATGCGGCATATGACGGAATCTTTTTCACTGCCGTTACGACGACGGGGATCTTCTGCCGACCGTCCTGTCCGGCCAGAAAGCCGAAACGGCGAAACGTGGAATTCTACCGCACGGCAAAAGAGGCTCTCGCGCACGGATTCAGGCCGTGCAAGCGCTGCCGGCCCCTGCAGCCATCCGGAGAAACGCCGGACGAGATCCGGCGCCTGCTAGCCGAGCTCGATGGCGATCCGTCGTTGCGGCTACGCGATCAGGACCTTCGTGATCGAGGGCTCGATCCACGAACGGTCCGGCGGTGGTTCAAGAAACATCACGGCATGACGTTTCACGCCTATCAGCGGGGCAAGCGGCTGGCGAAAGCGATCGGAGAGCTCGCACATGGAGAGAAGGTCACGCGGACCGCATTTGAGAATGGATACGAGTCTCTGAGCGGATTCCATGACGCCGTGCGACAGATCACGGGACGTTCGGCTTCGCAAAGCCGCGACGCAACAGTCGTCCATCTCACTCGCGTGCTGACACCGTTAGGGCCGATGCTCCTGGGCGCGACGGATACCGGCGTCTGCCTCCTCGAATTCACGGATCGACCCATGCTCGCGACGCAGCTCAAACGCGTTGCACGACGGCTCGACTGTGTATTCGTGCCCGGATCGAACGACATATCCGAGCAAGTGGGGGTCGAGCTCGCCGAGTACTTCGATGGCGAGCGACGTGCATTCGAGGCGCCTCTCGACGTGCAGGGTACCGACTTTCAACGACGGGTCTGGTCGGCGCTCCGCACCATCCCGTATGGTGCGACGCGAAGTTATGGCGATCAGGCCCGGATGATAGATGCCCCGGAAGCCGTCCGAGCGGTAGCTCGGGCGAACGGGGACAACCGCATTGCGATCGTCATTCCCTGCCACCGGGTTATCGGTGCGGATGGGACCCTCACGGGCTACGGCGGCGGACTATGGCGAAAGCGATGGCTGCTCCATCATGAGGGCGCTCGCTTCGCAGATGACCGGCAGCAGCGCGAGATCGTATTTCCTTAGGGGCTCGAGCTTGCCGCTCTCTCTCAAGATCGGCTCGCCCGTTCCGGTGCGTCGCCTATGGGATCGAACCACGTGGGCTGCACCTCGTCTCCCACCGTTCGGTACGTCCGGTCGAAATACACGAGCGGCTCCCCGCCCTGGCCGTCCTCAACCCGTTCGACCAGTCCTACAATGATGGAATGGTCGCCGGCTGCGTAGACGGCATCGCGGCGGCAGTACATGACGGCGAGCGTATCGAGCAGGATAGGTGTACCCTCGGGGTCGACGCGGTAGGCGACGGCATCGAACTGCTCGTCGCTCGAGAGCTCCCGCGTCGCGAAGTGATCGGCGAGGTGGGCCTGGTCCTCACTCAGGACGTGAACGGCAAAATGGCTGCCGGTCGTCAGCGCCTCATAAATTTGGGCCTCGAGGCTCACGTTGAAAGAGATGAGCGGCGGCCGAAGCGATGTGCTGGCGAAGGAGCCGATCGTGATGCCCTGCGGTCCGCCGGCTGCGGCGGCGGTGACCACGGTCACCGGTGACGGCACGTGCCGCATTACTCCCCGAAGCGCCTCACCGTCGACCCGCTGCGCCATTCCCTATCGAGCCTCTGTGCCATTGTGTCTATCGAGCGTACGGCGCCTCACGGCCGGCCGTCTACCGCGTCACGAAAAAACGTCCTTGACCTTGCTGAAGAAGGACTTCCGGCGATCCTCTTTCTCCGGCTGAGGCTGGAATGAGGATGCCCCGCGCAGCTGCTCGACGAGCTCGCGCTCGTCCTCGTTCAGGTGCAGCGGCGTCCATACGTGGACGCGAATCATCTCGTCGCCCCTACGGATTCCGTTCAGCTCCGGCAATCCGCGCTCGCGCATCCGGAGGATCTTGCCGGACTGTATGCCGGGATCGATCTGCAGCCGGGCCTTGCCCTTGAGCGTCGGCACGTCGACTTCGGTGCCGAGAGCGGCTTCCGGGAAGGAAATATAAAGGTCATGGAAGATGTCGATCCCTTCCCGCTTGAAATGCTCGTGCGGCAGCTCCTCGATCTCCACGCGAAGATCGCCCGGCTCGCCGCCGCGGAGACCGGCATTGCCGGCGCCGCGCAGCGTCAGGTAGTTGCCCTCGAGCACACCGGCCGGCACGTTCACCGTGATCGTTTCCTCGCCCTTCACGCGGCCCTCGCCGGCGCAGTTCGAGCACTTGTTGCGGATGATCCGCCCCTCGCCCTGGCAGCTCGGGCACGCCTGCACGTTGACGAACTGCCCGAAA
Organism: uncultured Rhodothermales bacterium; assembly: GCA_964591285.1. Taxonomy (GTDB): domain Bacteria; phylum Bacteroidota; class Rhodothermia; order Rhodothermales; family VXPQ01; genus CAZQAS01. The sequence goes on from CAZQAS010000086.1 coordinate 6,558, forward strand.
ACCGAGCGGGTCACTTGTCGAATCTCGCCGGCACCGCGGCAGGTCTGGCAGACCTCGTAGCCGGCATCGCCGCCTTCCGCGCCGCTCCCCTCGCAGACCTCGCAGGCGACGTATTTCCGAACCTTGATCTTCTTCTCGATACCTTCGGCGATGTCTTCGAGCGCCAGCGGTAGCTTGATGCGCAGATCGCTGCCCGTTCGCCCATGACGTCGCCGGCGGCCACGCTGGCCGGTGAAGACCTCCTCGAAGATCGATCCCGTGCCGCCGAAAATGTCGCTGAACGCACTGAAGATGTCGTTGACGTCGTGAAAGCCGGGCTGCCGCGCACCATTGCCGCGCACGCCCTCGTGACCGAACCGGTCGTACCGCTGGCGCTTCTGCGGATCGGAAAGGACTTCATACGCCTCCGCCGCCTCCTTGAACTTCTGCTCGGCCTCCGCATCGTCAGGATTGCGGTCCGGATGATGCTTGAGCGCCATCTTCCGATAGGCGCGCTTAAGCTCCTCCGGACTGGCGTTTCGTTCGACGCCGAGAATCTCGTAGTAATCTCTCATTTATTATGAGGTCGGATGTCGGAGGTCAGAAGTTGGAGGTCGGAGGTCGGAGGTCGGGGCTTCAGGTTTGAGCCGATCCGTCACCGGGTGCCCATCGAACTTTTTAGGACGCTACGATGACTTTAG
>CAZQAS010000086.1:7337-10416 GCA_964591285.1 uncultured Rhodothermales bacterium
GCCGATCCGTCACCGGGTGCCCATCGAACTTTTTAGGACGCTACGATGACTTTAGAGTGCCGGAGGACGCGATCGCCGATTCGGTATCCCTTCTGCATCTCCTCCAGAACGGTACCGGGCTCGACATCCTCATCCTCGCGCTGCATCATGGCCTCGTGCTCGTTCTCATTGAACGGCCGGCCAACGGCTTCGATCGGCTCGACGTTATGCTTGCCGAGCTCATCCAGAAATTTCTTATAAACCAGCTCGACGCCGCCTTTAAGCGCCTTGTACGCCGGTCCGGGCTCCTGCTCCTGCTGCTCCTCGGCCTGCTCGGCAGCCTCCAGTGAGCGCTGCACGTCGTCGAGCACGTCGAGAAACTGCTGGATGACGAGGCTTTTTCCGAACTCAACGAGCGACGACTTTTCCTCCTCGGTCCGCCGGCGATAATTCTGGAATTCGGCCGCCTTGCGTAGGAGTTTATCTTTTGTTTCGTCGAGCTCCGCGCGCGTTTCCTCGAGGACGGTTTTCAGATCCTCCATCTCGGAGGCCTGATCGGCAAGCTCGTCGACGGCGGCCAGTGCGATGTCGGCCGCGTCGTTTTCCCTCATCTGTCCCCTGACGTCGTCACGGGTCTCATCCGCCTCATTGGCGTCAGCCTCCGAGGCCCGAGCATCCTTCTCAGCCGCTTCTTGGTCCTTATGTCTATTCACGATTCTATCCTTGATCGCTTTAATAATGACGTACTCCTTGTTCTGGTATGTTGTCGCGGACCGGTCCGTAGATCGGCCGGCCGCATGCGCTCGTGTCCGACGCTAATTCTGCTCGCTCTCCAACGCGGCAGCGGAGCGGTTCAAGAGCTGAGCCATACTCTCGACGAGGGCGATCACCCGCTCGTAATCCATCCGGGTGGGACCGATGACGCCGATGGTACCGACCGCTCGACCAATCTTGTACGGTGCGGTGACGATCGAATATCGTTCCACTTTCTCTTCGTTGTTCTCTCGACCGATACGGATCGTCGCGTGGCCGGCTTCATCGTCGGCCGATCGGCGATCCTCCAGCATGTGGACGACGAAGTCCTCATCCTCGAGCATTTCGATCAGGCTTCGCAAATCGGACGGCTCCTGAAACTCGGGTTGCAGGAGGATGTTTTGCGTGCCGGCATACTGCAAGCGCGTATTCTCGGAGGGATCGCTGAAGAGCAGCGCTCCTTCATTGAGAATCAACCGAACGATGCCGCTGTTCTCGTCGCGCAGGTCCCTCACGCGAGAGGAATAGGTCTTCCGGATCTCCTCCAGCGTAAGCCCGGCGAGTCGTTCATTGAGGATCTGCACGACGCGGTCGAGATCTCGCCGATCCAGATCCGATTCCAGTTCGAGGACGATGGTCTTCACGAGTCCGCCCTTCACGCTCACGACAAACATCACACGCGCGGAGGACAGCTGGACCACTTCCATCCTCTCGAGAATTCCCGTCGAGAGTTTTGGGCTCAGCACGACCCCGAGCAGATTCGAGAAGCGGCCCAGAAGACGTGACGATTCCCGGATGAGCGAATCGGGATCGCCCATCAGCCGCTCCAGTTCGGCCTTCAGCGCCTGCTTTTCGACGTTGGAGAGCATCGGCGAGTCCATTAACTCGTCGACGAATCTCCGGTAGCCGAGCTCGGTCGGTATCCGACCGGCCGACGTGTACGGATGATCGAGATATCCGTACTCCTCCAGATCGCTCATCGTGTTTCGGATCGACGCCGGGCTCAGGCCGATGCCCGAGCTCTTTGCGAGAAACCGCGAGCCGACCGGTCCGGCCGTATCGATGAAGCTCTTCACCACCAGCCGCAGGATCTCGCGCTCGCGCTCGCTCAGGGCGTGATCCTTCGATGGAAGCCCGTATGTGCCGTCGGATATCGCCATAGCCCTAATGGTTACTGCAAACGGAGTGCCGCGTCGAATCTAGGGTAAATCTAGACGCCCGACCGCTCGAGACGTGCTCGGCGGTGTAATTCGATTGGTCGTACAGAAGAGACGGCAGGCGGGTTTCGGACGGTACGGCGGCGCCGTTACTCCACGCGTTCGAGCGTCACGTCGCGTCGTAGGCGGATTTCAGCGCCGCTGTCGGTGCGGAAGGTCTTTTCGTCGGTGCGCTGCAGTGGCTGCGCCTGCGGGAGGCTCGACGCGCGGCCGCTCGTGGCCGAACGCGGCTGAACCTCGTTGTAGCCGGCGCTTCCATGGTTGGTGCGCACACCGTCGTTCGCTCCATATCCGTAGTACCAGACGTCGTCATCCCCGTACCAGCTGTGGCTGGGGGATCCATAGCCGTAGTCACCCAGCCAGGCCTCGTCTTCGGGCAGCAGGTGAATGGGGACGAATCCGCGGAAGTCGTACGGATCGAAAAAGCGCGAATAGGAGACGGTTCGTACGCGGCGGCGCTGAAAATCGAGCGCACCCACGCGGAAGCCGTGCGAGCGGCGGTAGTGATTCAACACGAATCCGCCGTAGTGCCGCGTGGAGATGAGCTCGAATCCGACGTCGGGACCACCGATGATGAAGAGGTCGCGATCAAAACGAGGCGTGCCGCGCCGGTACATCGTGGCGTTCACCCGTGAGAGCTCGCGAGGGATGTTGCGCACCTCGCCCAGAAAATAGCCGTTCTCGAAAATCTCGATCCGATCGATGTAGATCTCCATCTCGGCGCGACTGCGTGTGGCGGAGCGGACGCGATGGCGGTAGTACGTGCGGATGTCGAGGCGCGACTCGCGCTTGCGATGACCCCATCCGACATCTGCGTAGACGACCTGTCGATAACGATACGTCGGCGACCATCCCCTGCGATGGCGGTGCTGCCACGGCCAGCGGACGTCGACGCGGACGGTCGGATGCGGATGGACGGTCGGCCGCGGATGGACGGCCGGCGGCGCGACCGGGCGGCGGTCGGTGCCGGGCCGGGGACGGACATTCGGCCGGGGCGTGCCGTTGGTGCGCTCGCCCACGTCCGGACGCCGATCTACGCTGGAGCGGCCGTCGTTGGTGGAGCGGCCGCCGTCGGTGGACCGGCCGTTGTCGATGCGTCCGTCGGAGCCGCGGCTGGGGCGATCGGTGCG
>CAZQAS010000086.1:10516-15183 GCA_964591285.1 uncultured Rhodothermales bacterium
TTGCGGCCTTCGGTCGAGCCGCGAGCCGAGCGTTCGGCCGGCGAATCCGTCGACGATCGCTGCGACCAGGCCGGATTACCCGCGCCGATCATGACGCCCGCAGCTAGCAAGAGACTAGCAAAACCAAGCATTCGTCGTATCGAAAAACGCATGACGTACCCCCGTCTGAAGAATGAACTCTGGCTCGTGATGCGAATTTCCTATAAAACCATGCCAGGAGATCTGCCGCTCCGGAGAGCCACGCGAAAACGTGGAGGTTTGTCTAAGAAGCAGTACAGAGGCTGAACTCTCCTTTGAACTCTCCTCTGGACTCGTACCCGAACGCTCCACGCGACTTCACACTGGATCGCAGGGCTTCGAAAGACGCGTCAGGGAGCGACGACGCCCCAGGTCATGATCGCGCCGATATGCGCGGTCCACGCCACGAGGGCGGCGGCCGTGAAGACCAGACAGGCCACCGCGATGCGGGAGAGCAGCGGGTCTCGACCCGTCCTCGCCGAGCTTACGAGGAGCCGGAAGATAACCAGCGCAACGCTCGCCGCGGCCGAGGCGATCAGCGTATAGAGGCCCATCTCCTCGTGCAGACCGACGAGATCCTCGACGATGGGCACGCCCTCGGACTGCTCCTTCATCGCATCGCCGGTAAAATAGGCACATGCGGCCCCGATCGTGCCGAGCGCCATGATGAGGAGCGTTGCATTCCGCCAGAACGCCGTGCCGCGAAAGCACCAGATGAGTGCCGTCAAGGCCGCCGCCAAGATGAGCGCGAGCGGAAAATGGACGGCCAGCGGGTGAAGCGCGGGAATTTCGTACTGAAAAACGGCATCCATGGCACGTCGTCGAGGTTCACGGCACCAACATAATGCGCATTCGCTCGTAGGGCAATTGCCGGGAAACCCGCACGTTTCCACTGAGTAGCGGCGAACCCCAGCCGCCTCCTGCCGTTGGGCAATGCCGGATGAGGACCGTATCTTGGAGGCCGTCAACGAAATTGCGACAGGTGCCTGGGCCTCCGCGGCCGGCGAACCCGGCCGACGGCGATACGCGCCACGCCCGCCGAACGACCCAACTCACATCTACCCTACGACATGCGTTTTCTGTCCACCCTCGCTGCAAGCGCGCTCGGCACACTGATCGCACTCGGCATCGTTTTCTTCTTCGGGATGCTGATCCTGTTTGCCTTTGTGGCCGCCGCCGATCAGACCCCGTCCGTCAGCGGCGAGTCCGTCCTGGTGCTGGATCTCGAGGGGCCCATCCCCGAGACCGTCTCGGGCGACCCGCTGATGCAGGCCTTCGCCGACGAACCGCCCTTCGGCCTCGCCGACGTCGTTTCCTCCATCGATAAGGCGGCGGCCGACGACCGCATCGAGGCGATCTGGATCAAGATCCGCGACGTCGGCGGGCCCTGGGCACGGCTCGAGGAGATTCGGGGCGCGCTGCTCCGATTCAAGGAGAGCGGCAAGCCGCTTTACGCCTCCAGCAACGACTACATGATGGCCGAACACGAGTATTTTCTGGCCAGTGCCGCCGACAGCGTGTTCGCCTCCGAGCAGGCCATGTTCGAGTTCAACGGCTTTTACTCGACAGCCGTCTTTTTCCAGAACACGCTCGAGATGCTGGAGGTCGAGCCACAGATCGTGCGCGCCGGACGCTTCAAGAGCGCCGTGGAGCCGTTTCTTCGCGAGGACCTCTCCCCCGAGAACCGGATGCAGCTCACCGCGCTACTCGAATCGCAGAACGACGTCTTCATGAACGCCGTCGCCGAGAGCCGCGGCACGACCGTCGATGAGCTGAATGCGATCGTCGAACAGCGGGCCGTAATTGCCACGACCGAAGGCTACGAGCTCGGTCTGATCGACGGGCTGCTCTACGAGGACCAGGTGGTCGACGTCATCAAGGGTCGGCTCGGTGTGGATCAGGACGACGATCTGGAGACGATTTCGATGGCGTCCTACAACAGGGTGCCGGCTTCCGACGCGGGGCTGGAGGTAAACCGCGATGGCGAAATCGCCGTCGTGTACGCGGAAGGTTCGATCGTCAGCGGTGAGAGCGAACGCGCCAGCCCGCTCGGTGACGTGACGCTCGGAGCCGAGACCATCAAGGATGCACTGGAAGAGGCGCGGGAAAATGACAGCATCGATGCCGTCGTCGTTCGAATCGACTCGCCCGGCGGCTCGGCCTCGGCGTCGGATGCCATCTGGCGCGCGATCCGCCTGACGGCCGACGAGAAGCCGGTCGTCGTGTCGATGGGCGGCCTGGCGGCATCGGGCGGTTACTGGATCGCCACGGCGGCAGAAACGATCGTAGCCGACCCCCTCACCCTTACCGGATCGATCGGCGTCTTCGCGATGATGTTCGACGTGAGCGGATTCTTCGAGAGCAAGCTCGGCGTCACGTTCGACGACATCCAGACGGCCCCGTATGCCGACCTTTTCTCCGGCATCCGACCGCTCGAGGATAGGGAACGGGCCATGCTCGAAGGATGGGTCGACGACACCTACCAGGACTTCCTGACCCGTGTGGCGCAGAGCCGCGGACTGGAAGTCGCGGAGGTCGACAGCATCGGCGAGGGGCGCATCTGGAGCGGCACGCAGGCGCTCGAGGTCGGTCTCGTCGATACGCTCGGCACGCTGCGGGACGCCATCCAAATCGCCGCCCGACAGGCGGGACTGGATGAAGGTCCGTATCGGGTCCGCATCCTGCCGCGTCCGAAGACATTCATCGAACAGCTCCAGGCAAGCATGAATGCCCGCGCGATGAAGGCGTGGATGAAGCTATCCCGCACGCCGGCGGAGCGCGCTATCCTCGAGCAGGCACGCACGCTCAAAGCAGCGGTCGGGTCCTACGGCGAGGTTCAGGCCCGCCTGCCGGTTGAGATTACGATCCAGTAGCCGCCGAAAGCGCGCGCCTGTCGACGGCGGCCGGACGGCTAGCCCACGTCTCCGGCGTACTCCATCGCAACGAGCACGTCGCCGGTCATCTCCTCCGGGATCGGCTCCTCGAGAAGAGCCAGGATCGTCGGCGCGATGTCGCCGAGTTTGCCGTTCTTGATCGGGCCGGAAAAGCCGTCCTTTATAATGAGATGCGGCACGAGTGCGGTGGTGTGTGCCGTGTGCGGGCTGCCGTCGGGATTGCGCATCTTGTCCGCGTTTCCGTGATCGGCGATGATACTGACGCCGTAGCCGTGCTCGATGGCCGCCTCAACGACCGTCTTCGACCCCGCGTCGATCGCCTCGATCGCCTTGACGGCCGCGTCGAAATCGCCCGTGTGCCCGACCATGTCCGGATTCGCGAAGTTTAGGCAGACGAAGTTGTACTCCTCCTTCGCGATGGCCTCCGCCGCGCGGCGGGCTACTTCCGGGGCGCTCATTTCCGGCTGCAGGTCGTAGGTCGCTACCTTTGGCGACGGGACGAGAATACGATCCTCTCCCTCGAACGCGTCCTCGCGACCACCGCTGAAGAAATACGTGACGTGGGCGTACTTCTCGGTCTCGGCGATGCGAAGCTGCCGGCCGCCGCGCTCGGCGATCACCTCGCCGAGGGTCTCTGTGAGATTGATTTTCTTGAAGGCGACGGGCAGATCGAGCGATTCCTCGTACGGCGAGAAGATCGCGAAATGGAGGTCGAGCTTTTCGCCACGGTCGAATCCGTCGAACGCCTCATCCGTGAATGCACGCGTCAGCTGCCGGGCGCGGTCGCCTCGAAAGTTATAGAAGATGACGCTGTCGCCGTTCTCAATGCGCCCGAGGTCGTTGTCGCCCCGGCGGACGACTCTCGGCTTCACGAACTCGTCGGTCACGTCCTCATCGTAGCTCGACTGTAAGGCGGCCTCTGCGTCCGGGAAGGCCTCGCCTACTCCCTTCGTCAACAGGTCGTACGCCTGCTGCGTGCGCTCCCAACGCTTGTCGCGATCCATCGCGTAGTATCTTCCGATGATGGAGCGGATGCGGCCGGCGCCGATTTCGGCGGCCTTCCGCTCGAACGCGTTGACGTAGCGGACGCCGCCGTTCGGATCGGTATCCCGCCCGTCGGTGAAGGCGTGGACGCAGACCTGGTTCCGGTCGAGTCCTTCCTGCGCGGCGAGCCGAAGCAGGGCATAGAGATGGTCGATGGAGGAGTGTACCCCGCCGTCCGAGAAGAGTCCGATCAGGTGCAGGCGACTTTGGTTCTCACGGGCGTGGCGCACCGCATCCAACAGAACACCGTTTTCGAAAAATTCGCCGTCTTCGATGGCCTTATCGATGCGCGTGATCTCCTGATAGACCACCCGCCCGGCGCCGAGATTCATGTGGCCGACCTCGGAATTGCCCATCTGCCCCTCCGGAAGCCCGACGGCCTTGCCGGAGGCCTTCAGCTTGGCATGCGGATACGTTGCGAAGAGGTGGTCCAGGAACGGCTTCTCCGCGCGCTCGATGGCGCTGACGTTCGGATCCTCCGCAATTCCGTATCCGTCGAGAATGAGGAGAAGGTGGCGTTTGCTATTATCCATTTCAGTATTCGATCACGTTCCGAGGCGTCCAAACGGAGGTCAGAGGTCGGATGTCAAACGTCAGACTTCCCCAAGAGGCCTCTGATCTCTCACTTCCGACTTCCGACTTCTGACTTCTGACTTCTGACTTCTGACTTCTGACCTCTGACCTCTGACCTCTGACCTCTGACCTCTGACT
>CAZQAS010000087.1:0-3339 GCA_964591285.1 uncultured Rhodothermales bacterium
GAAGAAGTCGTAGCAGATGCCGTGCAGGAGGATGCCTGAAATAATCATCCACGAAACGGCATCGGGCGCGCCCATGGCGAAGAGGGCATATCGAAGCACCCAGGCGCCCATCCCCGCGACCAACATCCACTTCACCCCGAGCCGTACGAAGAAGAACGGCATCAGCAACATGAAGACGACCTCGGACATTTGGCCGAGCGTCTGCGTTCCGGCGATGTTCTCGAACCCGGTGGCCTCGAGGAATAGCTGCGTGAAGTTGTAGTACGCAGCCAGCGGAATGCAGATGAGAAAGGACGCGGCAATGAAGACGTAGAACGACTGGCTGCCCAATTGCTTCAGCGCATCGATTCCCATAATGCTGCGGAGGGACACTCGCTCCCCGCGTGCCGGCGGTGGCGTGTGCGGCAGCGAAAAGCTGTAAAGCCCCAGCACCAGGCTTGCGATGCCCGCCGTATAGAGCGGCGCGGCCGTGCGCTCAGGAATGCCATCCATGAATCCGCCCAGCCCAAAGCTGATGAAAAGTCCCGCCACGATCCAACCCAACGTTCCGAACACGCGAATTTTTGGAAACTGCCTCTCCTGATCCGTGATGTTATGGAAGGAGAGCGAGTTCGCCAGTGCCATTGTCGGCATGTAGCACAGATTGTACAGGAGCAACACGACGATGAACGCCGTCGGATCCCCCACGAAACTGGGTGCAAACATGATGATGACGCCGCCAAGCAGGTGAAGAACACCGAGGATCTTCTCCGTCGCGAAATACCGGTCCGCGATGAGCCCGACAAAAAACGGCGCAACGATGGCCGCGATGGGATTGACTGTGAAGGGCCAGTGCGTGAGGGCCTCCATGCCGTTGTTGGCCATGTACACGGCGACTGTCGTGTACCAAGCACCCCAGACGAAGAACTCCAGGAACATCATGGCGCTCAATCGCGCCGTCATCGCTCGAAACATGGTGGGAAAGCGTTGATTGGCAAGACCTCGACGCCGAAAGTAGGAAATCCGGCCCTTCCGAACCAGTAGAAGCCCATCTGTGCTACTTACATTCGCGGCTCACCACGTCCCCTCCGATCACCACGCCGCACACGTGCGAGGTATATTCGAACGGATCGCCGTCGAAGAGCACGACGTCACCGTCGGCACCCTCCCGGAGCGAGCCGACGCGGTCGTCGATGCCGAGAATGCGTGCGGCGTCAATCGTGATGGTAGCAAGCGCCTCATCGAAGGAGAGACCGTTTGCCGCCGCAAGTGCCGCTTCAAAAAGCACGACCCTCGTCTTCGGCACGTAGCCCTCAAAGCCGCTCTGAAGTGCAACGGGAATACCCGCCTCCCTGAGGCGCGCCGCCGTCTCGAAGGTCACGTTCTCCGTCTCGCCTCCCGCACGGACCATTGTTGGATGGAGGATCACAGGGACGCCGGCATCCCTGATTTCGTCGATCAGTAGATACGCCTCGGCCCCTCCATCCAGAACCAGGTCAAGACCGAACTCATCAGCCAATCGGAGGGCCGACATGATTTCCGTCGCCCGTTGGGCCGTTATGAGCATTGGGATCTCTTGCCGAAGCGCGGCCGCAAGGACCTCTTTCCCGAGATCGCGATTGTCATCGTCCGCAGCCGCGTAAGCCTGCGCCTCGAGAAGCGCTTCGCGCAGCATGGCCACGCTCTTCGCCCTCGTCCCCGGCTTCTCGAAATTCCGCTCCACGCCCTCGCCGAGCGTCGTGGCTATCATCGCGGCCGAGTCGACCAGCACCTGATCGATCGTTGTTCCGTGTGTCTTGACGACCATCGTCTGGCCGCTAATCAATGCCCCCGGACCGTGGCCCGTGTGGATGGTCGTGACCCCGAGGTCTCGAAGCCATCCGACCAGCTCCTCACGAGGATTGTACGCATCAACCGCACGCAGCGCCGGCTGGATTGGATCGGAGGTCTCGAGTTGATCCTGGTCATGCTCCTCGTTGTAGATTCCGGCGAGTCCGACGACCGAATGCGCATCGATGAGCCCCGGCGTGACCACCGCCGCCTCCAATACCTCGTACTCTGCGGGCACGTCCACCGTCGAAGCATCCCCGACGCGCTCGATGCGACCGTCACGGATGAGTACGACGCCGTCGCTGATGGCGGACCCCGCCATCGTATGTACCGTTGCGCCGTGAATGGCCACCTGAGCATCAACGGGAGCCGCCAACATGGCGATCAGCAGCACAGCAAGGAGAGCTCTTCGCATCAGAGTAGGTCCAAAGATGGTCATCACCTAATAGTCAAATCGCACCGGTCTACGAATGGCGCATGTTTCATGCAGGAACAAATACTTAGATCATGTTCGCACGAGCGACGAGCACCCGACTCAATGCACAAACGCCGCGCCGTCGAAGACGTCGTAACCGCCGATCGCATACGGCCGGTCGTCAGGATTCTCAAAGTCGAAGAGCCTCTCCCCTTCCACCCACGTCTCCTCCACACGGGTGTAGACGCTCAGCGGATCGCCGGAGAGCACAGTGAAATCGGCGTCCTTTCCCTCCTCAAGTGATCCGACGCGATCCTCTAGCCCGAGCATGCGCGCGCCGGCCAGCGTAAGCGCCTCGAGCGCCGCCTCCCGCGACATCCCCGCCCGCAGGCCAAATGCCGCTGACCTCAAAAACAGTCGTGAGTCCGTGATGTAATCGTCCGTGTGGAAGGCCACCTCCGCACCGGCCTCCTCCAGTGCTGCGCCGTTCATCCAGCGGATGTCGACCGCCTCAAACTTGCCGCCGGGCGAATCCAGTACGATGATCGACGACGCCACCCCGGCCTCCGCGATCTCATCGGCGACCTTCCAGGCCTCACTGACATGATGCAGGACGAGGGGGAATCCGAACTCCTGCTTCAGCCGAAGCGCCGTTAGGATGTCATCGTGTCGATGCGTGTGGAAGTGAACGACACGCCGTCCGTCGAGCACCTCCAGAAGAGCCTCCTTGCCGAGATCACGCTTTACAGAATTGTCCGGATCGTCTTCCGCCGCAGCGAGCTCATCCCGGTAGTCCAGCGCATCGACGAAGTACTGACGTGCGAGCGCTGCGCTCCTGGCACGCGTCCCCGGAAACGATCCAGCGTCCGACCGAATCGAATTCGTGCCGTTCGCCATCTTCATGCCGCCACAGATGTCGTCGAGCGGATTTCCGCAATAGAGGAGATCATCGATAATACGACCATCGCGCAGCTTCAGGTAGGCCGTCTGTCCGCTCATAAGGTGCCCGGATCCCGACATCACGTTCACGGTAGTTATGCCACCGGCCCGCGCCCGTTTGATGGAGTGGTGCTGCACGTCAATCGCATCGATCGTTCGCACGCCTGGATGCAGCG
>CAZQAS010000087.1:3439-9260 GCA_964591285.1 uncultured Rhodothermales bacterium
CGGTCAAAGAAAGCATTGCGTATCGGAAAGGCAGCGCAAAATATCTCCGATGAACGTCGAACGCAAACACCGGCCGACATCAAAATCTACCGGATCGCCATACGCTCCACAGCAAACCGAAGCCGAGAAAAGCAGCGATGACGAAGGTAATAAGGAAAAACCAGCGCGCACCGGCGGGATCGTACACGAGCATCAGCAAACCGGAACCGACAATGAGCGCGGCCGTCAGCACGCTGAAAGCAACCCGATTGGCCGCACGATGTATTTGTCGAAGCGATTCGGGCGATGGATCCGTCCGCACGCGCAGCTGAAACGCCCCCTGTTCGCTCTGTCGGAGGATCCGACGAAGGTTTCGCGGCACCGCCGAGGTTAGGTCAAACATGTCCAGCGCCGTCTCCTTCGCCTGCTGCACGCGTCGCGACGGCGAGAACGACTGCACCCAGAACCGGCGTAGGTAGGGTTCCGCGTACGCAAGGACTTCGAATTCAGGATCGAGCTGTCGCGCGATTCCCTCCGCCATGCCCAACACCTTCGCGGTCAGCACCAGCTCCGCCGGAAGCTGCAGCCGGTGACGACGGGCCACGTTCATCAGATCCTGAAAGGCGGCCATCGCGGCGATTTCCCGCAGCGGCCTGTGTGTGTACCGACGCATGAGATGCTGAACGTCCTGCCGAAGCGTGTACCGCTGAATGTTCTCCTGCGCGATGCCGAGCACGAGCAGCTCGTCGACGAGCCGATCGGCATCTTGCCCAGTCAGCGCCATCACGACCCGCAGCAGCGTATCCTTTAAGTAGGCGTCCAGGTACCCCACCATTCCGTAATCCATCAGACCCATCTTCCCATCCTCCATCACGAAGAAATTGCCCGCGTGAGGATCGGCATGGAAGAAGCCGTGATCGAAGAGCATGGTGAGTAAAATCCGCGTGTTCTCCTTCGCCAATCGTTGCCGATCGATCCCCGCAGCATCGATGGCCTTTACGTTGCTGACCTTAATACCCTCGAGCCGCTCCAATGTGAGAACGCGGTCGGTGGAGAAATCTCGGTAAATCCTGGGAACGTACAGCGTCGGATCGTCAGCGAACTCGCGCTGGAACTGTTCGGCGTTCGCCGCCTCCACTCTATAGTCGAATTCGTTTCGGAGCGTAAAATCGAATTCTCGCATCCAGCCTTCGATGTCGTAGTATAGTCCCCAGCGCGTCCGCTGGGCGGCCAGGCGCGCCATGTCGCCCATGATCGCCAAATCCCTCTCCGCTACGTCACGCGCCTCCGGACGCTGCACTTTCACGACGACGCGTGTACCGTCGGCCAACTCCGCATTGTGTACCTGCCCGATGGACGCCGATGCCACGGGTTCCCGCTCGAAGGCTTGGAAAATCACATCGGGATGATCGCCTAGATCCGTCGCGATCAGCTCCGCAATCTGCTCGAATGCCACCGGCGGTGCGTGATCCTGTAGCTTCGAGAACTCTTCGATATAGTCGGGCGGCAGCATGTCTGGCCGCGTACTAAGAATCTGGCCGAGCTTGATAAACGTGGCGCCCAGGTCCTCGAGAGCTTGTCGAAAATGCTCGGGACCTGTCGTCGCTCCCTTCCGACGCAGCCTGCGAAATGGAAGCAACCGCCCGAGTCCTAGGTCGAGCACGAGCCAACCAAGACCGTGGCGCGTCAGCGTCGCTAGGATCTGCCGCATACGCCGACGATAGGTTCGATCTGTGATCCGGAGTTGCGCCACTATCGGTCCCTGCTACTTATCGGAGACTTACTCTGCGTACGCGATTCTCATCGCCTCCGCCGGAGCGAGCAACGTACGAATTCTTCGGCATCCAAGAACGGGCGATCCGGAGCCCGGCGTAGCTGGGGCGCCGCTCCGATCGAGCGAACGATGATCGGCTACGTGATTAGCCTGAAGAGGTAATCGAAGGACTGGTCATCGGAAGATTTACGGTCGAGCCGAGCGGCCGAGCGTCTGGAGTCAAGATCGTCAAGGGACTCGATCCGGCCTGCGATGCAGAAGTCGTGCTTACGGTCGAGAATGCACGCTTTCTACTCGGCAGGAAGAAAGGGCGCGAGGTGCCGGCGTCCTCGGAAATGGCGGTACGACTCGTTCTGTCGCAATCCGGATCCGCAGGGGCCTTTTAGACGAGGCGAATCGATGGACCTGTGTAGCCAACAGACGGCTCTCTTCAGCGGACACGCTACACAGACGGGCTCCAGCCGGGCTCGTACTCGCGACTCCAGTAATTCATCGCATTGGAATTGCCGATGACCCGGCCGTTCCGTTGGTCGCAGTACAGCGTCTCCCCGGTTTCCTGCGCAATATTACCGAGATGGCAGAGCAGCACGCTCTTGTGCCCTTCGTCGATAGGAGAGTTCTGTTCGGCTTCGTTCCGAATCGCGCCGAGGAAATTTGCGACGTGGGTGTCCGTGAGGCCGCCACCACCCGTCGTGTCCATCGTGGCTTCGTCCTCCCCGGATCTCACTTCACGCACGAGTTCGTTATCGAGATCGTAGACGTCGTATCCATTGCGGTCTATGACGACCGTTCCTTCGGTCCCGTGGATCGCACTCCCCCGACCTCGACCGTGGATCCGGAACGGGTTGCAGCTGCGACCCTCCCACGTGATGGTCTTCTCGTCCTCGAAATCGAAGCTGATCAGCTGCGTGTCGTAGAACTCCCAGTCGTCATTGTAATGATATCGCCCGCCGCTCGACTGGACGCGCAGCGGATAGTCAACGCCGAGTGCCCATCGGCAGATATCGATCTCGTGCGCACCGTTGTTGCACGATTCACCAGTTCCCCACCGCCAGAACCAATGCCAGTTGTAGTGGACGACATTGTCACGGTAGGGCGTGCGCGGTGCGGGCCCCTGCCACAACTCATAGTCGAACCAATCCGGCACCGGGGCCGGTTTGCCGTAGCCGATCGGTCCGCGTGCATTCGCGTACCAGGACCGTCCCATATACGGTCGGCCGATCCCCCCATCCCAGATGTATTGAATCGCTTCGATCGTGTCGGCGCCGGACCGCTGCTGATTACCCATCTGGACGACGCGGTTGTACTTCTTCTGCGCTTCTACCAGCAGCTCCCCCTCTCGCGGATTGTATCCACACGGTTTCTCCACGTAGACATGCTTGCCCGCCTTCAGGCCAAGGATCGCCGCCGGCGCGTGCCAGTGGTCCGGCGCAGCGATAACTAGCGCATCAAGGTCCGGATCGTCCAGCGCTTCCCGAAAATCAGTTACGCCGCGCGGCTTCCCTCCCTGTGTTTCGTCGACCGCTGCCACCGTCTTTTCCACCGCACGGCTGTCCACATCGGCCACGTAGGCCACTTCGGCGTTCGGCTGTCGGGCGAACGATCTCGCGAGCTCATTGCCCCTGCTGTTCACTCCCATCACGGCGACGACTATTCGCTGGTTCGGCGACCCCGACAGGATTGCCGGCCCGGGCGCAGCCGCAGTCGGAAGTCCCGCCGAGACGCCGAGGCCGGCACCGGCCGCTGCTGTCGTCCGCAGGAAGGTGCGCCGGTCGATCGATTTCTTCTCCATTGAGATCATGGTCTGGTTCGAAGGCCAAGCTCGTTCACGGGCAAGCGAATCTTGATACTCGCCACTCACTTCTCGATAGTGACGTACCTTTCGTAGTCATTTACAAGAAGATGCAGCGGGTCTTCATCTTCTTCAATCTCAGGGAACCGCCCCACGTCGTCGTAGAAGTAGTTGTCCGTTGCATCGTCGTTTACTAGGGACACCTCACCGACGAGCACGGTCGCGTCTACACCCCAGAACTCGTGGTACAGCCCGTCGGTGAGCGTGATGCTCTCGCCGGGATTAAGCAAGATCGTCCCTCCTGCGGAAATCGTCCTCAGTACGCCGTCGACACTGACGACGACGTCGCTATCGTCTCGGTCGCCGTCGGAGGTTGTATTGTACAGCTTGATGGCCAATCCGCCGCCTCCTCGATTGATGATGTCCTCCGTCTTGACTCGGTGCAAATGCAGCGGCGTGACCTGGTCGGGCTCGACGATCAGCACCTTTTCGGCGTAAAGCTTACCCCTTCCGCTCCCAAGATCGGACGGGTCGCCGTTTCGAAGCGTAAACAAGAACAGCCCGACGTCGTGAAAATCGCCGCTGCCGAAATCGGTGATGTCCCACCCAAGGCCCCGACGTACGATCTCCGAAACCTCTCCTCCTTTCGACCGCCAATCGGCCGGTGTCCAGTAGGCAAAGGGCGGCAAATGGAATCGGTGTTCTCTTAGAAAGGCATCCGCACGATGAATAATTTCGTTGATTTCGGATCGAGTCATAAGCGAAGTGAAAGACGAGATGGCTCCTAGGTCATCCGATTGCACACATAAGTATACGAAATGTCGGCCGTGCATCTTTCCAAAGAACGGACGCGTATACGCCCGCACGCTTCGCGCTAAGCGACCTTCCGATCCTATCGTCCTCCTCGCTGGCTCTTGGTTCGCCGCATTCCATCCATACTTCTGGAGTTGTGGGAGGCGATGATGTCGGCCGTTCAGGCCATCGCATCCCACAAGATGCGCTCCGTGCTCACCACGATCGGCATTGTGATCGGTATCACCTCGGTCACCTCGATGGCTACCGTCATTAACGGGATCGAGCGCTACTTCAACGACTCGATGGCCCAGCTCGGGACCGACGTCCTCTATGTTGAAAAATGGCCGTGGATGACCGGGCCCGGATCGAAGTGGTGGGAATACATGAATCGTCCGCCGATTGAGGCCTCTCTCGCGGAGGTTATCGACGAGCGGGCACGTCTCATCTCGGCTACCGCGCCCGTTATCTCCACCTCACGCCCGGTCTCCTACACGGGGAATACGGTGGCGCCGGTGAGGATTGAGGCCTCGACGTCTGCCTACGGCCGCGTCCACCCGGTAGACGTAGCCACCGGACGATTCTATTCGCAACTCGACGACCGTACGGCCCGCCGCGTCGCGGTAATCGGAGCGACCATTGAGGATAAACTCTTCCCACATGAATCACCACTGGGCAAGCATATTCGGATTGCCGGCCATCGTTTTCAGGTGATCGGAGTGCTGGAACGAGAAGGGAGCGGAGCCGACCAGGGGGGCTCTGCCGACCAGGAGATCAAGATTCCGATCAGCGCCTTTGAGCTGGTCTTCGGGATTCGAGATCGCAGTGTCTCCGTCCGAGCTCGGACCTTCGAAAACGTACCCCTCGAGGCTGCAAAGGACGAGCTGACAGGCATTCTGCGCGTGGCGCGGCACGTGGACGCGTTCGAAGACGATAACTTTGAGATCAACGAACATCAATCACTCCGAGCCCAGATGGCGCCGATCAAGACCGCCATCTACGGAATCGGCATTTTCCTGACGGCCCTCGCCCTTCTCGTCGGAGGTATTGGCGTGATGAACATTATGTTTGTCTCGGTCAAAGAGCGCACCCGCGAGATCGGAATCCGGAAAGCCGTCGGCGCGAAGCGGCGCTCGATTCTTAGCCAGTTCCTCATCGAGGCGATCGTCGTCTGTCTGATCGGAGGCGTGATCGGTGTGCTGTTCGCATCAGGTATTGCGGCCCTGATCAACATTGCATTTACGGCCCACCTCCCATTCGGAACCGTGCTGCTAGCCTTCTCCATCTGCGTACTCATCGGCATCGTCTTCGGCCTCGCTCCGGCATGGACGGCAGCCAACTCGGATCCCATCGAATCGTTGAGGTACGAATAGCATGGAGATTCGCGACGTTTTTTCTTCGGCCTGGGATTCGCTGCGAGCGAACAAGCTCCGAACGAGCCTCACGCTGCTCGGGATGGTGGTGGGCGTCTTCGCCATCATCGC
>CAZQAS010000087.1:9360-14726 GCA_964591285.1 uncultured Rhodothermales bacterium
ATACTCGGCACGGATGAGAACTTCCCGGGTAACTTCAGCTACGTACTCGACTATGGTCGATTCATTACGGCCGACGACAATCAGCATGCTCGGCAATTCGTCGTGCTCGGGTCTGCCGTGGCCGAAGAGCTTTTCCCATCGGAGAGCCCCCTAAACAAGGCCGTGGAGTTTGGCGGCAGCCGCTACCAGGTGATCGGGGTTCTCGAGTCAAAGGGGAATTTCCTCGGTCATAATATGGACAACCGGGTGTTCGCACCGATCCGTACGCTTTTTCTTCGATACGGAGGCGAGCATCGCAACATGGCGACCACGAGCGTCCGCGCTCCTGCTGCGCACATGATCCCGTCCGCGATGGATGAAGTGATCGGGCGCCTGCGAGCGATCCGGAAGGTCCCTCCGGGACAGAGCAACAACTTCGAGCTCGAAACCAACGATTCGATGCGGGCCATCTTCGAAGGCTTCACTGGTGTGCTTACGATGGGCGGCGCAGGGATCGGACTGATTGCACTTCTCGCGGCAGGCGTCGGTATAATGAATATTATGCTCGTCTCGGTGACCGAACGTACGCGAGAGATCGGGATCCGAAAGTCTGTTGGTGCCCGCCGTCGAGACGTCATGCAGCAGTTCATCCTTGAGTCGGTCTTTCTCTGCCAGATCGGCGGCGTCGTCGGCATCGCGCTCGGCGTTCTTCTGGGCAATGCGGTGGCCATCTACTTCGACATTTCGGCGGCCATACCGTGGGGATGGGCCATCGCGGCCGTCGTCATGGTATCGGTCGTCGCACTCGTCTTCGGCGGATATCCCGCTCTGAAGGCATCACGCCTCGATCCCATTGAATCACTTCGCTACGAGTGAGTCGCTCACAAGTACGTGAGGCTATCCGCTGCACGAGTGGGTTGCTGCACCGCAGGCGCCTCATTCTAAGCGAGTCGATCGCGTTCGGTCCGAACCGATTTCGGTGTGAGTCGTCTTAAAGCCCGCTACGTCTCCGACATCTCTCGGCGCGACCGTCGCAATCGCCTCACGCGAATCCCTCTCTTCAACGCTTATCCCCAGATGTTTCGATACGTATTCCTTTCCGTTGTCGTGGCCGCGCTGGTCCTCGGTGTGGCTGCATGTACCGGAAAGGGTGCACCAGGGCAAGAAGATGTGGATGGCACTCCGCTCTACTTCGAACCAATCGGCCAAGGTCACCGGGCCAATCTTTCCGACACGACGGAACTGGTCGTTCGAGATCGCGCAAGCTGGCTTCCGATTAGCGATTCGCTCCGACCTTCCGCGCCCTTCGATTCAGTCGATTTCGATCAATCGGTCCTTCTTGTAGCGGCGCTTCCACAGACCACGAGTGGATATACGCTCGAGTTTACCTCCGTCGAAGAGCTGGACTCCGTCGTTGTCGCGGAATACCTCGTAAGCGCCCCGTCGGACGACTGCCTGACGGGTCATGCGGAAGTTGTGCCCTTTCAGGTCATCCTAGCGAGACGAACGGAGCTTCCGGTCGAGTTTGTCCGGAGGGTGGAAGAGTATCGGTGCACGTTCGGGCCGCGAAGGTAGCGGTCCGGATCGGACGAATCAGGCGGCCGCCGATTCGCTAATCGCCATACCGGACAGGACCGGCCGGTCAACCGGTACATCGCTCTCAATCAGCCCGTCACGAAGGCGAATGATCCGTCTTGCATGGCGAGCGATCTCCTCCTCGTGGGTGACGAGCAGGATCGTGTTTCCGCGTCGAAAGAGCACTTCAAGGAGCCGCATAATCTCGTCACCCGTCTTCGTATCAAGATTCCCGGTCGGCTCGTCCGCGAGAATGATGGATGGATCGTTCACGAGAGCGCGAGCGACAGCGACGCGTTGGCGCTGCCCACCCGAAAGCTCGTTCGGTTTGTGGCCGACTCGATCCCCAAGCCCGACGCTCTCCAATGCGCCCAGCGCCATGTCCCGGCGAACACGCTTCGAAATCCCACTGTAAACGAGCGGCAGCTCGACGTTGTGAAGGCAATCCGCCCTTGGAAGCAGATTGAACGTTTGGAAAACGAATCCGATTTCACGATTCCGCACCTCGGCGAGCTCGTTGTCCGTCATCTCGCTGACCCGCTGTCCGTTGAGGTAATACTCCCCACTCGAAGGTGTATCCAGGCAACCGATGACGTTCATCAAGGTGGACTTCCCTGAACCCGATGGTCCCATGATGGCAACGTATTCATTCTCAACGACCTCGATGGTAACCCCGGCCAGCGCGCGTACCTCGTGTTCACCCATGTGGTAAACGCGGGCGACGTCTCGAAGCTCGATGAGTGCTCTTTTGTCGGGCATACGTAGCGGTACCAATATTGGACCTTAAGTGCTTCCGTTCGCGGAGTGTTATCCGCCCGCTGCTACGAAGGCCGCCCGAGGACCGCCTTCGTCTTCCTTCACTTGATCGCCGGGCTCGAGCGTGCGACTGACGGCACGGTAGGGTCCGATGATCACCGTTTCTCCGCCTACCAGCCCGGACCGAACCTCGATGTACGTATCATCGGAGATCCCGGTCTCGACCGCCCGCATTTGTGCACGCCCGTCCTCTACAATAAAGACGACCCTTCGCAGGTCCTCCCTCGGGGCACCGGAAGCTTCCGCACTACCATCGTCATCATCCGAGACCGACTCTGCACCCTCGCCGTCGGCCCCATCGTCGGAGTCATCCGGTTTGACCTTCGCAAAGTCTCGAACGGTTACAGCTTGAATTGGCACGGCGGAAACATCGGAAACCGTATCGGTAAAGATATCGACGGTGCCGCTCATTCCTGGACGAAACTTCGCAAAGCCGTTGCTCAGTGCAGGCAGCTCCGTGTCCGCGAACACCTGACCGCCGGTACGGGCCGTGTCGGTATTGTGCGCGTCCAGGATGCGAATTTTGACCGGGAATTCCGTGACTTGCTCCTGCGTGCCGGCCCCGGACGTACGCGCCGAATTCGCAATCTCCGTCACGATTCCCCTGAAAATTTGCTCAGGGTAGGCGTCGACCTCGATCGCAGCACTGTCGCCGAGGGCAACGTTTACGATTTCGTTCTCGTTCACCTCCACCTCAACCTCCATTTGATCGAGTCTCGCGACGCGCATCATCTCCGTTCCAGCCATTTGGCTTGTGCCGACCACCCGCTCGCCGAGCTCCACGTCGAGCTTGCTGACCGTACCGGCCATCGGAGCATAAATTGCTGTCTTTCGGACCTGCTCCTGGGCCTCTCGAAGTCGCGCCTCGGAGCTCTGGACCGCATATTCTGAACCCTCGAACGCTGCTTTCGCAACCTCGTACTGCGTTTCCGCCTGTTCGAGCTCGCTTTTCGAGATGGCATTCTTCTCAAAAAGGTCCTGTCGTCTCCGCAATTCAGATTCCGCCCGCATGAGATCGGCACGGCGCTGTGCCATACTCGCTTTCGCCTGGAGCACCCCGGCTTCCGCTTGCTCAACTTGAGTCCGGTAAAAATCCGGCTTGATGCGCGCGAGCAGAACTCCTCGCTCCACCACGTCACCTTCCTTTACCGGCAGCTCAATGATTTCTCCGGAGACATCCGGGCTGATCTGGACCTCCATCTCAGGCTGGACCTTGCCGGACGCCGTCACCACCTGCGTGACGGTTCGAATCTCCACTTCGGCCGTCTCGACATCTGTTCCGTCACCGCGTGAGCCGAAGATACCCGTGACGCTTCCAACGACGCCGAGAATTACCAGAAGTATGATCAGCGCTCCGACCGCCCAGATGAGCTTCTTCGTGACGCTCGTCTTCTTCTTAGGCATTGCACGCAGTCCTGTGATGATTGGTAAAGATCAGAACAATGGTGTGGCTACTCCGAGAAGAGCGCTTGATTCGGGTTGAGACGGCCCGTGTAGTAGTCAACGAGCTTACTCTGGAATAGGAGATCGTAATTGGCCTGCGTCTGATTGCTCGCGGCTTCCACATACAGAGATTGTGCCTGCGTGAGCTCGACCAGCGTTCCAGCGCCCACATTATAGCGCTCCTCGGCGGCCTCCAGGGCTTGCTCGGCCGCGCGGACCTGCGTCGCCGCAACTTGCACGCGCTTGTCGGTAATCAGATAGTCGAAATATGCCTGTCGCACCTGTAGGGCCACGTCCTGGCGGAGGGCATCCAGATCCAACCGCTCGTTGCGATAGGTCACCTCCGCTTGCTGAACACTTGTCCCTCGACTGAATCGATCAAAGATGGGCATGGAAATATTGAATCCGATGCTGTTTCCGCGGTTCGCATCGATCTGGTCGAATACGCCCCCATCCTCGTCGGGCGAAAAGTTCGATCGATAGTTCCCACCGACATTCACCGTCGGCCAGTACTGAGATTTAGAAATTCGGACACCCTCTCTCGCCGCGAGGATGCGTTCTTCTTGTGCCTCAATATCCAACCGATCCGCAAACGCCGTTCGAAGGAGCGTATTGAGTTCGTACTGCTGCGGAGGAACGTCTACCTCCTCTACCTGCGGGGCCTCGAACTCGTAATTGCCAAACGGGTCGAGGTGAAGGACCTGAATAAGACGTGTCTTGTTGAGCTCCTCGGTGCGCTGAGCGTTTAGAACCTGAAATTCCGCCTGTGCGACGGTCGCCTGCTGCTGATACAGATCCGAGATGGGTCGCGAGCCGACGTTCACGAACTCCTCGATTTGCTCTAGTTGCTGCCTCTGCGACTCGACATTCTCCTCCTGGATGCGCACTTGCTCCCGAGCATTCACGTAGGCAAGGAAGTTATCCAGAACGTTGAAGACGACGTCCTGCCGCCCTCGGTCGTAGGCCAACATGCTCGCATCTCGGCTGTGCGTCGCCTGACCGAGCGCTGCTACATCCGCGAAACCGTTAAAAAGGTTCAGGCTTGTGGAGAACGAACCATTGACGTTCTTATTGGTGAAGGCGACATTCCTCCCGGCTTGATCTTGCCAAAAGCCCGATCCTCGCGAGCCATTGGTCGAAAACTGCAGGTCGGGAAGAAAGTCCATTCGCTGCTGAAAGACCTGTCGCGACTCAAGTTCTACAATATTCTCCGACTGCTTCAGCGATATATTCTGATCCAACGCAATTTGCACGGCTTCTTCGAAGCTGATCGTCTCGACGGCTTGCGCCGAGGCATCAACTGAGATCAGGGATACGGCAAGAGATAGGATGAACAGGCGTGACAGGAACGGACCTAGATAGGTATACATCGGCTTGTCTGGAAACAGGGTGCGAACTCGGAGTCGAGTTGGAGCGGCGAGTTGGTGACGCATACGTTACAGTGGACTGCGAGTTGCGAATGGGCTGTACCAACCGACAGTCGGCAACATAGGCGTCAGCGGAGGGGGAGGGATTCGAACCCCCGGTGCCCGTGAGGGCACGCCGGTTTTCAA
>CAZQAS010000088.1:0-14675 GCA_964591285.1 uncultured Rhodothermales bacterium
GCATGCGCAGGTGCGGGTCAACGATTCCATGGTGATGATGGGAGAAGCCGGCACTTCGCATGAGCCGATGCCTGCGTCGCTATACGTCTATGTCGATGACGTCGACCGGGTTTATGATCGTGCGCTCAGAGCCGGCGCCGTCACCGTGATGGAGCCCGCCGACCAGTTCTATGGCGACCGGACCGGCGGCGTCAGAGATCCGGTCGGGAATGTCTGGTGGATTGCGTCGAGGATCGAGGAGTTGACGAGCGAGGAGCTGCAGCGGCGCGCTATCGAAAAGTAGGATTGAGGGTGCGACATGTTGCATCGGGATTTTCTAATGCGGCAAATCCAGCAGGCCGTGCAGGTCCTGCTGCAGGCGCTTGCGTCCGTGTTAAAGCTGAAGTCCGAGGAGCGCTACGACGATGCTATTCAGCGGATCACCGACGTTTTCGGCGAGATCGACTTGACGCCGCGGCCGGTCGGAGAGCTAAACGCGCAGGAGCTCCTCGATCTGTGTTCGACGTCGCAGGGATTCCAGGTAGATCTCGCATTGAGTATCGCCGATCTACTGCGGGAGGAGGGCGAAATCCTGAGGCTTCAGGGACGGCATGAGTTGGCGTGTACCAGTGAAGAGAAGGCGCTTGCCCTCTACCGGAGGGCGATCAAGACAGAAGGCGCCGCCATGCCGATGGACATTCACACGAAGATGAGCGGCCTGGAGGCGCGAATTGAAGAGCACTGCGGATAGCCGAGCGACGCATGGAGTCCCCTCGTGATGTGCTCTTGGTTGGAGCGACCGGCCTGGTCGGCCGTGCCTGTCTTCGGCTACTGTTGAAAGATGGGGCGTTCGATCGCGTGGTGGTAGCGACCCGGCGCCCGCTGCCCTCCGAGTTACTTCACGGGTTGCCGGTCGACAAGCTTGATGGGCGAATCATCGATTTTCGCCACTTGCGGCAGCATGCGGATCTTACCGAGGTAGACGAGGTCATCTGTGCGCTCGGCACGACGATCAAGAAGGCTGGAAGTAAAGAAGCCTTCCGTGAGGTTGATTACGAGTATCCGCTCGTCATTGCCGAGTGTGCCGTGGAGCGGGGCGCCCGGGGCTTCCGCATTGTAAGCGCGATGGGTGCCGATCCTAAGTCCATTTTCTTTTACAATCGCGTGAAGGGCGAACTCGAAGCCGAGCTTCGAACAATGTCCTTCGCCGGCGTGACGATATTGCGTCCGTCGTTGCTGCTTGGCGAGCGTGACGAATTCCGTCTGGGGGAGGAGATTGCCAAGCGGTTGACGTTCCTCATTCCACCAAAGTATAAGCCGATTGCGGCCGAGGACGTCGCCCGCGCGCTGGTGAGTGCGGCGACGTCCGGTCGGCAGGGAATCGACGTCGTGGAGTCTCGGGACATAGAAACGTGGCACGTCTGATCGTCCATACGCCGCCGGGTTTCCGGTTTCGCTCGACACTGCTTAGTCATGGATGGATTGAGCTGGATCCCTTCGGGCACGACGACGGCTTCACGACCCTCTACCGTGTGCACCAGCTCGCGAGCGGTCGCGTGGTGCGCCTGTCGATCACTGCTGGAGACGACGAGGCGCTCGAGGTGGAGAGCAACCCGTCCGGGTTCGGTCCGCAGGAGCAGAGCGACGTCCGTGAGATCGTGGCGCGAATGTTTAGGCTGGATGCGGATCTGAGCGGCTTTTACGAGCGCATTGCGGGACTCTCGAGGTACGAGTGGGTCGAGGCGTATGGGGCCGGTCGCCTGTTGCGGTCCCCTACGGTCTGGGAGGATCTTTCCAAGACACTTCTGACGACGAACACCACGTGGAGCATGACGCGCGCGATGGTGTCTAGACTTGTCCGTCTGGGTCCGCCGATGAGCGGTGGGATGCATGCATTTCCGACTCCGGACCAGATCGCGGCGATGCCCTTCGAAAAGTTCGACGAACACGTCCGCGCCGGATATCGCGGAGCGTATCTCTACGAGCTGGCGACCTCAATCGCAGCGGGCCGGCTGGACGTAGAATCATGGACCGACCCGTCACTATCCTCGGCGGAACTGTTCAAGCGTTTGCGGTCGATCAAGGGTGTCGGACCGTATGCCGCCGGCTCGATGCTGAAGCTGCTGGGCCATTACGACGAGCTCGCGATAGACTCCGCCGCACGAGCGATGTTCAGAAATGAGGTGACCGGCGGATCCGACCCCAAGGATTCGGCGATTCGAGATCACTACGAACGGTACGGAGAGTGGAAGGGGCTCGTTATCTGGATGGATCTCATGCGGACGTGGTCCCTTGAGCACATTCGGGATAGCCGATAAAGCGCGTGGTTTTGTGAAGATCTGGAATCGACCACGGCGGCGCTGCGCGGTCTCTCGAGGATTCTCTTGAATATCTACATCATTTCTTCGTTATCTTAGGGCAGATAAAAACAATACGTCACACGGGCTGGGAGTCGCTCTCTGCACCGGCGCGTGCGTGATCGAACGGAGCGGAGGCGCTGGTTTGATCACGCGAAGGCGCTGCTGCTGAAGGATCTCTACTCGGTGAAACAAACAAAACGGTACAGGTTATGCCCAGCGGAAAAGTAAAATGGTTCAGTGTCGAGAAAGGTTACGGCTTCATTGAGCCTAGTGACGGAAGCAAAGATGTCTTCGTACATCGAAACAACGTATCCGGTCTTGGTTGGGATGAAGGACTGCGCGATGGAGAAGAGGTCGAATACGAGGTCGAGCGCACGGACAAAGGACTCAGCGCGACGAATGTTGAGCGTGTAGGCGGCGGCATGCTCTAGGCATGTACGCAGCTGTTGAGAACACGGGAGGCCTGATCGATCTTGATCGGGCCTTTCCTTTTTCTAGCGGGTGACGTCGATTTTCTAGCGGTGACGTCGATGCGATTCCTCCATGCCGTTCTATCGGCCGTGTTGTTTGTCACGTTCACGACCGCAGCGACCACGCCGCGGTCGGCCGTGGCCCAGCGGATCCTCCCACCGCCGCCGGAGGTGATCCCGGACACGAGCTACGGGTCTGTTCCGTACGATCTCGATCTACTGGCGCTCGACGGCAGTCGGAGAAGCCTGGCGGAATTTCGCGACCGAGTGCTGTTCATCAACTTCTGGGCTACCTGGTGCGCGCCGTGTCTGGCGGAGCTCCCCAGCATCGAGGCGCTGGAGCGCCGCCTCGGTGTTTCATCCGTCGAGGTACTTCTGATCTCCACAGATGACGATCCGGCGGTTGTTCGACAATTCCTGGAGAAAGAAGGGATCAGTGGTCAAGTTTTCGTGCGAGACTGGGAAGCCGGCGAGAGTCCTTTTCGACGCGTCGTGATTCCCACGACCTACGTGATCTCGAAGGCCGGTGAAATTACGTATCGGCACAGCGGAGCCGCCAACTGGAATGTCGCTGCGATGGCATCCTACTTGAAGACGCTCGCCGAAGACTGAGCACTAAAGGGGGACCTTGATCGCGCTCGAGCGCTTGTCCTGGCATTCGCGTGGACGATTTTCGACCTGAGAGGAGCTATATTCTCTCTGTAGCACTTCCATCCACATCAGACCAAGCAAACTCTAGCAGGTGCCCTGTGACTCTCCGGTCGTCGATCATCATTCTCTTTGCCATCGCATGCGCACCACTCTGCGCTGCCCAGGACGTCGAATATCTTCCCTCCGAGGCGGCGTTGGAGGCTGGTTTTCCATTTTCGGATGCCGTTCGCGTCGACAATATGCTCTACCTCTCGGGTGCCGTCGGACTCGATCCGGAGACCGGCCGCCTGGTCGAGGGCGGCATCGGACCCGAGACGCGCCAGACGATGGATAACATTCGCGACGTACTGGAGCGGAATGGATCGTCGATGGACCGTGTCGTGCGGTGCATGGTCATGCTGGCCGACATGGATGAGTGGCCGGCGATGAACGACGTCTACCGCACGTTCTTCGACGAACACTATCCGGCACGAAGTGCCGTTGGTGCGAACGGACTGGCGCTCGGCGCGCGCGTGGAGATCGAGTGTACCGCCACGGTTTCGACCGAGCCACACGAATGACGCTGCCGAACCATGAAGAGCCAAAACTTGACGCGCCGCGCTTTCTTTGCCCAATCCGGTGCCGCGGTTGGGGGCGGCTGGATCGCTGCAATGCTGCCGGATATTGCGGCGGCGGCAGCCTTTGTGGCGGATGCCGGCGCGAGTTTCGCGTATAGCGTCCTCTCGCCTGAGGAGGTGCGAGACGTTGACGCCATTGCGAGCCGGATCATTCCGAGCGATGGCACGCCGGGAGCGGCGGATGCCGGGGCCGTTCAGTTTGTGGACCGCGCGCTCGAGACGTTCATGCACGGGGCTTTGCCCGCTTTCCGCGATGGCCTCGAGCAACTGAACGATGCGGTGCACGCCTCGTATCCGGACGCCTCAAGATTCTTCGAGCTCGGTACGGAGGATCAGATCGCCGTCCTGAAGGAGGCGGAAACGACACCCTTCTTCGGGATGGTAAGATTCCTTACGATCGCCGGCACGTTTTCCCATCCGTCCTACGGAGGAAATACTGATAGAGCGGGATGGCAGCTGATTGGATTTGACGACCGCCACGTCTGGCAACCGCCCTTCGGGGCCTACGAAGGGGAAGAGGAATGAAGAGGTTCAGCGAGAATGCCGAAGTCGATTTCGTCATCGTCGGTTCGGGGGCGGCCGGTGGGGTGATGGCTAGGGAGCTCTCGACGGCCGGTTTCGACGTCGTCGTGCTCGAGCAGGGTCCGTACGTGAAGCAGCAGGATTTCGTGCACGACGAGCTGGCCACTCTATTCAACCAGGAGCATATCGGCGGGGCGTCGGGCGATCATCCGCAGACCCTGCGCCGGTCCGAAGCGGAGGAGGCCGAGGTGCGAGATTTTCCGCCACCGCTCCTCTACGCCCGGATGGTCGGCGGCAGCAGCGTCCATTTCACGGCCAATTACTGGCGATTTAGAGAGATCGATTTTCGCGAGCGCAGTGTGCTCGGGCCCATCGAAGGTACGGGCTTCGCGGACTGGCCGATCACCTACGAAGAGATCGAGCCCTACTACACGAAAGTGGACTGGGAGATCGGCGTCTCTGGCGCCGCCGGCCCTCTGGATCCGCCGCGCTCACGCCCGTATCCGATGCCGCCCCTTCCCGTCAAGTCGTCCGGCGTACTCTTCGAACGGGGAGGGCGGCGGCTCGGCCTCCATCCGCAGCCCGCGCCGATGGCCATCGCCTCCGAGCCCTATAACGGCCGTGCCCCCTGCGGCCACTGCGGGTTCTGCATGCTGTTCGGATGTGAGTTCGGCGCGAAGTCATCCACACTTGCGTCGATGATCCCGCAGGCCGAGGCTTCCGGGCGTTGCGAGATCCGCGCGGAGAGCACGGTCTTTCGGCTGAATGCGGGTCGTGATGGGAGGATCGATGAGGTCCTCTACTGGGACTCCGCCGGCAACGAGCATGCGCAGAAGGCTCGTGCGGTGATCGTTTCCGCCAACGGTGCCGAGACGGCGCGGCTGCTGCTGATGTCGGAGTCGTCGCGATTTCCGAACGGACTGGCAAACTCCAGCGGTCTCGTCGGCAAATACCTCATGTTCAACGGCCAGTCGTACGCCTACGGACTGTTCGATAGGCCGGTTAACGACTACAAGAGCGTTCAGGTGACGCGCATCATCATGGACTTCTACGACTCCGACCCGCAGCGCGGCTTCTACGGCGGTGGCGGACTCGATGCACGGCCATTTCTGAATGCGTACCCGATTTCATTCGCGCTGGGAGGTCTCCCGTCAGATGCACCGACCTGGGGGAGTGAGTACAAGCGGATGCTCGGAGAGTACTTCACGCGGTCGTTTTCGGTAAACGGCCACACGACGTCGCTGCCGCTCGAGACGAACAGCATCTCGCTGGATCCGAACGTGACGGACAAGTGGGGCCGGCCGGCGCTGCGCGTGACGTACCAGGATCATGAGGATGACCTGGCCACGATGCGCTTCTTTCGAGATCGAGGCGAGGAACTGCTCGATGCGGCCGGCGCGAAGAAGATCTGGACGATGCCCGTCGAACCGGCGTCCATCGGCGCACATCTCCTCGGTACGTGCCGGATGGGGGATGACCCCGATGCGTCCGTAGTCGATAGATATCACCGTGCTCACGACGTGCCGAATTTGTTCGTGGTCGACGGGAGCAATTTCGTCACGTCCGGCCGTGGGCAGCCGACCATGACGATTCAGGCGCTGGCCTTCCGGGCCGCCGACCACATCAAGCAGTTCGCCCGGCAAGGCGATCTGTGACGCGGTAGAGCCGGGTCAGTCCCATTCAGAGCCTCAGTACCCCATCCACGAGCGAAAGTGCGAGGCCTTTTCCTGGCTTACGTACACGGGCTCACCCGCATCAGGCATCACGTAGACCAGAATTCGCCCGCGCCCGGCAGACTGGAATCTGCGCACGGCATCTATTCTCGCCAGGTACTTACGATTCAAGCGAAAGAAGTTGGACGGATCCAGTGCGTTCTCAATGCTCGTCAGGGCTTCGCCCGAGATGTACTTGCGTCCGCGCGCATCGACGAGGAAGGTCGTCTTTTGGCTGGAGAATGCATAGCGTAGATCCTTCTCGTCGAGCGACAGGTACGAGTTTCCGCGCTGAACCAGCAGGCGGTGCTTGTATTCCGGTTCCTTCATCGAGATGGCGGACTCGAGGGCGTCGACAAGCTCACCGGCGAAGTGGCTGCGAAGTCGATCGTAGCGATCCATGGCCTCGGCCAGGCGCTCCTCTCGAATCGGTTTCAACAGGTAGTCGATCGAATTGCATTCGAACGCATCCAGCGCGTACGCATCATAGGCCGTAGTGAAGATGATCGGACACGTCAGCGGCCTTCGGCGGAAGAGGTCGAGCGCGATTCCGTCGCTCAGATGCACATCGAGGAAGACGAGATCGGGCTCTGCGTGTGTGGCCAGCCATTCGCTCGTCTCGGCGACGGTTTGGAGCCGGGCCATCACGGCGATGTCGTCGCGATACCTCTTGAGCGACATCTCCAGACGCTCGGCCGCGGGGCGTTCGTCTTCGACGATGATGACTTTCATGCCACGACGGTGTGGACGAGAGGGAGTGTGACGGAAAAGACGCTTTCGTCGTCCGATACGTCGATCGGACGATGGGTAAGCAGCTCGAAGCGCTCGCTTAGATTCCGCAGCCCGATGCCGGAGGTGGGCCGATCGTCCAGGCGGCGACGACGTTCATTGCGTACGACGACCGCATCCTCCAGTATCCGTATCGAAATTCGCAGCGGCTCGCGCTCGGAGAACGCGTTATGCTTGACGGCATTTTCGAGCAGTACCTGGAGCGAGATCGGTGGGATGAGCGCGCCGTTGACCTGCTCGGGGATCGACACCTCGATAGCACGGCCGAATCGGTGCGCAATGAGGCCTAGATAGCTGCGCGCAAACTGAAGCTCAGCCGAAAGCAATACGAGCTCGGAGCTCTTATGCTGGAGAATGTACCGGTAGACGTCGGCCAAATCGTCGCAGAAGGCGCGGGCATCATCAGGGTGTGTGTCGATCAGATGTGTCAGCGTATTCAGCGAGTTAAACATGAAGTGGGGATCGATCTGGTTCTTCAGCGCCTCCAACTCGGCCTCGGCGCGCGCCCGATCCAACCGTTCCACGCGGATGATGTCCGCCTCGCGCTGCCGGATCAAATAGACGGTCTCGTAGATGTGCGTGATGAATATCACGCAGATGACGTTGATCAGCGTCACGGTTCGGATGACTTCCATGTCCGACTGCGGGAAGCCTGCCACTTCGTACCACAGCCACAGCCATGCCACGGTCAGAGGGGCCGTGTAGAGCACGTTGGCGGCAAGTAGCACCATCACTTTCTGTGCGGGTCTACTGAACCAGTCGTAGTGCGGACGCTGCTTGAGCAGGAAGTAGCGGTTGCCCTGCCAGATCAAGAAAGAGAGTCCGATGAAATACAGATACCCGAGCCAATACGTCGCGTCGAGTGGTCCGAAGGGCCCGAACAAACCCGTCACGTTCGGAATCCCGATCCCGAAGGCGGGAATCCCGATCAGCCTGATCGTCTGGTCTCTCAGCTGTTCGTCCATGAGATGGGTCCGGGTCGAATCGTGCGTTGCCTCGCCAGGAAGCGAGCAACGGAGCCGTATCGAGGGTTGAGGGAGGCGAAACGCGAATTCAGTCCGTCGAAATCCGGTTTCGGTAGATTCGATCTATACGGAGCGATGTCGCAATGGTAAGTTAGGGCTCTCACCGGATCCCTCACAACACAATCGATACCGATATGGACTTCTCATCCCTGAACTGGCTGGCTGTATTCACTGCCGCGATCCTCAGCTTCGTCGTCGGTGGACTGTGGTACTCACCGCTGCTCTTCGGGAGGGCGTGGATGAAGGAGATGGGCTTTGCGGACGAGGACATGCAGGGCGACATGGCGCGCATCTTCGGCCTGAGCTTCGTCGCATCGTTGGTCATCGCGATCAATCTAGCGATGTTTCTGGGGCCTGATGCGTCGCTGGCGTGGGGACTGGCCGCCGGCGCACTTGCCGGAGTCGGATGGGTCGCGATGGCGATCGGCATTATCTATCTTTTCTCGCGGCATTCGCTCAAGCTCTACTTCATCGACGCCGGCTACAACGTGGTGACCTTCACGTTGATGGGCGGGCTGCTGGGTCTCTGGCAATGACGCCCGGCGGGAGCGGATGGCTGGACGCCCCGTGAGGGCCACACTCCCGCTACTGGACGCCGTACGCCGGGCTCGTTAGCCCGGAAATTTCCAGGGCGCGCGATACTCCGGTCGAAGGAGGTCATTGGCCGCATCGTTGTCACGGATGCTCGCTGACGCCTCGTCCCACACGATTCTGCTGTCGGTGCGATAGGCGATGTTGCCGAGATGCGCGAACAGCGCGGCCGCGCGTCCCATCTCGACGGTGCATACGGGATCGCGCCGGGCCTTGACGGCATCGATGAAGTCGATCGCGTGACGCTCGTGGTTGCTCGGCACGCCTTCGACAAAGGATACGGGCTCCATGAGAAGCTCGTCGTCGCGTTCCTCGGCAATGACCTCCCAGCCCTCTCTGTTCACCACGAGGGTTCCGTTATTGCAGATGAAGGCGATGCCGTAGTTCCGGCCGTAGAACCCGCTTCCGAGACCCGCCAGGTGCTCCCACGTCAGCATGTAATCGCCCATGTCGAAGTGCACCGAGAGCGTGTCCGGCGTCTCGATCGCGCGGTCGTCGTACGTGTAGATGCCTCCGGTGGCCGTGACCGCGCGGGGCGGACCGTCGACGTCCATCGCCCAGAGCGCGGCATCCAGCAGGTGCACGCCCCAATCGGAGAGGAGACCCCCTCCGAAGTCCCATTGGTGCCGCCACACGCCGTGAAACCGGCTCGGGTTGAACGGCTGATCCGGCGCCGGCCCGAGCCACAGGTCGAAGTCTACGTGCTCCGGCGGCGGCTCATTCGGTACGCGCGGGGCGCCTTTTCCGTAATCGAAAAAGCCCCAGATTTTCACCCTGCGGACATCGCCGAGCTTGCCGGATTGGACGAAATCGACGACGTCCTGCCAGTGCTGCCCGCTTCGCTGCTGCTGTCCGACCTGCACGACGCGGTCGTGGGAGCGCGCCGCCGCCACCATCGCGTCGAGCTCCGCAATCGAATTGGCCATCGGCTTCTCGACGTAAATGTCTTTGCCCGCATCGCAAGCATCTGCAAGCTGCAGGCAGTGCCAGTGATCCGGTGTCCCGATGATAACCGCATCGAGATCCTGCTCGTCGAGCATATCGCGGTAGTCACCAAAAACGCGCGGCCGTGCGCCCGTCATCTTTTCCACGTCCTCCACGCGGCGGCCAAGCGCCTCTCCGTCGACGTCACACAGGCCGCCGCAAACCACCCCTGGCTGTTTCAAGTGATTCTCCAGATTGAAAAATCCCATCCCGCGGACGCCGATGAGTCCGATCGCCAGCGTTTCATTGGGAGAGGTGGGCGTAGAGCGAATCCAGGGTCCGGCTGCGAGGGCGGCGGTCGCCTGGGCCGACCGCTTCAAGAAGTTTCGCCGCTTCATAGTTATTCGAGAGCGTGTGAGAGGGAGGGGGCGACAAAATAGGAGGCGGCGGGTCGGGATTCAGCCCGAAGTCATAGAACTCACGGTCTTTCGGCGAAGCTTTCGCTTTGTCTCCGCGTCTTTATTTACTTTGGACGTGAGCTGATTACACGAATTCAGGTGGATGGATGAGGTTTCGACGGAGAGAGGGCGCGGCGACGCGCTGCGTGGAACGGAAACGGAAGGGTGCGGCCAGATGGGGATGGGCCGTGCTCGCGCTGCTTGCGCTGCCCTTCGCGGGGCCGGCGGCGGCGCAGACGGCCGACACGCTGGAGATGACGCTTCCGGAAATTACGGTTGATGCGGTGCGGGAGACGGAGACGGCGACCACGGCTCCGTACGCACTGACGCTGGACGTGCGCGAGCCTGAGGAGCTGGCCTTCGAGCCCGCACTATCACTCGACGCCGTTCTGCGCAGCGTACCGGGCGTCTGGGTGAACGATCGCGGTCATTTCGCGCTCGGAGAGCGGATTTCCGTTCGCGGGATGGGCGCACGCGCGCCGTTCGGCGTCCGGGGCGTGCAGGTACTGCTGGACGGCATCCCGCTAACGATGCCGGACGGTCAGGCCGTACTCGAAGTCGTGGAGCCCTCCGTGCTTCGACGCATAGAGATGCTCCGCAGTCCGGCATCGCTCTTCTGGGGGAACGGCAGCGGTGGCGTGCTCTTCCTCTCGAGCGCCGCGCGTGCTGAGCCGATGCTTCGTGGCCGCCTCCTCGCCGGCGCCTTCGGACAGCGGCACGCGCTTCTCGAGGGCGCCACGCCAATCGGCGCCCACGAGCTTCAGGGCTGGGTATCAACGGTCACGCAGGACGGCTACCGGGAGTACTCGGCGGGGACGCGGACGAGGGGCGGACTGATCGGGCGTTTTCGGCTGAGCGATCGAACGCAGTTGCGCGCCGTAGGAGCCGCGGCTGTTCAGGATACGGAGAATCCGAGTTCGCTCTCGCGCGAGCAGATGGAAACGGATCCGACCGCAACACGACCGGAGGTCGTCAACGCAGGGTTAGGAAAAGAGAGCCTGCAGGCGCAGGGCGGTGCCACCGTGGAGCACGATGCGGATTTTGCGGATGTCAGCGTCACCGCCTACGGGATTCGGCGCCTGCTCGAGAATCCCATCCCGGGCGTGTACGTCGATATCGACCGCTCGGCGGGAGGTCTGCGGGCGGCGCTGCGCGACGACGGTGGCCCAATCGAGTGGGGTATCGGCGCCGACGCCGCGCTCCAGCATGACATCAGGAAAAACTTCGACAATGCCGGCGGCGAGCCCGGTGACAATTTGACGCTCGACCAGATCGAGGACGTCGCCTCGACGGGCGCCTTCGGGTACGGTCGCCTCGAAATCATCCCGAATCTCGACGCTACGGCCGGTCTGCGCTACAGCCGCGTGAGTTTTGAGATGGAGGACCGACTACTGGAGAACGACGACCAGTCGGGAAGCCGCACCTTCACCGCGTGGAGTCCGTCGGCCGGACTTTCGTATCGCCACCAGGGCTTGCTCATTTTCGCGAACTATGGGACGGCTTTCGAAACGCCGACAACGACGGAGCTCGTAAACCGGCCGGATATGACCGGCGGATTCAATCCGGAGCTCGAGCCGCAGATCTCCAGAGGATTCGAAGTTGGCGTGCGCGGTGCGGCCGGCCCGACGCTATTCCTCGATCTGGCGGCTTTCCACATGCACGTCGATGGGCGCCTGATATCATTCCAAAATGAGCTCGGCCGAGACTTCTATCGGGATGCGGGAGAAAACCGGCACGTCGGTGTGGAGGCGGCTCTAATCTGGACGCCCGTCGTGGCCCTTCAGGCTGAGGTGAGCTACACCGGAAGCCGCTTTACTTTTCAGGAAGAGGATTTGGAGGGCAATCTGCTCCCCGGAGTGCCCGAACATAGACTGGTGGTCGGCATCGAGGCGGATCGCCGCGGATTCTGGGCACGGCTCGAGACGGAGGCCGTCAGCGAGTACTTCGTCGATGACGCCAACACGGCGGTGAATGACGGCTACGTCGTGCTCGATCTGTCCCTCGGGCATGCGGGGCTTGCACTCGGTTCCGGGCGCGCTCGTCCCTTCGTAACGGTTCGCAACGTGCTCGATCGGCAGTACAGCGGCTCGGTGGTGGTGAATGCCTTTGGCGGTCGCTATTATGAGCCGGCTCCAGGCAGAGCCGTGTTGGCAGGTGTTGAGTTTAGTCTCTAGACAGTAGCTATGACTCGATCGATCATTCTCATCATCGCGGTCTCGTTCGGTGCGATGACGTCATCCATCTTTAAGCCGGGCGTTTTCGGTTCCATGTCATTGGTCCAGGACGCGGCCGCGCAGGAGTCCCGGACTCCATCGGATTGGGAGATCCACGACCGGGATCGTCCGCTGCCGCCGGTGGTCGAGCCCGGTGCGCCGAGCGCCGAGGCCGGTCGCCCGCCCTCGGACGCAGTCGTACTGTTTGACGGCTCCGGCCTCGACGCGTGGGAGGCACCCGATGGAGAGCCGGCTCCGTGGGCTGTGCGGGACGGCTATTTCGAGGTCATCCCCGGGACGGGCGCCATCCGCACGCGGGAAGGTTTCGGCGACGTCCAGCTGCACATCGAGTGGTCGGCGCCGGATCCCGCCGAGGGCGAGGATCAGGATCGCGGCAACAGCGGCGTGTTTCTGATGGATCAGTACGAGGTGCAGATCCTCGATTCCTACGAGAACGAGACCTATGCCGACGGCCAGGCCGCGGCCGTCTACGGACAGTACCCGCCCCTCGTGAATGCCATGAGACCTCCCGGTGAGTGGAACACGTACGACATCGTCTTCCACCGCCCGCGGTTCGGCGGTGACGGCGAGCTGCTCGAGCCGGCGTATGTGACGGTCATCCACAACGGGGTTCTGGTGCAGGACCACGAAGCGCTCACCGGACCGACGGGGCACTATTCGCGCCCGGACTATCAGGCGCATGCCGATCGCCTTCCGATCAGGCTGCAGGATCACGGTCATCCGGTCCGCTTCCGCAACGTCTGGCTGCGCGAGCTGGAATAGTGGACGTCGTCTTCCTCGGCGTACTCGGCTACGTGCTCGTGCAGGTGGCGATCGGCGTGGTCGTGTCGCGCCGGATCCGGACCGAGGATGACTATTTGGTGGCCGGCCGAAGTCTCGGGTACGGGCTGACGACGTTTACGGTCTTCGCGACGTGGTTCGGGGCGGAGACCTGCATCGGTGCGGCCGGATCTATCTATGAAAATGGTCTCGTGGGAGGGACCGCGGACCCGTTCGGATACGCGCTCTGCCTCATCTTCATGGGCCTCGTCTTCGCCGCCCCCCTTTGGCGACTGCGGCTCACAACCCTGGCTGATCTGTTCCGGCAGCGTTATTCCCAGGGTGTGGAGCGGATGGCCGTGCTGCTGCTCGTACCGACGTCGCTGCTTTGGGGGGCCGCGCAGATTCGAGCCTTTGGGCAGGTGCTCTCCGCGTCGTCAGGGCTCGAGGTGTCGATTACGATCACGGCGGCGGCAGGCGTCGTCATCCTCTACACGATTTTCGGTGGGCTGCTGGCGGACGCCTGGACGGACATCGTGCAGGGGATTGCACTGATCATCGGGCTCGTGATACTCTTCGGGGTACTTATGGCGAACGGCGGCGGGGCGGAGCTTGGCGCGGTCGATTCCGCACGGCTGCAACCCTTCGAAGGCTCGCTTCTGAGTGTCGTTGAGGCGTGGGCGATCCCTGTCTGTGGATCGGTGCTGGCCGCCGAGCTGGTCGCGCGCGTGATCGCGGCGCGCTCGCCAACGGTCGCGCGACGCTCGTCGCTCATGGCGGGCAGCGTGTACCTGTTCGTAGGCGTGATACCGGTCGTCGTCGGACTCGTTGGCTTTCGCATGATGCCCGGCCTCGAACATCCCGAGCAGATCCTCCCGCTGCTGGCGCGCGAGCACCTGCCGACGATTCTCTATATGCTCTTCGCGGGCGCGCTTGTGTCGGCGATCTTGTCGACGGTCGACAGCGCGCTGCTGGTGGCTTCATCGCTCATCTCGCACAACGTGGTGGTTCCGCTTTGGCCCGAGATGTCCGAGCGCGGCAAGGTCCTGGCCGCACGGATCGGCGTCGCCGCGTTCGGGATTGTGGCCTACGTCGTCGCGCTGCATGCCGAAGGCGTCTATGCGCTCGTCGAGGAGGCGTCAGCGTTCGGGTCGGCGGGGATTTTTACGGTCATCGTGTTCGGACTCTTTACGCGGTTCGGGAGCGCGGGCGCGGCTTACCTCACGCTCGTCACAGGAATTCTCCTTTGGCTGCTCGGCGCCCACGTGCTGGATCTCCCGTATCCCTACCTGACCTCGCTGGCCGGCGCGCTGGTGGTCTACCTCGGGGCCGCGTCCCTCGAGTGGAGCATGTCACTGCTTGCACACGTGCGGGCGCGAATATCCTGATCTGGGCCTCAGGACACGTTGACCTCGTCGCCGATGTTCGCGCCCTGCCGCTGCAGCTCATCCTGCACTGCACCAGCGGGAACGCCGCGCGGGACGTCGCCGCGGTCTGTTGCCAGCGCGGCGCAGACACCGGCTGCCTGCCCCGTCGCCATCGAAATCGGCATCACGCGGTACGACGAATGCGCCTCGTGCGTGC
>CAZQAS010000089.1:0-11300 GCA_964591285.1 uncultured Rhodothermales bacterium
TGGGCGGATCCAAAGGCATCATTGACGTACACGTCGCCCAGAGCCGCTAGCTGCTCCGCAAGCTCCGGGTCATTCTTCGTCTCGCCCGGATGGAATCGCGTGTTTTCCAGAAGCAGGACGCTCCTGTCGGGCAGTTCCTTCACAGCCTCCTCTACGGCACGTCCGACCGTATTGCTGACGAAGCGCACGCGCTCTCCAAGAAGCTCTTGGAGATGATCCGCAACCGGGGCGAGCGAATACTGCGCGACCGCTTCGCCCTTGGGACGGCCGAGATGGCTCATCAGCACGGCTTTCCCGCCTCGATCTACAATCGTGCGGATCGTGGGAAGAGCTGCACGAATGCGCGTGTCGTCGCCGACCGCCTTTCGACCGTCTTTACCGTCCTTGAGGGGGACGTTAAAATCGACGCGTACGAGGACGCGTTTGCCGGCGACGTCGAGATCGTCCAGTGTAAGTTTGGCCATTCAACGGGCGACCTCAAGCGGGCTGGGCTACCTTCATCAGCTTCTCGATGATTTCTGCCGTGCGGCAGGAATAGCCCCACTCGTTGTCGTACCAGCCGACGACCTTGACGAGGGAACCGGTCGCCATCGTCGATTCCGCGTCGAAAATCGTCGAATGTGGATTGTGGATGATGTCCGTCGATACGAGCGGCTCGTCGCTGTACTGCACGATGTCCTTCAGCGCGCCGCCTGCCGCCTCCCGAAAGGCTGCGTTCACCTCGTCGGCTGTAGTTTCCGTCTCCAGCTCGGCCACGAGGTCCGTAATGGATCCTGCGGGAGTGGGTACGCGAAGGGCCATGCCGTCGAGCTTACCCTGCAGGTGCGGCAGTACGAGTCCGACGGCCTTGGCCGCGCCGGTCGTGGTCGGGATGATCGAAAGAGCCGCCGCGCGAGCGCGCCGCAGATCCTTGTGCGGGCCGTCCACGAGTTGCTGATCCGACGTGTACGCGTGGACGGTCGTCATGAAGCCGCGCTTAAGGCCGAAGGCATCGTCGAGAATTTTGACCATCGGAGCCAGGCAGTTCGTCGTGCAGCTTGCATTTGAGACGACCTGTTCGTCGCCGTTCAGCCGGTCGTCGTTGACGCCAATCACGATCGTGGCGTCCACCTGATCACGAGCGGGCGCCGAGATGATGACCTTCTTTGCGCCGGCCTGGAGGTGCTGAGCGGCCTTTTCGCGCGTGCGGAAGATGCCGGTCGATTCGACCACGACGTCCGTGCCGAGATCGCCCCAGGGGAGCTTTGTCGGATCCTTTTCGGAGAAAACCGGAAATTTGTCGCCGTTTACGATGAGGCTGTCGCCCTCGAGTCCGACCTCGCCGGGGAATCTACCCTGCACGGAATCGTACTTAAAGAGATGGGCAAGCGTGGCCGCGTCGGTCAGATCGTTCACGCCGACGATGTCGAATCCATCGAGATTGCGTTCGAGGATAGATCGAAATACGAGGCGTCCGATTCGTCCGAAGCCGTTGATGCCGAGCTTGATAGCCATTTGACGAGTCTCCTTGTTTGATTGGAAGGGCGGATGTGATAAACGGCTGGTGCTATCCTGCGATCCGACTCGACGTTACGTAATTTGGTGAAAATCGTGTCGAGAAAGGTAGACGAAGAATTCGGAAGCCCTTTTGGGGGAAACGATAGGTGGGGCGGGCGTACAAACGCATCGCCCTCGCTTCAGCATGGGTTCGTGCTGCAATCTTTGAGAACGGTCAATTCAAAAATCGATGTCCACGCTTAATCCCCCGAAAGGAATTTCCCGAAAGCACGAGCTCCGCGAGGACAAGGTGGTCACCTTCTACGCCCGAGCGTGGGAGTACTTCGATCAAAACCGGAAGCTCGTCTACGCGGCTCTTGCAGGTCTCGTGCTACTCGTGCTGGCGGCGATCGGCTACGTGTTTTATCAGAACGAGCAGTCTGCCGAGGCAGAGCAGCACCTTGCGCAGATCGTCTCCATATACGAGGCGGGATCTTACCAGGAAGCGTTGGACGGGACTATCGACCGGCTAGGGCTAATCGAGATTACTGAGGAGTACGGCGGGACGCAGGCCGGCAACCTGGCCCATTTCTATGCGGCCGACGCGCTGTACCAGCTCGGCGAGTACGACCGGGCGCTGGAGCACTTCGAGGCCTTCGATGCCTCTTCGGATTTCATAGGCGCGAGTGCCGTGGCCGGTCAGGCGGCGGTCTACGAGAACCGTGGCGAGTTCGAACGTGCGGGGGAGCTATACCGGCGAGCCGCCTACCTTTACGAGAATCCGCTCAGCACGCCTCAGTACCTTGTGAGTGCGGGTAGGGCATTCGAGCTGGCTGGAATGTTCGACGAGGCGCAGGAGGCCTACGAAGTGGTGCAGGATGATTATCCGGATTCCGAAGCCGCCGGCAACATTGAAGCGTATATTGCACGCGCAGTAGCCAAGCAGCAATCCTGACGGCCCGTATGCCCACCATTCTCGTTGTAGATGACGAACCCAGCATTCGACGCACACTTCGAGAAATTCTCGAGTACGAAGATTTCGAGGTAGAGGAGGCCGTAGATGGCGAGGAAGCGCTAGACAAGATGCGCGCCAGCCAGTTCGACGTCGTCATGCTGGATGTAAAGATGCCGAAGCGCGACGGCATGGAAGTTCTTGAAACGGCGAAGGATGAGATGCCGGAAGTGCCCATCATTATGATTTCGGGCCACGGCACGATCGAAACGGCCGTCGAGGCGACGAAGCTGGGCGCTTTTGATTTCATCGAGAAGCCCCCGGACCTCAATCGGATGCTTGTGACGGTCCGCAACGCCATGGACCGCGGCGAGCTCGAAGTCGCCAATCGCCGGATGCGGCAGGCGATCGAGGAGTTCGAGGGCGAGTTGACGCCGATTCTGGGGGAGAGCCCCGCCATCTCGAGGATTAAGGAAACGATCGAGCGCGTGGCGCCCTCCGAGGCGCGCGTGCTCATCACCGGCGAGCCAGGCACCGGAAAAGAGCTCGTCGCCAAGTGGATCCATCACCTGTCGCCGCGAAAAGAGGCACC
Organism: uncultured Rhodothermales bacterium; assembly: GCA_964591285.1. Taxonomy (GTDB): domain Bacteria; phylum Bacteroidota; class Rhodothermia; order Rhodothermales; family VXPQ01; genus CAZQAS01. The sequence continues at coordinate 3,021 of CAZQAS010000089.1, forward strand.
GATGGTGGAGGTGAATTGTGCGGCCATCCCGAGCGAGCTCATCGAGAGCGAACTCTTCGGCCACGAGAAAGGCGCCTTCACAGGAGCCACGAAGCAGCGTATCGGCAAATTCGAACAGGCCGACGGCGGCACGCTCTTTCTCGATGAGATTGGCGACATGAGCCTCTCAGCGCAGGCGAAGGTGCTGCGCGCATTGCAGGAAAGCAAGATTCAGCGCGTCGGCGGCGACAAGAATATCTCGGTCGACGTTCGGGTGATCTGCGCGACGAACAAAAACCTCATCGAGCGGATCGAGGAAGACGAGTTTCGCGAAGACCTCTATCACCGCATCAGCGTTATCCTCATCCACGTACCGCCGCTGAAGGAGCGGAAGGACGACATTCCGGTCATCGCGAAGCACTTCTGCGAGCAGCTGGCGCGTCGCAATGGGATGCCCGGTAAGCATTTCACCGATGACTCCCTCGAGCGCCTCAAGAAGCAGGAGTGGCGCGGCAACGTCCGCGAGCTCCAGAACGTCGTGGAACGCCTCATCGTCTTAACGCGCGAAGACCAGATCGAGGCCGAGGACGTCGATCGCTACGTTCGGCCCGGCGCGTCCACGACCGATCCGATGATCAACCTGCTCGAGCAGTACGAAGAGTTCGGCGACTTTCGCGACATGGCCGAGAAGATTTTTATCGAGCGTAAGCTGGACGAATTCGATTGGAACGTGAGCCGGACGGCGGAATCCATCGGTATTCAGCGCTCGCACCTATACAATAAGATGAACAAGTACGGAATCGAGCGCGAGGAAGCCTAGCGCCTTGCAAGCTGACGACCGCACTTCGACACCCGGCACTTCCCCTGGATCGGATCTCATCGTCGCACGGCGCCTGGAGAAGAGCTACGCGACAGGCGGAGGCGGCCGCCTGGACGTCCTCCGCGGCGTTGATTTTCGTGCGCGCACCGGCGAGGTGGTCGCCGTCGTAGGGGAGAGCGGTACAGGGAAGAGCACGCTGCTGCACCTGCTCGGCGCGCTCGATCGACCCGACGGCGGCACCGTCGTCTATCGCGGCGAAGACATCTTCGGCAAATCCGATGAGGCGCTGGCCGCCTTTCGGAATCGCGAGATCGGGTTCATCTTTCAGTTTCATCATCTGTTGCCCGAGTTCACGGCGCTCGAGAACGTCGCCATGCCTGCGCTGATCGCACAGCAGAGTCTGGCCGCGGCGCGGCCGAGAGCCATGGAGCTGCTCCGAGTGCTCGGGCTGGAGGAGCGCGCCTCGCACCGGCCGTCGGAGCTCTCCGGCGGCGAGCAGCAGCGCGTTGCCGTCGCCCGCGCTCTGATGAACGAGCCCGGGCTCGTGCTTGCCGACGAGCCCACCGGGAATCTTGACACGCGCACGGCCGAGCGGCTGCACGATGAGATCCTGCGCCTGAGCCGTGAGTTCGACCACACGTTCGTCATCGTGACCCACAATCTGGCCCTGGCCGGCATCGCGGATCGCGTGATGCGTCTCGTAGCAGGCGTCCTCACGCCGCTCGAATCCGCCGGTGACGCTACGTCTGCGGCGGGTGACGGCTCCCCCGAAACGCCGCGATAGATGCAGCGTTAGAGCAGCCAAACCGCAGAACGGCGCCCGATTGCATCGCGCCGGCCGACCTTCGCCATCCTACTACGTTTCCCTGCGCCAGAGCCGATATGACGCAAGTGCCCGTTTTAGATCCGGATGTTGGATTCGTCGACGCTCCGGTCGATCCCACATTGAATCTCTTCGATGAGATTACGCGCCTCAAGGAGGAGAAGAACGCGATCCTCCTGGCGCACTACTATCAGGAGCCGCAGATACAGGACATCGCGGACTACATCGGCGATTCTCTCGGGCTCTCCCGGAAGGCGGCCGACACCGAGGCCGATATTATCGTCTTCGCCGGTGTGCACTTCATGGCGGAGACGGCCAAGATTCTGAATCCGTCAAAGAAGGTCATCCTGCCGGACCTGAACGCGGGCTGCTCCCTCGCCGATTCCTGCCCGGCACCGGAGCTGGCTGCGTTCAAGCAGCAGTATCCCGACCACGTCGTCGTATCGTACATCAACTGCACGGCGGGAGTAAAGGCCCTCAGCGACGTCATCTGCACGTCTTCGAATGCCGCGCACATCATCAATCAGATCCCTGAGGATCAGCCGATTCTATTCGCACCGGATCGTAACCTCGGACGCTATCTGATCCGCGAGACGGGTCGTGAAATGGTGCTCTGGGAGGGCGTTTGCATCGTACACGAGACGTTCAGCGAGCAGAAGCTGCTGCGGTTGAAGGTGCGGCATCCCGATGCGCTCGTGCTCGCTCATCCGGAATGCGAGGAGGTGGTGCTCCGTCATGCCGACCATGTCGGCTCGACCAGCTCGATTCGACGCTTCGCGCGCGAGAGCGCACAGACCGAGTTTATCGTCGCGACCGAGGAGGGCATTCTGCATCAGATGCGGAAGGACAGCCCGGACAAGACGTTTATTCCTGCCCCCCCGGAGAGCGGCTGCAACTGCAGCCAGTGTCCTCACATGCGGCTCAACACACTGGAGAAGCTCTACCTTTGCCTGGAGTTTGAAGAGCCCGAGATCACAATGGATGAGGAGACCCGTCGCCGAGCGCTCAAGCCGATCGAGCGGATGCTCGAAATGAGCACCGGCGTGCGGTGATGAGACCGCGCCCGTCCGTATTCGCCGGGACTCCTGGCCCGCGAATCGGCGGCCTTCTCTTATTTGGTCACGCCCCTCTTCCGGCACACGTCGTTGAGCGGGCAGATCTCACATTTCGGCCCGCGGGCTACGCAGATCCGGCGACCGTGCCAGATCAGGGCGTGGCCGAGAAAGATCCATTCCTCGCGCGGGAAGACGTCCATCAGATCCCGCTCGATCTTCTGCGGCCGTTTTTCACCGGTGAGCCCAAGCCGGTACGACACCCGTTTCACGTGCGTGTCGACGACGAATCCGACCGGCTTCTTGAAAAACGTACCGAGGACTACGTTGGCGGTCTTTCGCGCAACGCCCGGCAGTGACGTAAGCTCGTCCATCGTCTCCGGTACTTCGCCGCCGTGTTCCTCGACGATCTTCGTTGCCGCGCCGATGACGTGCTTCGCCTTGTTGCGGAAGAACCCTGTCGATCGAATGTCCACCTGTAGCTCTTCGGGGTCGGCATCGGCGAACGCTTCGATGCTTGGGTACTTTTTAAATAGGTCATCAGTGACCTGATTGACCGTGGCGTCGGTCGACTGCGCAGACAGGATGGTGGCGATGAGTAGTTCGTGGGCAGTCGAATAATTCAGCGCGCAGTCCGCGTTCGGATACAGTTCGTGCAGTGACTCGATCGTCCGCTCGGCAATGCGTTCGCGCTCGCGACCGGTCGGTTTCTTGGCGCCCATGGCGGCAGTTGTCTGGCTTAAAAATCGAAGCGGATCCCGACGAAGGGCTCAAACCGGCGCTGTACGAGGAATCGATCCTTGCCGTCCTCCCCCGTGCCCACGTACTCGAACGAGTAGCGTGCGTTCACGAAAGCCCAAAACGGTCCTGCGAATCGATAGTGGGTTCCGAAGACGAGTGCCGTCTGATCGCCCAGGTCGTTGAAGAGGCTGAAGAAGCCCTTCAGCCCGCCGCGGTCGAGTCCCACATCGATCCGCAGGCGGCGCGGCTCGTGGAAGAACAGGCGGAGATGGAACTCGCTGAGGCTCTGCGTGCCGTAGTGACGCCGGAAATAGTACCAAAACTCGAACCGCTCGAAAATCAACAGTCGGAGCTCGGTCTCGAAGTCATTTCCACCCAGCGCGTCCTCGAGTTCGACCCCCTCATACTCAATCTCGCGCTCTCCGACGAGATATCGTTGCGCATTCAGAATGCGTGCCTCGGGATTGCTGATCGTGTAGAACGAGCCTACATAGCCCGGAATGAACTTGCGGCCGTTATAAAAAAGGGCGAGGCGAAGCCGGAAACGCGCGAGATCTATGAAGTTGTCGCTCGCCACGTTGGCCCCAACGGCCATGCCAGTACCGAATGCCGGATACCAGGCAAAGCTTGCAAATGGTACGAGTCGAATATCCCCCGACGGGAGTGCATTGATGCTGAGATCGGCATTGTACGCCGTCATTCTCTGCGTATCGGTTGCGCGCGTGCCGAGATCCGTGACGTAATTGAGCCCGACGGTCAGGGAGCGCGTCCTCAGGTTCTGTGCCCAGCCCATCGGCCGGAGCGCCGCGCGTCCGGCGACCACTCCGTCGAGCAGCACGTTGTCGGTGAAGGCGAAAAGGTCGATCACGCGGCCGCCGATCATCGATTCGACGCCGACGGTGCGTCGATCCCAGGCCACGTGCGAATTGAAAAAGTTGACGACGTGGCCGGTGCCGAGCCGCATCCGATCGATGGTTCCTGCACGGAGATAGAAACGCGACTCTCTCGGCGGGTTATATCGGGCAAAGTCGACCAGGCGGACGAGATCGTAGAGTTCGTCGGTGTCTGGGTCGTAGCGTCCGTAGATTCCGCCCCGAGCGGTGCCGTTGAGGCGCGCGGTCAGCGATCTTGTCACGAGGTTTAGGTTGAGTCCGACGCCCGCGCGCCAGTGATCGGCGATCAGCGAGAGACCGCTCCGCGCATCCACACTGTTCTGGTACCGCCACCAGACTAACTGCAACTGCTCTCTCGGATCGTCCGCCGAGCCGAAGTCGATCGGCTGCGCATCGGCGACGCCGGGGCGCAGCGTCAGGAGGAAGCCGATGAGAAGGGCAGCTGCGCCCGCTCGATCCACTTGAAACCGACGCGTGACAAAGCGGGCACTCACGATATTCTTTCAGGCGGGCTATTTGCGTTCACCGGCTTCAGATTAACACCGGCAGACGCTGTATGCAATTCAGAGGTTGGCTGTGCGGCGTCGGTGACGCGGAGCCGATCGCACGGAGGGTTTCGCAGCGGCGAAGAGGGGCCCACGTACGGAGGGCAGGCGGTGAAACAGAACGAGGGCGCCGTCATTACGTTCATGAAATTCGCTACGCGCAATTAGCAGGGGGCGCTTTTCTCAATGTCGGTCACCGGGTCACTGCCGCTTTTTCCGTTGGGGGAGGTGCTCTACCCCCGTGAGCGGCTGCCACTCCACATATTTGAGGAGCGGTACAAAGAAATGGTGACCCGATGCCTCGATCGGGACGAAGCCTTCGGTGTCGTGCTCTTCGATGAAGGCGAAATGGCGGACGTCGGATGTACGGCGCGCATTTCGGAGGTGACGGCGCGTTACGAAGACGGTCGGATGGACATCGTCGTACGCGGCGAGCAGCGCTTTCGAGTTAAGGAGGTTCGGCAGGAACTAGCGTATATGACGGCCGACGTCGAACTCCTGAACGATCCGGACGAACCCTCCGAGAGCGACCTCAAGGAGCGCGCAATCACCCAGCACATGAAACTCCTCGAACTCGCCGGGCGGACCGTGCGGCCGAGTCTCTATCAAGACGTCAAGGATGTATCCTTCGTGATGGCTCACAACGCCGGGCTGACTCTGCGTCAGAAACAGGAGATGCTCGAGCTCCGAGGTGAGAACGAGCGAATCGCCTATCTTGTCGATCACTTCGAGGGGATGATACCTCGGGTGGAGCAGATGGAGGACGTACGCCGAAAGGTGAAATCCAACGGGCATTTCAAGGACTTTCCGCCCGAAGAAGGCCTGGAGGGTGACGATCGTGGTGATCCGACGTAGCGCGCCGCCCATGTGCCAACTTACGTTCTCGTCAGTCAACAGCAACACTCGATGCCCTCGATAGGACCGTACGCCCTGCACACGATTGAAACCGGCCGGATCGGGCTGGATGGCGGTGCGATGTTCGGTATCGTTCCGAAGCCGCTCTGGGAGCGCCGCATCCCGGCCGACGATCGAAATCGTATCCCGCTTGCGATGCGATGCCTTCTACTCGAAGACGAGGAGCGGGTTATCCTGATCGACAACGGTGCCGGAGACAAGCACGATCGCAAATTCCGTGATATCTACGCGATCGATCACGAATCATCCGATCTTCGCAGCTCGCTGGCGGAGGCGGGCTTCTCACCGAACGACGTAACCGACGTCATCCTCACGCACTTACATTTTGACCACTGCGGCGGGACCACGTACCGTGAGAACGAGACCGTGGCGCTGACCTTTCCGAACGCCCAGCATTACGTACAGCGACGGCATTGGGAATGGGCGCGCAACGCGAATGCCAGGGAGGCTGCTTCCTTTCTGAAGGAAAATCTCGACCCGCTCTCCGACTCGGGTCAGCTCCAGCTCGTCGAGGAGGCGGAGGCTCTCTTTCCGGGGATCGACCTGATCACGGTGGACGGCCACACGGAAGCGCAGCAACTGGTGAAGGTCAGCGATGGCGATCGAACGCTCGTCTTCGTCGCAGATCTGCTTCCGACGACGGCACACCTCCGCGATGCATGGATCATGGCTTACGACGTGCGCCCGCTCACGACACTGGAGGAGAAGCGCGTGTTTCTCCAACAGGCCGTTGACGAAGGGTGGGATCTCTTCTTCGAGCATGATCCCGAAACGGCGGTAGCGACGCCGGTGCGAACCGATCGCGGAATAGAGGTTGAAAACGCGAGAGCGCTGGATGATCTATGACGCGGACAAGCCGCTGCCCGCGGCCGTTCTTAAGATCCTCTATCGAACGCGGACGTAACAGGTCCCACTAAACGTAGAAAGGAAGCACATGGACGTACCCCACTTCGAGGCCGACGCCGATCCTGTCGAGGTGATCAAATCGCTGCGACAGATCCTTTCGAAGGTATACCACGACACGAACAACCCGCTCTCGATCGTCTCCGGCAACGCCCAATACGTACTGGAACTCGGAAAGGCCATGGACCTCGGAGACGAAGTCGTGGAGCCTGTCCGAGACATCGAGGAAGCAAGCGAGCGGGTCGCCGAAGGGCTCAGGGACATCTCACGTATTCGAGATGAGATCGAGGGCTATCTGCAGAGTGTGGAAAGTCGTGGAACTTCGTAAGTTAAGGGTCTTACAAACCGTCGCTGAAACTAGAGGCGCACCTTCTTCACGCCTCGACCTCCGCAGCTTTCCTTTCCAATCGGCAGCGCGTATCGACCGAGACTGTTACGAAAACCTGTCTGCCATAGGGCAGCACACTCACCTTATCTGGATTCGTAACAGCTGATTCGTCTAAGCCTTACGGCTGCGCGGACGAAACCTGATTCCCATGAGCGAAATATCCGCTCACATTCCGGGGCTTAGCCTGACCTTGTTGCTCCTGTGCGGACTTTCCGCGGCGCAGGCTCAGGATATTGATCTGCGCACGATAGAAGCGAGCAGCGATCGCATCGTCGTTGAGATGACGGCGACTTGGGATGCGACGCTGTCGGCGATTATCGATTCGGCCGGCATTTCGGAGTTTACCACCGAGGCGGCGCAGACTTTATCGTTCGGAGTGCCGGTAACGTCCGGCACGTATGAGATCCCGTCGCACGAGCTTCCTCGCGTTTCCATTCTGGAGAGTTCCTACGACGAGATCGATCTCCCGGAGGGAGACTCTGCGGCGGTCGCATGGGCGTCGGGTCCGGAGGTGCACGCCGCGAACCTCGGTTCGACGAGAGGGCATCCCTCGGTCAATCTCGTGGTTCGCCTCGTGACCTACGACGCGGGCAGTGTCCGCCGGTATAATCGCATCCGAGCCGTGCTCCATACGCCGGAGACGACGGCAAAAGGCATGGTTGCGTCCACGCGGGCGACGAATCCACACCTCGAGATCACCGAAAGTGTGCTTGCGAACGGCACGGTCTACAAGATTCCCGTCGCCGGAGAGGGGATCTACCGGATCGACCGGGCCTTTCTTTCCGAACTACCGGGATTAAACCGCTCGCCGGACGACATCGATCCGAACGATCTTCGAATCTACGGCAACGGCGGTGCGCCGCTTCCCGCGCTGAACAGCGATCCGCGGCCTGCCGACCTACTAGAGAATGCCGTTCATCGCTCCGGTGGTGGCGACGGATCCTTCGACGAAGGAGATCAGGTGCTCTTCTACGGAAAAGGAGCCGAGGGCTGGGTGTATGAGGATGGATCCTGGAAGCATTACGTGCATCCTTTCTCGAGAGAGAACTATTACTTCCTGAAGATCACTAACGACGACGGTGCCACAGTCGGCAATCCGTCCTTCCCGTCCTATTCCGATGCACAGCCTCTCGAGGAGGTGACCGGACGCGTCTTCCGCGAGTTCGATGAGTTCATGTGGAGTAAGGAGAACGGCACCGGTCACACCTGGGTCAGCAATAC
>CAZQAS010000089.1:11400-14630 GCA_964591285.1 uncultured Rhodothermales bacterium
ACACCCGGCGACATGACCGGGCGCGTGGAAATGACTCTCACCGGCTTCACTGCCGAGCCACACGTGTGGGACGTGACCGATCACGGGTCCATCCGAAGGCTCGGCGTCCAGCCAAGTGGAAACGCCTATCGCGTTCAGCTCGAGGTCGTGGACCCGGCTCAGCCGAGAGAGATCTACGCGTTTCTGCCGCGGAATGCGCGATCGCTCAATCCAGCCTCGGCACAACGTGTGGACAATCAGAACCTGCACGGCATCGCCGGCTACCCCGATCTGGTTATCGTAACACCGGAGGCCTTTCGACCGGTTGCCGAAGATTTCGCGCAGTATCGGCGCGACGACGGACTGGAGGTCACCGTCGCCGGCGTAGCCCGGATCTACAATGAGTTTTCGGGCGGGCTGCAGGACATGCGCGCCATCCGCGACTACTTCCGTTTCCTCTATGACCGCACCTCCGACGACAGCCGCCGTCTGCGATACGCGCTGCTCATGGGTGACGGACACTATAACTACCGCAATCTCGGAGGTGAATCGCAGCAGCCTGAACTCACCAACTGGATCCCACCGTATGAGACGGAAGATTCATTCGACCCGGAACTCTCGTACACCAGCGACGACTATTTCGGACTTCTGGACGCAAATGAAGGCATCTGGAGGTGGCCGGGTCGAACGAGTCCCAGTGCCGAACGTGTAGATATTGGGGTCGGTCGCTTTCCGGTTCAGACGCTGGAGGAAGCCGCCGCGATCGTCGCCAAGATTAGGCACTATGAGAATCCGGAGACCTACGGGCCATGGCGCTCGCGCTACCTGTTCGTGGCCGACGACGGCTACAACGGCATCCGACCGGTCCAGGAACCCCGGCCGGATTTACATACACAAAATTCCGACGTCGTAGCGGATCTCATCGATCGCGAGGTCCCCGAACTCAACGTTCGGAAGATCTACGGCATCTCCTATACCCGCGAGTTTTTGAACGGATGGCGGCTGCCCGGCGCCGAGCGGGATCTCATGGCCGCCCTCAACGACGGCGTGCTTGTGATGAACTATAGCGGCCACGGCGGTGAGCACAGCCTTGCCCAGGAACAGATCCTCACACAGGAGGATGCCGTGGCGATGCGGAATTTCGATAAGCTCCCGATATTCGTGACCGCCACGTGTTCATTCGGATGGTGGGATCTAGGGAAAGAACAGTCAGCTGCCGAATTGCTCTTATTGAATGCGGACGGTGGAGCGGTCGCCCTGATGACGACCGTGCGGCTCGTATACACCGACGCCGGGATCAACATACTCAACGTCGGTCTGAACCGTGTGCTGAACACGGCGATGTTCAAGCGTGATGACCAAGGACTTCCTCGCCGTCTCGGGGATGCGCTTATAGAGGCGAAGAACACGCATGAGGGGCTACAGGGCAACAATCGTAAGTTCAATCTGCTGGGTGATCCGACGATGCGTATGGGAGTGCCTAGCGGCCAGACGACCGTTGAGGAGATCAACGGACAAGCTGTCGAAGAGCAGCCGAGAATGCGTGCCCTGGAAGAGGTGAACATCCGAGGGAGCGTCCGAACGGCATCGGGTGAGATCGACGTCAACTTCGATGGGCAGGCCGACGTCACGGTTTTCGATGCCGAGCGACAGGTGCAGTTCTCGCCGCGGGCGGCGATGCCGCAGGACTACTATACGGTGCGTGAGGATCTGATCTGGCGCGGCACCGTGCCGGTGAGTGCCGGGCGGTTTGAGGCGGCATTCGTCGTTCCGAAAGACATCTCGTACAGCGACCAGTCCGGCCGCGTAAGCGTCTATACACGAAACGACGGCGAACACGCACTCGGATTTACCGAGAGCACCGTCGTCGGCGGAACGGCGCCGAATCCACCAGACGACCAGGAGGGACCCGATATTGCATTATTTCTTAATGACACCACATTCGTCTCCGGCGGCATGACGCCGCGACACCCTCGGCTGATCGTGAAGCTGCGCGACGACAGCGGAATCAACACCGTCGGCGCAGGCGTCGGACACGAGATGCTGCTGGTCGTCGACGGCAACGAGCAGAACGCCGTCGACATCAGCGGAGGATTTGAAAGCGACCCGAATTCCTATCGGAGTGGGCGCGTGACGTATTCGTTCGAAGAGTATCCCGGCGAGCTTGAGGACGGTCCGCATACGCTGTCCGTCCGCGCCTGGGACGTGGTGAACAACTCAAACTCGACGAGCCTCGACTTCTACGTGTCCTCAACCGACGATCTCGTGCTCGAGAACGTCCTCAACTATCCGAATCCGACGAGCGGCCACACGCGCTTTCTTTTCGAACACAATCAACCGAGTGGAACGGCGGCGGACGTTCAGATTCGAATTTATACGCTCGCCGGACGGCCGATACGTACGCTAGACAGCGACGAAGCGTTGCCCTCGGGCGTGCTGACGGCCGGGCCCGTACAGATCCCGTGGGATGGGCGAGACGAGGACTTTAACCCGATTGCTTCAGGGATCTATCTGTACAAGGTTCGCGTGTCCATCGAATCGATGGGTGGCGAGCGCCGAGTGGCCGAGCGGATCGAAAAGCTGGCGGTGATTCGCTAATACAAAGTCAATAGAATCAATAGTCTTCGATGAATCGTTAGTCGGCCCGGCCGGCAATCCACGTTCCCAGGCGCGGGCAGACGCTCACCGCTTGGACGAGGCGTGAATCCTTACATGAGTGCGCCTAGCGTGCGACTGACGCAGTTAACCAGAGAGCAAGACACCATGCGCAGAAAACTTCTTCCACTCCTACTACTTAGCGCTATTCTGACGGCAGCTACGACGCTGACGGCTGCGGCGCAAATCGGCGGCGCCGCTGTCGTTTTCCTGCAGATCGAGCCCGATAGCCGCTCGGCAGGAATGGGCAATACCGGAGTCGCGTTGAGCGATAACGCGAATGCCATTTTCTGGAATCCGGCTGGTCTTGCCCATCAGGACGGGACGGAGGCCTCGCTCACGCACTCAAACTGGCTGCCGGAGTTCAACGCCGGTCTCTTCTACGAGTACCTCACGGCGAAGCACCGTTTGGAGGGCATCGGTACGTTCGGCGCGCACCTCACCTATCTATTCCTGGGTGAGCACGAGGGGCGGGATGCGCAGAACAATCCAACCGGAACCTTCCGCTCCTACGATCTAGCACTCGGTGCGTCCTACGGAACCAATCTGACGGAGAACTTCGCGCTCGGTACGGGCACGAGGCTGATCTACTCGAA
>CAZQAS010000090.1:0-8910 GCA_964591285.1 uncultured Rhodothermales bacterium
CGGCCCGCATGCCGGTGATGCTTGATGTAATCCGACGAATAGACGAAGATCGCCGTGCCGACGCCGCAAATGAGGAGTGCAAAAAAGAGACTAAGGCCGTCGATCAGGAACGTGAGGTTCACATCGAGGGCGGGGACCCACTCGTACACGACCCGAATGGATTCCTCCTCCGCCACGCGGGGAATCCAGCCTATCAGATAGACCGTGAGCGACAGCGGAAGCAAGGCGACGACCCATCCGGTGAGCGTCGAGCCGCGCCGGTGCAGCCACGGCAGGGGGAGCGCAGCGATGAACCCCGCCAGTACGGTTATCAGGATCCCCATCTATCTGTGATCCTCCACCTCACTCGAACTTTCCGCTCGGGTGATCTCCTCGCGATGTCGATCCTCACGGAGCTGATCGACGAACGTGCCCTCCCAGAGCTTCACGTCGGCGAAATAGGCGGCACGGCTGATCATGTGCGCAGATATCGGGGCTGTGAGGAAGATGAACAGGATGATACCGGCAGAGCGCGCGACAACGTTCATCTCCGCGAAGAAGAGCATGTTCGAGACCGCGATCAGCCCGAGGCCCAGCGTACCGGCCTTGGTCGTCGCATGCATGCGTGACAGCGCGTCGGGGAATCGTATAAGTCCTACCGCCGCGACGAGGACAAAGAGTGATCCGGCAGAGACGAGGATCACGCCGAGCAGTTCAGTCAGGTCTGACATCTCCTCGGCTCAACCGTTCAATGTAGCGGGCGAACGCGATCGTACCGAGAAAGGCAACCAGTGCCAGAGCCAGCGCGACGTTCAAGTAAGCCGGTTCGTCGCTGTAGACCGAGTAAACAGACATCACGGCAATGACGACGACGGCCATGAAATCCAGCGCGATCACCCTGTCCGGAAGCGAGGGGCCCGACAGCAGTCGAATCATGCCGAGGATAAGCGAGGCGATAAGCACCAGAAGAGCGATGCCAAGCACGAGGGTCGTGTAGGCGTGTAATTCCACCGCTTATATCCCGAACGGATTCAACATCGAATGCCGAGGAGCGAAAGCCACACTGCCGACGGGTGATCAGCTCGGCCATTCTGCTACAGCAGGTATGCGCCTTACGATGGTTCCGGACAGCGTGTGCCGCCCGCGACGAGCGTGTTACAAATCAGGGCTACGGAGCGCGGCCTCTAAACTGCAGCAGTCGTATTCATACGTCAATATCTCATTCGCAGCGGATCGGCGGCCATACGACGAGGTACACACATCCGGCGACACATGCAGTGCATAGCACACTCGCACTCATCCTTGAAACGCAACGAGCGAGAGTGCGCCGTACACCATTACGCACACAAATTTCCGACTGTTTGATGCCGTCCTTTAGCAATATTCTCGTTCCCGTCGACTTCTCTGAGCCCTCTGAGCAGGCGTTCAAATTCGCGCTGTTGCTTGCGCGGCCTTACCGGGCGACGGTGCACCTGATGCATGATATCGAGCTGCCGACGGAGACCATCACGGGCGCGACCATAATCCGCGAAGAGATGAACGAGGCGGCTGTCGAAGCAAACCGCCAGATCGACGAGCTTGAGCGCCTTCCCGAGGCCGCGGAGGTCGACGTAACCCGAAGCCTCCTAAAGAGCACTGATCCGAAACGGAGCATTCTAACGTACGCCGATGAAAACGAGATCGACCTAATCGTTCTCGGCACCCACGGACGCACCGATCCTCTTGAGGACATCATCGGCTCGACGGCCGAACGAGTCTTGCGTCGGAGCTCCTGTCCAACCGTCACCGTACGCGCCGTTCGCCCCGTTAAGACCATCGAGCACGTCCTCGTGCCCGTCGATTTTTCGGAGTATTCTCCACGTGCGGTGGAGCATGGGGCGGAGGTCGCTGCGGCTCACGACGCGCGTATGACGATTCTGCACGCCGCTGACGACGATTCGCAAACGGAAGATGAAGAACGGCTGCGCGAACTAACCGATGGCGCTGATGTGGATAACCGTTCCGCGGATCAGCTCGTCTCCGTAGGCGCCGTCGACGAGACGATCGTGGACGTTGCAAAGGACCGGAGGGCCGATCTAATCGTGATGATCACCCATGGTCGGAAGGGGCTCCGACGGGCTCTGACGAGCAGTGTTGCGGAGAGCGTCGTACGGAAGGCGCCGTGTCCGGTAATGACGTACCGCACCGCTCTCGAGCAGTAGCCGGCGTAACTCGGAGGCTCTGTTTTCGAGCGGGGCTTCCTTTTCGCCGCACGCGCGCGCAATCGTTGAAGAGTACGTTGCGCGGCAATGATCCGCGCATTATAAGAAGCCCGGCCCTTGTGGGGACCGGGCTTCGTGTGTCCTAACTACTCGCGTCGTATGTCGTGCGTGTTACAGGGTTCGCTTGCCGGATTCGGTAGAGCCGGTAGATGAGCCTCCGGGCGATCTGCGCTCGGTGGCTGATTCGGTGCCTCGGTACGCCGGTCGATCGGACTCCGTCCCTCCGGACTGCGCTTTGTCTTGTGCGCTCTCGCGGGCGGTATCACCTACGCCCTGCGCTTCGTGTTTAGCCGTTTCCGCCACGTCGCGCGCTGCTTCTTTGGCCTCATCGGCCACGCGCCGGCCGGCCTCCTTGCCGCGCTCCATAGTGTCATCGGCCGCGTCTTTGGCGCGGTCGATCGCCTCATCCCGCATCGGTCCCATATAGCGGTCTTCGATCTGCGTCGACGGGAAGAGCCCGCCGATCAGGGCGCCGACACCGAGCGCCACGGCTCCCGCCGCAAACGGATTCTCAAATACGAAATCCTCGATTCGGCTTCCGGTAGCACGCACCCGCCGCTGGGCCGTCTCGGCGGCATGCCGTGAGCGCTGGGCGGCTTCCCGCGAAACCTCGCGTACCTGATGCTGCGCTTCGCGTGCCTGATGCTGCACCTCTTGCGTCTGGTGCCGTACCTCTCGCCGGGCCTCATCCGCCCGCTGCCGCGCGTCCTGGACGCCTTCACGAAAGTCGTCGGTTCTCTCCCTCGTCTGATCCTGCCATGAGCGGCTTCGCGGGCGTTCACGTTCAGAGTAGGGGTACGGCGGACGGCCGTCTCCCTGCATACCCTTCACTACCAGGTAGCTGATGGAGGCACCCGCGGCTGCGGCGGCTAATGGATGATCCCTGATGGTTTCGATCATTGTATCGCCTGTCTGTCTAGCCATTTTCATTGGATTAAATTCGTCGCGTACGTCGTCGATGGTGTCCTGCACGGCATTCTTCAGATCCCTTTTCAGACGAGTCGGGGCCAGGCGATCTTCGATGTCGTCAAGCGTGGCACTCATTCGTGCCCGGGTGCGCCGAAGCTCCTGTTCGATTTCGCCGGAGTCGGCATCCTTGCTCACACCCATCGGCCGGCGCCGGCGTGTTCCGACCCCCGTGACGCGATCGCGCATCACCTCGCCATTCCCGGTCGAGCGGCCCGAGCGAACCGCCTCCTTTATCGATGGCTCCCCAGGTGCGCGGGGTCCTTCTTCACGTCGGACGTCTCTCCTCGTATCCATTCCTTATCCTCCTCTATCGATTCCGCTGTCTTCTCGAGTGAGAACTGCGTCTCCTGAAGTCCATCCAGTCCTTTCTTTAGGACCATTGCGCCCACGGCCGCGAAGAGCGCGCCGGCGATCAGAAAGCCCAGCCAGTTCGCCATGAACGATCCGAGCAAGAATCCGAGCGCCATCACGATTCCGATCAGCCCGGCGTAAGCGACCATCCCGCCTCCGGCGAGCAGTCCTGCATGCTTGCCGGCCGCCGAAAGCTTTTCACTGATCTCGGTTTTGGCCAGCTGAACTTCCAGGTGGACGAGTGACTGCGTCTGTACGGCCAGTTCTCGAAACATTGCACCGAGCGATCGTCCGTTGCGACGTCCATCCGTCGCCATAGATGGTTGGTGCCGCTGGTATTCACGGCGTTGTGCCCAAGGCTCCTCCATGTCGTCCTCTCTCCAGTCGTTTCTTGATCGCGATGGTAACGGTGGTCCGGCAGTGATGCCTACAACGGCCGCAGTCAGTAGCGGGCGTCGGCACGCCGGCTCTCCGTGTGCTGTGAGACGTTGGGCTGTGAGACGTTGGGCTGGCTGGAGCTGTGCTGATTGGAGCGGTGCTGATCGGAGCTCGAGCTCCGGAAGAAGCGCGCTCCGACCATCCCGAGCAAGGCCGCTCCGCCTAGAAAGAGGGCCGGTTCGCGTCGCGCAAACTGCCGCGTCTCATTCAGAAGGTCGTCGACGTTGCGCTTCCGAAGATATCCGGAGAGGCGGTCGATCTGTCCGGCGGCGGAGTCGACGTACTGGGCCACGTCCTCCTCTTCCCGGCTCCGCAGATTGTCGGACGTACTCCTCAGCGCGTCGCTCATTCGGCCCAGCCGATCGGCCGCTCGTTCCTTCTGCCGGCTCGCCTGCTCGGCAGCGCTCCGCTGTGCTCGTTCGGCGGCCTGTTCGGCCTTTCGCCGGCCTTTTTCTTGCACGGATTGAGAGGAGGATCCATCGTGCGGCGACGGTGACTGCTGCGTCTCGCGTGGCACAGGATCGTTGGGATGCGTGTGGGTCGCCATGATTCGTCAACCTCTTTGTTGAGTTTGGATTGCCGCGTTCAAATCACATTCTCTAATCACACTGTATACACGCCTATCTCACGAGGTATTATCCGCTCCGGCGACCGCAATTCTGCCTTTGTTACCTCCTTCGATTCCTCGTAACATCGCCACGGCAAGCGTCAATGCAGAGCAGTTTGGCATGCGCCGACACCGCGTTCGGCTTGCTCAGCTCTGCCGGGCGTCCTCTTCCGCCGAATCCTCGCCGTACTCGCGGCGCTGCGCCTCATCGAGCTCGTTGTTCTTCGGTATAGCCTGGTCGGCCATCTTCGTCATTGGTGAGGGTGCGGCGCGTGAGGTGCTCTGCCAGCCTTCCTTCTTGTGCTCGCCGCCGCCGCGGGCGGGCTGAGGCAAGAGCCTGTTGACCAGGCGTGTGAGACGAGCGGTGGTGTTCGGAGCGCAGGCGTGAAAGAGGTGGAGCGCGCGGGCCTGGGGCGTCAGGATGAGAAACGGACGCCCGACGCGGCACGCCGAAACGATCTTCTTCGCCGCTCGCCGCGCGTTCATCGATGCCGCCGGAAAACCCGAATGGGCCGCGAACCACGCAAACTCTTTCTCGTGACGACCTTTGAAGCGTGCCTTCACGTGTGAGCCGGTGCGCATCAGTCCCGGACAGACGGTCGTGACCACGATACCGTGCCGCGACAATTCGGCATGCAAGCCTTCGGAGAAACCCGTAAGCGCAAATTTCCCTGCCGCGTACGAAAGAAGGTGCGGCACGGCGACGAGACCCGAGATCGATGAGATATTTACAATCCTGCTGCCCGGCTCCATCCGATCAACCACGCTTCGGATCGCGTAGAACGGACCCCAAAAATGCGTAGCGAGGGAGTCTTCGAAATCCTCATCCGTCAGATGCTCGATCGGCGCGACGTCGATGATGCCGGCGACGTTCGCCAGGACGTCGACCGCACCGCGCTCCGACATCACCGCGTCGATCGCTCGCCGTACGGATTCGGCATCGCGTACGTCGCACGGCACCGTAATGACGTCGGCTCCGTGCATATCGGCAGCCGCTCGACGCAGTTCGTCCTCATTACGCGCAAGCAGGCTCACGCGCGCGCCTTTCGATGCGAACTCGCGAGCCAGCTCGAGCCCCAGTCCGCGCGAGCCGCCGGTGATTACGACGGATTTTCCCGTCAGATCGATGCTTCTGTACTCCCGAAGGGCAATCCTGGCGGCGCCCACTGCCACGAGCCCCACAGCCGCCTTCCGCAGCCACTCTCCCATCTCTACCTCCTCTGACAACGGCAAGAACTCGCGGGATAAAAATCCCCGACCGGCTTACAACCTTCCAGAGAGCGGCGACATCCCCGCCTGCGACGCCGCGCTGGAAGGTGGCTCATCAGCCGGTCGGGAAAGGTCGGCGTGCGATCCTCCTGATTACACTCATTAACGACATGTTCGGGGGCGGCGTCTTGGAGTTAAGGCAATGACACGTGACGGAGTTCGCCATCCACAAGCACCTTCAATAGAGAATTACAGGTGTCGCCGGCTGGTGAAGCAACGGACATCGGCCGCGCTAGGCTTCGATGGATCCGCCGCTCCTGAAGGCACGAAGCTTGGTGATGGGCAGCTCACGGCGATTCGCCTCGGATTCCATCCTGGCGATGAGTTTGGCGAGGCTGCTTGTGGCTCTAGCTGCCTCTTCGCTGCGATACGCACTCAGCTGCCGCATCTGCTGCCGGCACTCGATGATTTTTCGGATGAGGACGTCGTCGTGGAGCTCACGCGCGTCGGTGATAACCATTGAGTTGTCTTCCATGACAACCTCCTCATAGGTGGATGGGCCGTGCTGCGGTCACGATCCAAACATCCTAGCCGTAGGGCGCCAATCTCGCAAGTCACCATCACAATTCTTACGCACTTGTAACGCATCGACCCCCTTTGACATTCCGGCGGCTGAGCGGGGCTGGGTCGATGCAGGGCTGGGCCGGCAGGCCGATGTAACCGGCTTTTGACGGCACTGTAATAGACATGAAATTCAGGCCGTCAGGCCAGAACAACGCCTTTCAAGGCTCCTATTAACTACGTGATCGGCGCGAGCAGGACCGTGCGACTCTATTAGCACTTGATCTGCGGAGAATCAAACTGCGGAGTCGCCCCTGCTCGCCGTCGATCATTTTTGTTTTCACCGAAACGCCAAATGGCCGGAGTCTCCGACATAGATCGACTCGGCGTCCGCCGCCGTCCGCGCGGCCTTCCGATCATGCACCAGACCTGGGAGGAACTGCTCTTCCTGCACTGGCGCACGCCGGAGGATCTGCTCCGTCCGCTCATTCCATCGGAGCTCGAGATCGATACCTTCGAGGGCAGCGCGTGGATCGGCGTCACGCCGTTCACCATGCACGGGGTTCGACCGATCCTTGCACCGGCGCTGCCGGGTGTAAGTGCAGCGCACGAACTTAATGTGCGCACGTACGTCGTGCACGAGGGCGTCCCGGGCGTCTGGTTTTTCTCGCTCGACGCCAGCAATTCACTGGCCGTCCTGTTTGCGAGGCTCGGCTTCTCGCTCCCCTACTTTCGCGCGTCGATGTCTCTCATTCGGGATGCGGACGGTACGGTCCGATTCTCATCGGAACGAGAGCACCGCGATGCGCCGAGTGCGCATTTCGAGGCCGCCTGGCAACGACACGGGGAGACCCATGAAGCGGCGCCCGACACGCTGGAGTTCTTCCTCGTCGAGCGCTACTGCCTTTACGCCGTTCGCGGCGATACTCTCAAGCAGGCGCGCATCCATCACGAACCGTGGACCCTGCAGGATGCACACCTTCTGTCGCTCGAATCCTCGATGATCGCGTCGCACGGACTCCCCGAGCCGGACGATGAGCCGCTCCTGCATGCACAAGCCGCGGCGCTAGACGTGGAGGTGTGGCCGCTCAAGTAGGCCGGACGCACCTGATCTGTCCCGCCTGGAGCCGCTATGCCGCATGGGAGTTCTTCGCCCAGGCGTATGCCTCGTCGCGCTCCGGCGGGAAGAAGGCCTTGACCTGCACTCCCGGGAGTATCCTCGACTCAATCTTCACGGCCGCGCGGATCCATCGCTTGTCCGTAATCACGGCGGCGCGATGGAAGCGATCGAGGTGGCGGAGTTGTTGGATGCCGTACGTGATATCCTTGAGCAACGCGGCCGGAGAGACTCCAGACAACGTCTCAATTTCAGCGATAAATGAGACCTGGTCGTGATGATCGAGCTTCCTGTCGATCTTATCAATTGCGCGTTCGATGTCTTCGCTCGTGACGTTCCCGCCCACGCGGATACCGACGACATCATCCGCGCCCGTTTCGGTGAATTCTAGCATGGATTCGGACTTCTCTCTGGAGTTCAGCGGCGTCCATTTAATCCACGCTGAGCGTGCGGTATCCCACTAGGGTGATCGAGTCGTCACATTCTTACGATTGCCGGACGTTCTCCGCCAGATCCCTCCTTGCTTCTCGGAGCAGTCCGGCCAGCTCGATTTCATCATCGCGACGATCGTATCCCAGTGAATCTCCCTCGAACGAGTCTAGATACCCGTCGATGGTCGTGTGCATCCACGTCTCGAAGGGCGTCGACACGTAGTCGAGATCCTTCTTGATCCGATCGAGGCTAAATATCGCCGTGCGCTGCGTGTTGAAGGGAAAGACGTCGCCGCGCGGATGGCTGCTGAACGGCAGCTCATCGAAAAGCGACTGATCGCAGTGCACGAGATCCACGTCACGTTCCAACAATGCTGCCGTTCGGTGGATGTAGTCATTCAGCGAGTAGATGTCCTCGCCTGCAACATTGTACGCCTTGCCCGCGGCGGCGTCCTCTTCCACTGCGTCAGCGAAGGCCCGCGCCGCATCATCCACATAGACCTGCTGAAAAGCATGATCGCCGCTTCCGGGGACGAGCAGCGGCCGCCCATCCAGAATCCTCTGAATCCAGAAGTAATCGCGGGCCGTCTTGTCCTCGGGCCCGGAGACGAACGTCGGTCGAAGCGCGGTCACGGCAAAATCGCCCCGATCGTGCGCTTCCCAGAGCACGTCCTCGCATGCCCGCTTTCCGAGACCGTAGCCCATCCCGAACGGATTCCGCGGCCAGTCCTCCATCACCGGAAGGTCGTCCTGGTCTTCCGTGATCGGGCACGTCGGCGCCTCAGAAACCATGTACACGGAAATTGTGCTGCAATGGATGAACCGCCCGGTGTGGTCGCGAACTGCGTCGACGGCCGCCCTCGAGTCGTCCCCATCGTACGCGATCATGTCGACGGCGGCATCGAAGGTGCGCCCGCGGACCGCCTCGCGCATCGAATCGGGCCGGCGCCGATCCCCGGTCACATGCTCAAGTCGCCCGCCGGAGCT
>CAZQAS010000090.1:9010-14556 GCA_964591285.1 uncultured Rhodothermales bacterium
CCCGAAGTCCCTTCTGCGCTTCCCGCGCGTGAAGATCGTCACGTCATGCCCGCGGCCGAGCAGCATCTCCACCATCCGGCCACTAATGAACCCGGTCCCCCCAATCACAAAAACCCGCATACCTTCCTCGCTTCAGTGCTAATGCGCTCTCATTTGGCTGACTGGCCAATGCCGGCGACACTTGCAACCTGCAACTTGCAACCTGCAACCATTACTCATCCTGCGGCCCCCCCGTAACATTCCGCTCCCTCTTCTCCGGCAGCCGATCCCACTCGGCGAGCAGCCCCTCCAATCGATGAAAGGCGAGTTTCCGCGTACCGTCCATCTCGATCAGGCCGCCCTCGTCAATAAACGTCCGGAAGTCGGCGAAATCGTACCAGCTCAGATTGTGGATGTAGGGCTTGCTGTAAAGAATCGTGTAGAGCTGCTCGAGCCAATCGGCCTGCACCTCCTCGTCCCAGTGCCGGTGCCAATCGTACATCAGCCCGCGCTCTCCGTTCTCAGGACCCGACGACGCGCCGATCTCGGTGATGTAGACCGGCTTTCCGAACTCAGCGAATTGCTCGACCAGCCGGACGATCGCCGAGAGGTCCCGTCCCGGAAAGTACATTTGAAGGCCGGTCACCTCGAAGGGCACGTCGGCCTCGACGAGATCTTCCATGAACTGTCGCGGCGTCCGGATGGGTCGATCGGCCGGTCCTGAGGACGTATTTCCGCGGGCCGCGTATTCGCCGAACGGGCAGCAGTTGTTGATGAGCCGCTCCACGCGCGGATTCACCTCGTGCGTGGTCTCGCACGCGAGCCGGGTAATCTCATTGATCTGCTCCGGCGTGTGGCCGAATTCGTTTGCCCAGTCGTGATACTCGTTGACGACCTCCCAGTGCAGCACGTCGTCGCCGTAGTGGGAGACGAGCTCCTCGGTGTGGCGCCGGACGTAATCCTGTAGCTCCGCGTAGTTTTTCTCGCGCAGCCAATCCGGCATCACCCAGGGGTGAAACCAGAAGAGGGGCCGGCCTTCTGGCGTGATGTCGTGCTCCTTGAGCCATCCGAGAATCTCGTCCTTGATACCCCATCGATGCTCGCCCTCATAGGGCTCGAAGACGGGATACCAGGTGTCGTAGTTGTAGTGCGTGATGGTTGCGTAGTTGAAGAGCTCGACGAACCGGTCGACCATGTCGACCGATTTCGCCCAGATGTACTGCCGCGTCTCGCATCCGAAATAGAAGGTGTCGGTTCGCGGCGAGCGGGCGAGATCCGACTGCGCCTTGTCGAGCTCGATCTTCTCGCCGGCCCAGAGGCCGTATAGCAGGGCCTGATTGGCGAGCGCTCCCTGCCGCTCGCCGGTCGCGCTCGAGGCGTCATCGAGGAGCTGCTGTGCGAGGTCGTGCAGCGAAACGGTCTCCGTGTCGAAATCTGCGCCCGCATATCGGCGCATCCGCTCGAGATTCTGCGCCACCTTCGTGCGGGCGAACTCATAGTTCAGGTTCAGCCGTCCGAGCGCATCGTAGTCTCCGGGCCGAAACATCTCGCCGCCGTTGTCGGCCTCGAGCCAGACGTGCCCGAAGCCCTCCACGAACCACCGCGCGTTCACGGCAAACGGCTGGTCGATGCCTTCGGGCACGACCACGCCGGCCTGCCCGACCTCAGTCGGCGATTGGAACGCATCACCGGTCGCGCTGCTGAGATACGCCCAATCCACGTTCCCTTGAAGCGGATGCGGATACGGCCGCAGCACGAGCTCGGCCTTCGTTCGCGGCCGCGCCCAAACGCTCGGCCCCGCGGCCAACCCCGCCGCCCCCAACATCCCCGTCCGAATCAGCTCTCGTCGTGTAAACATTTGTAAACTCTCTATTTAATAGCACCCTATCGAAGCAGCGACATCCCTCCAAAGCGATAGCCGACTAACCGTCCAAACTCCGAAAAACCTGCAACTTGCAACCTGCAACTTGC
This sequence comes from uncultured Rhodothermales bacterium, assembly GCA_964591285.1. Lineage (GTDB taxonomy): Bacteria > Bacteroidota > Rhodothermia > Rhodothermales > VXPQ01 > CAZQAS01. The sequence goes on from CAZQAS010000090.1 coordinate 10,961, forward strand.
AACTGTCACCCATTCCGCGGCTCCCTCACAAACACCCCAAACCAGATCGCCGCAACGAGCGAAAGCGCACCGGCGGCAACGAACACCGCATCATATCCAAACTGCGTCGCCAACCACCCTGCGCCCACTCCGAAGAGCACGAACGGCGCCGTCACGACGTTGGTCAGTGCGACGTAGGTCGGCCGGTCCTCTTCGCCGCAAATTTCGGCGATGATCGGCAAGCGTGAAATCGTTCGAAGCCCGAGCGTGAACGCCGTCCCGACGAAGGCAATGTAGTACACCTCGACGCTCTGCGCGAAAAGCGCGGCCACGCAGCCGATCAGCATCCAGCATGCAGCAAGGATCAGATTCAGCCGGTGCCCCAATCGATCGGCGGCGTAGCCGAAGAGCAGCGTGCCGACGAGCATGCTCGACATCACGACGACCGTAAATCGGCCGGCGTACGCATCGCTCAAGTTGAACGTCTCGATGGCGTCGACGGCGAAGAAGGCCTCGACCATCGTCGCCGTAACCAGCAGCGCTTCGCCGATGAGGAAATTGCGAAAATTGCGCTGCGCTCGCAGAATGCTCGGCAGGCTGCGCAAGTACTCACGATATGGTATGCGCCGCGGGGCCGTCGGCTCCCCGCCCTCGCGGAGAAGCCACAGAAACATGTACGACACCATCATCACACCAAAGGTGATGCCGAAGAGCAGCGCGAAACTCTGCGGCGCGGATACGCTCGCAAGGATCCGCTCCACCACCCAGCCGCCGAGAATGCCGAGCCCCGCGCCGATCACCGTTCGGTAGGCGAAGAGCCGTCCGCGCCGGCGCACCGGCGTGATCTTGGCGATCAGATCGAACCAGACCGGCAGATTCAGGCTCCCGCCCGCCGCGGCGATCGCAAACAGCACGAAAAATAGGATGAGCCCGATCTCGGCCCCGGCCGCGGGCACCACGGTCACGGCGGCCACCGTGAGCACCAGCCACGGAAGGCGCTGCATCAATCCGGTCTTCAGCAGCAGCGGCTTCTTCGGCGAGACCTGCCGCGCGTGATTCGCGATGGCGATCTGCGGGATGTTGAAGCCCAGGATCCAGAGCACCGGAATCAGCGAAAGCGCAATGGCATCGCCGCCGATGTGCTTCACGTAGACCGGAATCACGGTCGATCGCGACGCGAAACTCAGCCCGAAGGCGAAAACCGCGCCGTCGAACGTGTTCAAAATGAAATTGTACCGCACGTCGCTCGACTGCTGCGCGGCGGCGGAATCAGGCACGATAGACGCGCACCTCCCGCGGAGCCAGCGAGACGGTGAAGGACGTGCTTCCGTCGCCCCGGCTCGGCACGAGGTCCTCGCTGCCGAAGAGATCGGCCATGCGGTCGAACGAGCCCTCGAGCGTTATGCTCACCTCGGACGGCTCCGCCTCGAGATTCTGCAGGATGATCATCCGGTCCCCTTCGGCGGTCGACAGCGTGTCGACGCGAACCTGTCCACGCCCGGCGACGACCGGCTTCTTTACATCGGCCGCGTGCTCGACGAGCCCTGCGATGACGCGTCCAGTCGATGGATCCCTCTGGCGCGTGTAGGCCAGCCCCAGGTACGACCCGATGAGAATCGCCTTCCCGTCGCCAAACGACGCCTCGGTGATGGCCGCGCGTCCGTCAGCATAGCTCGCAAGGACGTCCGCACCTTCGACGAAGTACGTTTCCTTGACCATCGCCCCGAAGGCCTTCGTTCCGGATTCGGCACACGGCAGCGCGCGATCCAGGCGCATCTCCACGCGACCGATCCCGCCCGCCACGTCCAGGGCCTGCGCGCCGACGAATCCGCCCGCCTCATTGATGCCCGGATGGAGCTCGAGCCGCGGCCGGTTCCGGGTTACACCACCGACAAAGAGATAGTGGTCCTCCGCCGCCGGCTCGGCGTTCTTCTGCCGCGCTTGAAAGATCTCGTGGAGCCCGTAGCCGGGTATCGTCGTTTCGTGCCGCCCGTCCTCCCGGTTCCAGCCGCCGAGATACGCTTCCGCGATGAGCGTTCCGCCGGACTCCACCCACGCTTTGAGCGCCTCCGCAACGTTCGCGCCCAATAGATAAGGAATCGGCGCAACCACGACGCGGTACTGGTCGAGAACTCCGGCATCGACGTCTTTCGGGTGGATGAAATCGATGCGGTGGTTGTGCTCGTAGAGTGCGCGATGGATCCCGAGGAGCGAGTCGGTCGCCGACTTCTCATTGCCCGTCGCGGCCCAGGCAAACACTTGATTTTCGGGATGATAGATAATGGCCACTTCGGCCGCTTCCGGCGCGGCCTCGAAGAGGAAGTCCTTCTCCTTCTGCAGGACGCGTCCGCAATCGGCGAAGGCCTCCAGCCACGGAGTCGCCGAGCCGTCGAGGTGCGTCAGTCCCCAGGCCGGCGCCTCGCGCCCCAACAACTCGGGGCGGTACTGCCAGAAAATGAAGCCCTTCAGGTTGGCCGCGATGCCGGTAAAGATGTGCCGCTTGACGTCGTTCACATCGATCGTCTCGTGCAGATCGAGCGTGTAGCCCATCAGCATGAGCATCTCGGCGGAAATGATCGGCTTATCGCGCGAGCTGGACCGCAGGATGTCGTGCATCATCGGGTCGTCCATCTGCGTGAAGCCGTGCAGATCGCCGTACTGCGCCACGTTCCAGGGATCGTTCGCGGTGGAGGTGATCGGAAATCCCTGGATGAAGACGTGGTGGCACATCTGTGGATGCCGGTCGCCATCGACGTCGCGGCAGACCTCGAATCGCCGGCGCACGTTGTCGCCGAGAACGTCGACGAAAAACATCCGCCAGTCGATGATGTCGTTGAACGTATTGCGCGTCTTAGGCAGCTCGGCGTCCTCGAAGCTCGCGTAATTGCGATTCCAGGAGTGGTTCAGGGCGTCCACGTCGCCGTACTTGCGCTCGAGCCATTCCTTAAATGCGGCGTGGCAGAGATCGCAGTGGCACATCATATCGCCCATCTCCGAAGCGTCGTCCGCCCAGCGGCGCATCTCGGACATGGACTGCGTCAGCTCCGGCTCACTGCCGAAGTTCCAGATCTCGAGGGCCGGATTCTCGCTGTATTGTTCGAACGTGGCCCGCAGGAATCGCATCATGTGTTCGACGGCCTCCTCGTGGTTGAGGCAAAGCCCCAGCCCGCCGATCTGCCGGTGCGGCTGCGTCTGCGGTCCGATCCGCCGCCCGTCGAGCGTCAGCATCGACGCGTCGGGGTACTTCCTGTAAATCCACGCCGGCGCGACGTCGACGATCGTGTTGAGCATCACGCGCAGACCGTGCTTCTCGGAGAGATCCATCAGCCGGTCGATGTCCTCGAAGTCGAATCGCTCTTCCTCAGGGTGATTCCACCGCCACTGAACCCAGTATTTGACGGAGTTGAACCCAAGGTCCGCCATCGCTTTCAGGTCACGGTCCCAGTCTTCGGGCGGCGGCGAGGGCGCGCGGTAGTACTGCGATCCGAAAGGAAAATAATTGCTGCTGAGGAGCTCTCTCATCCGGAAGGATTTCTATCTGTAAACAACGGAGTAGTCCATTTGCGCAAACGATTGCGCAGGAGTAGTTTACAGCTTTCCGCATCGGATGTCAACGA
>CAZQAS010000091.1:0-14286 GCA_964591285.1 uncultured Rhodothermales bacterium
ACGCCCGTGCTCCGGAACTATCTGAAAGTCGCTCTTCGCAACCTCGCGAGAGAGAAGCTCTACACCTTCGTCAACGTTTTTGGGTTGGCCGTTGGCGTCGCCGCGTGTCTGCTCATCATGCTGTTCGTTCGTCACGAGTGGAGCTACGATCGATTTCATTCCGAGTCCGATCGACTGCATCGGGCCTGGGGTCGTGAAGACTGGGGCGACGGCCGCGAGTTCTTCTATACGATCACACCGATCCCGCTCGCCGAGGCGCTGGAAAGTGCGATTCCGGAGGTAGAGTCCACGGTCCGAGTCCGAGCCTTTCGGCCTCTGGTCGGACCGGAGGGCAGCCGATTCACCGAGAACCTTCGCATGGTAGACACGACGTTCTTCGACGTGTTCGACTTTCGGCTTCGAGACGGCCGATTGTCGTCTGATCCGAACAGCGTCGTCATCACGCCGGAAACGGCGCGGAAGTACTTCGGAGCGGAGCCTGCCATCGGGCAGGCCCTCACCATCGAGATTGTAGACGAGCCGCAGGACTACCTCGTCACGGGCATCGTAGAGCGCCCCCCGCAGAACTCGAGCATCCAGTTCGACGTGCTCATTCCGTTCACGGAGGCTCCGGATCTCATCAATCCGAATGCCCTCACGAGTTGGTTCAACGTCTTCGTCGAGACGTACGTGCTGCTCGATGATCGCGCGTCGCAAGAGGTCGTCAAGGCGAAGCTTCCCGCGATGGTTGCCGATGTCCTTGGCGAGTCTGCCGAGGAGAGCGGGTACGAACTGGGACTCCAGCCGATCACCGACATACACCTCGGTGTGGACTATCCGGTTGGAATCGAGCCGATCAGCGACCCCGTCTATAGCTATTTCTTGGCAGGCATCGCGCTGCTCGTACTCGTCGTCGCGTCGATTAACTTCGTGACGCTCTCGATCGGACAGTCCGCTCGGCGGGTCATAGAAGTCGGAATCCGAAAGTCGATGGGTGCCGGGAAGATGCAGCTCCTTTGCCAGTTCTGGGGGGAAGCATTCCTTGTAGTGGCACTGTCCGTCGCAGCAGGCGTACTTCTTGCGCGCGGCGCGCTTCCGATGTTCAGTGATCTGACGGGATCCGCGCTGACGTTAGCCACGATCGTCCCCGTGGCGACGTCTCTCGCTCTGATGACGCTCGGAATCGCACTGCTCGCCGGTGTCTATCCCGCACTGCTCTTGTCCGGTCTCGGCCCTGCCGATGTCCTGCGCGGCCGCACCAAGATTTCCGGAGACCGCAGTGTCGCGCGTCGCGGCCTCGTGGTGGTGCAGTTTTCGATTTCGATTCTGATGATCGTCGCCACGCTCTTCGTCGTCCGGCAGCTCGACTATGTACAGGAGAAGCAACTCGGATTCGATCGGGAGCAGGTCGTCGTCCTGAGGACAAATACTGGCGCAACGACGATTTCGGCCGTTTCCGACAGATTGGATGCGGCACTTATCGGACATCCCGCCGTGCGATCGCTCGCCTATTCGGCGTTCTCACTGAGCGATCCCTGGGCACGGTTCGGCTTTGAGACGAACGACGGCTCACATGCCGAAGTCATGGCCAACCTGATATCGCCCACGTTCCTGGATGTGATGAACATCAAACCGATTGCTGGGCGTGGCTTCGATACGCATCGAGCGGCGGACTCGACGGCCATGGTCGTCAACGAAGCCTTCGTACGAGAATTCGGCTTCGGAACCCCCCAAGCGGCGCTCGGTCGAGGCTTGCCGTCGGCTTCGTTCGGACCGCATGAGATCATTGGGGTCGTGCCGGACTTCAACTTCGAGTCCCTACACTCGGCGGTGCGCCCGCTCGTTCTTGTTCAGACCGGCGAATGGCTTTTCAGGGGTTCAAGCGACATCAACGTGGCCTCCTCGATGCAGCGTGACATCTCCGTGCGAATAGCGCCGGGCAATCCCTCTGCATCGATTGAACTTCTGGAAGAGGTATGGACGCGTGTCGCTCCCGATCAGCCGTTCGAGTTCTTCTTTCTGGACGAGGCGATCGACGCCCGCTATCGACAGGAGGAGCGGCTAAGTAAGATCGTTGCAGCGGCATCGGTCCTCGCCATTTTGATCGCGTGCCTCGGGCTGTTCAGCCTCGCGGCTTTGACCGTCGTCCGCCGAAGGAAAGAGATCGGCGTTAGGAAGGTGCTTGGCGCGACCGTCTCGAACATCGTCGTCTTGCTGGCGCGCGACTTCACGATGCTCGTCGGCATCGCGTTCGTGATTGCGGCCCCCGTCGCATACGTACTTGTCTCGAACTGGCTGGAACGGTTTGCCTACCGTGTCGATGTGGGAGCGCTCACGTTTCTTATTGCCGGCCTCCTCGCGTTCGCACTTGCGGTCGCCACCGTGATTTACCATGCGATCCGCGCGGCGCTTACAGATCCGGTAAAAAGCCTCCGGTACGAGTGACGGCGCCTGGTCATACGGCCTCGATGCTTGCCCGGCAATGCATGTGGCACGACAGCCCCTTCGCTTCGGCCACTCGACGGACGTTTCGTACGCGTGTTGATTCGGCGTGCCCTTAAAATAGAATGGGCCGGCGAGCTTAGCAGCCGCGCCGACCCATTTACCCGTTACGACAGCCCGGCGGATCAGAACGGCAGGTCGTCGTCCGGCTCGAAGGAGAAGTCGTCCTCGGCTTCGGTGGTCTTCTCGGAGGACTTTTGCTGCTTGTTGAAACTTCCGTTCGACGGTCCGAAGCTGTCGTCCCGGCCACCCAGCATCAGCATCTCACGGGCCTTCACCTCCGTGGTGTAGCGCGTGTTGCCGTCGCGGTCGTCCCACGAGCGCGTCTGGAGCGAGCCCTCGAAGTAGACCTGCGAGCCCTTTTTCAGGTACTCGTTGCAGATCTCGGCGAGACGAGCCCATGCGACGACGCTGTGCCATTCGGTCTTCTCGACCCACTCGCCGTTCGAATCTTTGTAGCTCTCCGTCGTTGCAAGGCGCAGGTTGCAGACCGCCGTGCCGCTGCCGGTGTAGCGAAGCTCCGGATCCTGTCCGAGATTCCCTACGAGAATGACTTTGTTTACTCCGCGTGCCATGATTACACCTCCTAGCTTGGATGGTTGATTTACACGTACCCCTGGCGATTCTACATGAGTCCACCGGCGCGGCCGAACGTCGTCGTCCGGAAGCAGGCACCGGCCTGGTCCTACACCTCAGAATTCACCAGAAGATGCATCATTTGTCCAGTTCTTCGCGCGCGTGGTCCATAGATGCATATCTATAAGACACATTCAGTCGCGAAATATAACCTCTCGAAGTCTACGACCTCGGAATGCCACCGTTCTGTCATACCTGCGAAGAGCGCATGGAGACCAGAACAGCACGGCCGATCGCGCCATACAAAGCCGGCCAAGCGATCGTCGAGCCGCCGACATCGAAGACTAGAGTAGTATAGCCCGGCGGCCATCCTCACGCCACCCGATTCCTATGAACGTGGATAACTTGTACGACCCCGAATTCACCCCCAACGACGCAGAGATCGACGCCTACGTCGCTTTCGTCGCCGTCATCCGCCAGCTGCGCCGCGACTGCCCCTGGGATCGCGAGCAGACGCACGAATCCGTCAAGCACCTTCTCATCGAAGAGGCCTACGAGACCGTCGCGGCCATCGACGAGGAGGACTGGGATGAGTTGAAGAAAGAGCTCGGCGATCTCTTCCTGCATGTCGTCTTCCACAGCGTCATCGCGGAGCAGGGGGAGCGCTTCACGCTGGAGCAGGTCATCCGCAAAGAGACGGAGAAGCTCGTCCGACGGCATCCGCACGTCTTCGGCGATACGGACGTGGAGGACGTCGACGAAGTGCTGCGCAACTGGGAGCAGATTAAGATGGAGGAGGGGGAGAAGTCATCGGCGCTGGAGGGCGTGCCGCGACACCTTCCGTCGCTGCTCCGTGCCTATCGCATCCAGCAGAAAGCCGCCGGCGTCGGCTTCGACTTCCCCGAAAGTGACGGCGCGTGGGAGAAGGTCGAGGAGGAGATCCACGAGTTCCACGAGCTCGCAGACTCCGACGCGTCCGATTCCGAGAAGGAGCACGAGTTCGGAGACGTCCTCTTCGCGCTCGTCAACTACGCCCGATTCGCGGGAATCAATCCCGAAAATGCGCTCTCCCGCACGAACGACAAGTTCGCACGCCGCTTCCGCCACATCGAGCAGCGCCTCAACGAAGTGGGAACGAAGATGTCCGAGGCGGATCTTGCGACGATGGATGATTATTGGAATGAGGCCAAAAAGATGGGGATGTAAATGAACCACAGTCGTCCAGCCGCATGAACGCCGTACTTCGGTCGATCGCCACGGCCAATCCGCCCGTTCGCGGCTCTCAGCAGGAGGCGGCGGCCTTCATGCAGCGCGTCACGTCAATTCCCGAGGGGATCCGCAAGCGCATCCCGAGGATCTACGAACAATCCGCCATCGACTTCCGCTTCACGTGCGTCGACGACTACACGCGGCCCGTCGAGACGTTCGAGTTCTTTCCCCGCACGGCCTCCCTTGAGCCCGCCCCATCGACCCGGGTGCGCAACGAAAGGTATCGCCGTGCAGCGCTGCCGCTCGCCGAAGAGGTGGCCTCCACCGCACTCGTCGACGCCGGCGTCGCGCCCGAGGACGTCACGCACGTCATCGCCGTGAGCTGCACGGGGTTCTTCGCACCGGGACTCGACATCGAGATCGTCAAGCGGCTGGGACTGCCCCCCGACACGCGGCGCACGTTCATCGGCTTCATGGGATGCTACGCAGCCTTCAACGGACTCCGGGCCGCGCAGAGCTTCTGTCTTGCGCATCCCGGCGCGACGGTCCTGCTGGTCTGCGTTGAGCTCTGCACGCTGCACTTCCAGGTCGACGGCTCGCTCGAATCCGCGGTCGTGAATGCCCTGTTCTCCGACGGTGCCGCCGCGGCCGTTCTGCAGTCGGAAGCCGAGCCGAGCGATGGACTCGTCTACGTCGACGGCCGCGCGGCGCTCCACGAGGATTCAATGGACGCGATGACCTGGGAGGTGGGGGATACCGGGTTCATCATGGGCCTCTCCAGCCGCGTTCCGGAAATTCTCGCCGGCGAGCTGCCGGCGTACATCGAGGCGCTGCTCTCGCCGCACAATCTCTCGCCCGAAGACATCGGATTCTGGGCGATTCATCCCGGCGGAAAGGCCATCGTCGACAAGGCGCAGGAAGTGCTCAGTCTCGAGGATGAGGACGTGCACGACAGCCTCGAAGTACTGCGCCTGAACGGCAATATGAGCTCGCCCACGATCCTCTTCGTGCTCAAGCGCATGCTGGAGCGTCCCGCGCGCGACGAAACGGGCGTTGCGCTCGCCTTCGGGCCCGGCCTCACGATTGAAGGCGCGCTTTTCCGGCGCGTGTGAGGGGCGGGGCCGGTCAGCCTACATTTCAGCGGGCCGGATGGAGCTCCGCTCCCGGCTCACGATCCAGAAATTCCTCGTAGAGCCGAAGCTGGCGATTGTCGAGCGGGAGTTTGTATCCGTTGATGAAGAGGTGCCGAAGCTGTGTCTGCGGCTCGAAGGGATCGCCGTCGGCCACGAATAGATTGGCCAGTTTCCCCGCTTCCAGCGACCCCACCAGGTGGCTGACGCCGAAAATTTCGGCCGGTTGGATGGTCACCGCGCGCAGCGCGTGCTCACGTCCCAGTCCGTATGCGGCCGCGAATCCGGCGTGGAAGGGCAGATTGCGCACGTTCTCCGCCTCGCCCGTGCGAATCGCGATTTTCACTCCCGCCTCGTCCAGCAGCCCGGCATTGGCGTAGGGCTTGTCGTAGCGGTCCGACGGCCGCGCCGGCGTATCGAGTACCGGTCCGACCAGCACGGGCACGCCCGACTCAGCGATTCGATCGGCGACGCGCCAGCCCTCGAGCGCGCCGCTCAGTACCGCGTTCCCATTTAGCCCGCGCGCGTCAAGCCACTCGAGCGCATCGGTGATTTCCTGCGCCCTCTCTGCGTTGACGATCACATACCTCTCTCCGCGGAGCACAGGCACGAGCGCGTCAGCCGCCGGAGCGTACTCGGGCCGGCGATCAGCATCCGGATCCGTCCGATAGGTCGAGTCGATCTGCGCATACAGCGCGGCTCGATCGAAGACCTCATTGAGCGCATCGAGCTGCTCCTCGTACTCCTTCTGCCGCACCTTCCTCTCTCGATCATCCCACGAACCCCGCTTCGCGCGCGACGGGTAGTTCAACACCACCGCATCGACCCCGCCGAGATGCATCTGCTCCGGCGTGTAGCCGTGTAGATTGATCAGAGCGGCAGTGCCGGGCAGAAGGCCGCCCGACGGCGCGGTCAGCACGCTCGTCACGCCGCTCACACGGGTGACCGGGATGTGCACGGAGTTCGGATTGACCGCCGTGAGCGCATACATATGAGGGAGCACGGCGCCGATCTCGTTGTAATCGTTCGTCTCATGCACCGAGCCGATCTCGGCCAGTCCGAGGCGGGTTCCGGCGTCGATGAGTCCCGGGTAGATGGTGAGCCCGTCGCAGTCGATCCGCTCCGCACCCGCGGGCACGTCCACCTCCGTTCCAACGGCGAGAATCCGGTCATCCTGAATGACGAGCGTGCCGCGCTCGATCGTGCCGTTCGTCACCGTGACGATCCGCGCATTCTCCAGCGCAAAGGTCCCGCGCTGCGGACGGTCGTCGTCGAGAGGGCTCAGCGTCGTGAGGAGGAGCAGGAGGAGGGTCGATAGCATCATGGCTTCCAGTGGATCAGCGGACCGACAACGCCTGGTGGCTCGTGCGGACCGTGCAGTTCATCTAACGTGCAGTTCATCTAAAACGTCTCCCTAGCAGCGGCCTTGAAAAATGCACCGTCGAGGCAACGGTGCAGCTCGCGCTCGGTCGTCAGCACCGCCGTCTCGATCTCCTCATCCGGATCGACGAGAAGGCGCATATCGTCCGGGTCGTCCGCGGCGTCGAACCGGATCGTCCCGTCAACGATTGTCATTTGGGGTACGGCGTAGATGGAAAGCGGATGGACGTCGAACAGGGCCAGATCGGCGTCTTTCCCTACTTCGATGGAGCCGGTGCGATCCTCGATGCCGAGCTGCCGCGCGGGATTGATGGTGATCAGCGCCAGTGCCTCATCGTCGGACAGCGCGCCGTAGCGCTGCGTCTTCGCCGCCTCGTGATAGAGGTGCCGATTCAGTTCCGGCGAGTCGGAGTTGATCGAGGTCACGACGCCGTTGCGGGTCAGGATCGATGCATTGTAAGCGGTCGAATAATAGACCTCGAACTTATAAGCCCACCAGTCGGAGAAGACCGACGCCATCGCGCCGTAGGCGGCCAGCTCCGGAGCCACCTTGAAGCCTTCGTTGACGTGCTGAAAGACGATCCGGTCCACACCGAAATCTTCCAGGACGTCGAGCATCATCAGGATTTCGTCGGCGCGGTAGGAATGCGTGTGGACGATGATCTCGCCGCGCAGGATGTCGGCCAGCACCTCCAGCCGTTCGCTGTACTCCGGCGGGACGGCCCGGGGATTGTCCCCGCGATCGGATTCGTAGGCATCCCAGGCTTCCATGTAGCGTTCGGCTCGACTGAAGGATTCGCGGATCACGAATTCGACGCCCATTCGGGTTCGCGGGACGAGGGGCATGTCGCTCGCGTTCGAGCCGCGATTTCCGTGGACGCGCGTGGGGTTTTCACCGAGTGCAAATTTGATGGTGCGCGGCGCGCCCTCCATTCGCAGCGAATCGGGATCGTGCGTGCCGTAGCGATGCTTGATGGTCTCACACTGCCCGCCGATCACGTTCGCAGACCCGTGCATGACATGCGAAATGGTCACGCCGCCGGCAAGCGCGCGGTAGAGCCCGATGTCGTTCGGCTCGAGCACGTCACCGACGTGGACCTCGGCGGTCACGGGGGCCGTCCACTCGTTGATGCTGCTGATGGCGATGTGTGAGTGCGCGTCTATGATGCCGGGCATCAGATACATCCCGGAGGCATCGATGGCGCGCACGCCGCGCGGAGCACGGAGGTTGGTGCCAACGTCGGCGATGCGCCCCTCCTGGATGAGAACGTCGCCGTTCTCGACCGTGCCGTTGGTGACCGTCAGCACCGTAGCGTTTGAGATGAACAAGTCCTGCGCCTGCATCGGTGCCGATCCGAGCACCAGAACGCCCGCGAACAGCAGGCTGTAAATGGTCGATTTCATGTGTAAGCTTCGTGTCGTTCTTTGAGCGTCCACTCGTTCCTCGGATGGATGTATATCTCAATCCGAGCTGGCGTCTCAATCCGCTCGGGAGTCAGGATCGTCCGGCACCTCGGACGCATCGTCGTCGTCATCATCGTCATCATCGTCATCATCGTCATCGTCGTCAGGATCTTCCTCGATCTCGAACATCTGCCCATCCACAAACACGTATCGGACCGGATTATCAGGATCGAAATAGGAGCCCTGTGAGACGACGAGATTGGCCATTTTCCCTTCTTCGACGGTGCCGGTGCTTCGATCGATGCCGAGAAGCCGGGCGCCGTCGATCGTGAGGGCGGCGAGGGCGGCATCCTCCGGCAATCCCGCTTCGATCATCTCACGGAGACTACCGCGAATCTCGTCGGGATCTGCACGCAGCGTGGTGACGCCGAATCGGAGGCCTGCTTCGTGGAAGTCGGCGGCGGTGGCGATGTAGCGGCCCCGTTCGATCGAGCGGCGCGCCTCGAGATTGCGCCGCTCGGCTTCGACGTCCTCATACGAATGTGTGCGCAGGTCGCTGACGAAGAAGGAGGCAGGATCGTCGGGCGTGATCGCCCGCGTCGTATCGGCCGGAGGGGTCTCCGCAGCCGTAGTGTCGACGACCGTCGTGTCGACGGCAGCATCTGTCGTGTCCGGCTCGTCCGGTTCATCCGGGAGGTCGAGCGTGAGGAAGAGAGGAGTGTCCGTGCCCGCAAGGACGTCGACGACGTCGTATCCCTGATCTAGCCCGGCAAGCGCGAGGGCGAAGCCCAGCTCTTCTTGCAGCTGAAGCGCGCGGTGCACCTTTAGGGCGCTATCGTCGCCGTCCGCACGCACGAACAGCGGCTTTTCCCGGCTGATGATAGGGTAAAAGGCCTCATGGACGGGATCGAAGGCCGGCCGCTCCAGGCCCGCCGGGTCTTCATCGTAGAGGCGTTCGATCCTGCGCCGCCGATCGGCCTCTCGCACGAGCTGCCGGAGCTTTGCCATCACACCGATCGACGTCCCCGGATACACGCCGCGGCCGCCCTCGAACTGCATCAGTAGCGAAACGTCCGGGCGCAGTACCATTTCGCGCGCCTCGTCTCCGCGTAGCACGATGATCGATCCCGCTCCGGGCAGCATCCGCCCGCGCGGCACGACGTGGGCGACGGTGAATCCGATGTTCCGCAGGTCGTCGACGGATTCGTCTTCCGGATCGAGCACCGACCGGGCGCTGCGGTCGGGCTGAATGCCGGCGAGCTCGTCGGGTGGATCGGCGGGGTTGACGTCGCGCCCGCGCGTGGGCTCATCATCGTCTTCCGGCACTCCGGCGTGGCTCAGGCCGTCGACGAAACCGGCATATACGACGAGTGAATCGCCGTCGATGATTTCGGCATCATAGGGGATCTCGACCTGCGAGCCCACGGCTGTGATGAGGCCGTCGCGCATGACGACGGTGCCGCGTTCGATGGCTTGGCCGGGCGCCTGCACGATGCGCGCATTCCGGATCGCGGTCGTCGTCGTTACGACCGGCACCTCCTCCGCGGCATCCTGTGCGGCGGCGGCCGGCGACAAGATCAGCAGCAGAAGCACGAGCAGCGCGAGAACGAAAGCCGGCGGGGACGTCCGAAAAGATGTCGACTTCCGCAGCCGATCATGACGAAGAGTCATTGCGACGATGAGATAACGAGACGGTCCTTGAAATGATGGTAGCGTGGAGGCGAAACGCTCCGTGCGAGCAGCACGGGAATATAGCCTGCCGAGGAGTCAATATCACGTCAGTAGCCGTTCGGGAGAGGACGCTTACAAGAGGTCGCCTCGGAGAGAAGGCGTTTCACACAGGTAAGCGTGTCCGACCTTCACGACGATGGAAGTCGTCGAATGCTTCACGAATGGAACGCGTATTGCGTGGAGATCTGTACCCGAGAACCCACGAAGTGTGGATCCACTTCCATACAAGTTTGAAGCAGAATTTTTACAAATCCTGCTATGAAGGAGCAGTCATACTTGTCCTGTTATTCTGCACAAAAACGTTACACCGACGTGACGTTCTGGGGTTCGGGGTGGCATTTCTCGTGCAATTTCCGCATTACGAAAGTTAGACCAATGTCGGACAGGTTTGAAATCTAATGGGCATTTGGTGGAATACTTGAGTCGAAACTTGTATATCCCGATGAAGGTTAATACTTCATCCAATTTGAGAGCAGTAGGCAATGTAGATACATCATGTATAGCACGAGAGGGATAGAGGCGGTCGCGACCATTACCGAGCTCCGTTCCAAGACGTCAGAGCTCGTCGAGCACGCGAAGCGCATCGAGCGGGGGATTCTCATCCAAAAGAACAACGAGCCATATGCCGTTCTAATCAGCTACGATCTTTACGACAAACTCCTCTCCGAGAGCGAAACGCTTCAGGCGGCATCGGCTCCGCCGCCGAAGCGAGACAAGAAATGAGGACGGCGCACGAATTGCTTAGCGCACGAACCGCTTCAACTCCTCGACGCGCGTGACGATCGTCTCGCGATCCATCGCTCGGAATTGCTCCGGAAGGAGTGCCTGGCTCGTGCATTCGAGGACCGCCGCGAGGGTCTGCAGCTCCACCTCCTCGGGATAGGTCGGGGGGATGAAATCGTCGACGACCTCCTGAAGGATCTCCCCGGTCACTCGTCCGTTCCGCCGTCCAGTAGATGCACCGGCCGTCTCGGATCGCTCTCCCGCCTTATCCCCATTCTGCATCGCCCCGCCGGGCCGGTGCTCGTGTGCCGCAGCCGCCCTGAACTTCGCTCGCGTGAAGAGCGCCTCCATGTCTGCCCCGCTAAAGGTCCGGCTGCCGTCGAGCAGCGCCTCCGGAACGTCCTCCATCGGGATGTTCACCCCCGTGCGGCGCATCATCACGTTGAGCAGTTCCTCCCGCTCCTCGCGCGTGCTCGGATAGAAAAGCGCGATGTGTTCCTCGGCGCGGCCCTGCCGCTTCAGGTCCACCGGCATGAGATCCGGCCGCGCCGTGACCAGGAAGAAAATGATGCGCCCGCGGTGGCGCGGATCGCTCATGAACGAGGCGATCTGACCGAATACTCGTCGCGAAACGCCTGAATCGCCTCCTACGTCCCGATCCCCCAGTGCCGCATCCGCCTCATCAATCATCACGGCAACCGGCGTCATCGCCTCGAGCAGGTGGAGGATCTTCTCGAGATTGCCCTCGGTCACCCCTTGCCACTGCGAGCGGAAATTCTTCAGCTTCACCATCGGGATGCCGATCTCACCGGAGAAGCACGTAATCATGAACGTCTTCCCCGTGCCGACCGGCCCGCTCACCAGATAGCCCATCGGGAGGACGTCCGGACGTCCGGCCTTGAGCGCCTGAGCGGCCTGTCGCAGGTGGCCTTTCGCCTCCGCGTGCCCGGCGACCATGTCGAGCGTGAAATCCGTCTCCACGAATTCGAGCATCCCATAGGCCTCCGCCTCGATGAACTCCTTCTTCATCTCCGAGAGAACCTCGAAAGTGAGCTCGGTGCGATTCTCGAGGACGTCGGCCAGAATGGTGCGCAGCTGGATGTATCCGAGACCCGCCGTGTTCGCGGCGATGCCATCGAGCCGGACCTCGGAGTGCTCATCAAAGACGGACTGCCGGCCGTTGACGTACCAGCGTCCGAACGTAGCGCGCTCGGCGTTGCCGGGCATCGCAATCTGGATCTCCGCCGTGTATGGGCTCTGCACGAGCTGCTGATTCAGATCCGTCAGGTTCTCAGTGATGAGACACAACGTGAAGTCTCCGGCCAAAAACAGCGGATCGTGGGCCCACTTCTGGAGGAACACGAGCGCGCTGCGATCCTCCGCCGAATACATCGACGCCTCGGCCATCGGGATGACGGTCTCTGCATAATCGATCACGCAGGCGATGCGCTTGCCGTCGGCCAGCCGCGTCCGGAAGTAGTTCTCCAGCACGGAGAAGACGCGCACGGGGTCCTTCGGCAGCTTCTTCGCGTAATCAGTGCCGAAGATGGTGTCGAATCCGGAGAGTGCCCGGTTGAAATCGCTCTGTGATTCCTTGTCTGCGAAGTGGATGCCCGCCGACCGATCGTAGAAGACGACGACGTCGCGTGCGGCAAACAGGTCGTCCGTGAGGAATGCGCGTAGGGGCAAATAGGCCGGCTCGCCATCGGCGTTCTTCGTCGGCACGAGATCACGCACGTTCCCGTAGAGGATAAACTGCGTGAGCGTCTTCGTGAAGTACTTCCGGGCGAGCTCGCGGGCCCACTCCGGATAGTGAGCCGTGAATCGTTCGAGCAGCGACTGTTGGACGGCGGGCGAATCGGCGGCCTGTTCGGCTGCGTCGCGCTGCTCGCGGCCGGCACCTTCGCGCGCGCCAGTGCCGTCGCCATGCGCGCCGTCTTCGACGGACGTCTTGGAGGACTGCGGGGATGCCGTGCGGTCTTTATCGGGCATGGGAGAGAAGATGGTAGTCAATCTACCGGATCGAGTGCGTAGAGCACCGCCGGTTCGAGGCGCAGGTCGGTAATGTGGGCCTGGTCGGGACGGATCCGATCGCCCGGCCAGACGACCGTCCCGGTTTCGAGACGGGCCTGCGCGAACTGATCGTGATATAGAAGGCGCTGGTGGATGCCCGTCAAGAGCGGCTTGACGTCTACGGTCTTGCGGCGGCCGTCATTAAACGTCAACTCGAGGAGATAGGTGCCGTCGAGAATAAACTTGCCCACGACGGTCATGTCTGTCACTTCCAGCTCGTCGTGTGCATGCATACGGCTTGATGGTTCGGCTGATGAATGGATTTGACTCGACCCGCACTCCAACCTGTTCCTTAATCATGGAATTCCTTAAACCTGGATATGGAATTCCTTAAACCTGGAGAAGGTGCGCGCATCACGTTGTCTAGGACCGGAGCTCAATCGGGAACGCACCGCGCACGAGTGCAGACGTGTCCAGGAGCGCGGAGTTTCATAAGACCGATCCGCGCCGGTCGAGCGGATGGAGCTCCACCTCACGGCTGTAGCACCGCCGATAGTCGACCAGGACAGCAGAAATTTGCTCTGTCGGACGGATTCTCGGACGGAATCTTGCCGATCACGTGAATTTGTGCGGCATCCCGGCTAGGTGCGCAAAATGGCTTGCGCTTAGATCGAGAAGGACTTTATTTACGGTCCCTTCTGGGCGCAGAACTCGCACATTGTCCAGTCTTCGTCTATAAAAAGCTACCCTTCTCGATTCAGCGGTCGCTGCTCGGCACGACAATTCCAAGAAGTTGAGCGGGAGAATTCGTACCAGGTGCCAATCAGGATTGGCTCGCTCGAATTTCTCTCCGGGCGCATCGGTTTGAGTGTACAATTTACGTTCCGCTTCCGAACATGAGACACGTCCATAGAGCGCTTTTCGTCCTACTCTTTTCGATCCTTCTAGCCCCGCTGGCAGCTGCCCAATCGGGGAAAATTGCCGGTACCATCACGGACGCGCAAACCGGGGAGACACTCATCGGCGTCAACGTCCTGATTGAGGGCACGAGCCAGGGCGCCGTAACCAATGAGAACGGCTATTTTGTCATTCTGAACGTATCTCCGGGCACGTACACCGTACGGGCGTCGTACATCGGTTACGCCTCTCAGGTCCTTGAAGACGTCGTCGTAAACATCGATCAAACGACGACCCTCGACATTCAGATGCGGGAGCAGGTCATCGAGGGTGAGGAGGTCGTGGTCACGGCGGAGCGTCCGGTGGTTCAGCCGGACGTCTCCGCGAGCCTGGCCAACATCACGACCGAAGAGATCGAGCGGCTGCCGGTTTCGAGCATTTCGGGCGCGGTGGGTCTCCAGGCGGGCATTCTCGGGTTGGAGGTTCGCGGAAGCGGTTCGGACGAGCTCAGTTTCATGGTCAACGGTCTCACCTTTCGCGATGAACGCAACAATACCCCCTTTACCGGACTCAGCATCACGGCGGTCGACGAGATTCAGGTGCAGACCGGCGGCTTCAATGCGGAGTACGGGAACGTCCGGTCGGGAATCGTGAACGTCGTCACCAAGGAAGGATGGCGCGATCGGTACGGAGTTGACGTCATCATGCGGTACAGCCCGCCCGACCAGAAGCACTTCGGTCC
>CAZQAS010000092.1:0-14121 GCA_964591285.1 uncultured Rhodothermales bacterium
TACTAGGGTTGAACGGATTCGGATAATTCTGATTTAGAAGAAAGTCGCCCGGCGCCTCGATCGGCGTTTCCGCTGCAGACGTCGTGCCTTCCGCATCCAGGCGGATCAGCCAGATGTCCGCCGCACCGGCACCGTAAGACGCCGTCGTTCCGACCACCACGTATCCTCCATCAGCTGTTTGACGAACAGCGACGCCCTGATCACCCTCGTCTCCGCCATACGTCTCGGTCCAGAGCGTACTGCCGTCCGCGTCCGTACGGACCAGCCATACGGCGCCGTCGACCGTCGTGCCGGTCAACACGAACCCGCCATCGGATGTCTCGTCGAGGGTATTGGTCCTTCCGATGCTTTCTCCGAATTTTTTCGTCCAGAGACTATCGCCGTTCGCGTCGAAGCGCATCAGCGAGACCTCCGGCCCGGCGTTGTAAGAGGACGCGGTGAGAGCATATCCGCCGTCGGACGTTTCCAGCACAGTGGTCCCTTCATCAGTTCCTTCTCCTCCGAAGGTTTTCGTCCAGAGGGTGTCACCGTCCGCATCGGCGCGGAGCAGCCACACGTCCGCCGATTGACTGCCGCCGTTGTTGTATGATCCCGTGATGATGAAGCCGTCATCTGACGTCCCATCGATGGAAAAGCCATCTTGATAGCTGCTTCCGCCGTACGTCTTGGACCACAGGCTGTCTCCGTCGACATCAGTGCGAAAGAGCCAGACGCTTGATCCGAAACCGTTGTGGTAGGATCGGGTTGAGCCGCATACGATGAATCCGCCGTCGGGGGTTTCCAGCACGTCATAGCCTCGATCCGTATCAAACCATCCATAGGTCTTCATCCAGACCGTTTCACCGTCCGCGTCGGTTCGGATGAGCAGCATGTCGCTCGACCCGCTGCTGACCGATCCGGTCATGATGAACCCTCCATCGGAGGTCTCCTCGATGTCGTGGGCGTTTTCATGGCTACCGCCCCCCTCCCCGTACGTTCGTGTCCAGAGCGTATCGCCATTTTCATCCGTGCGGACCAGGTACGCATCCGATGCGCCGCCGGAAAACGAGAACGTCTGTCCACCAATGACGAATCCTCCGTCCGACGTCTCTATGACGGCGTTGGCATTATCACCGAGCATTCCTCCGAAAGTCTGTGTCCAGAGCGTGTCCGGCGCTTGAGCGTACACCGAATGTGTAAGACTCAATAGCGCTGCCACAGCCAGAAGTCGTATACTGTGTCGTTTCATGTTCTCACTCTCTTTTTCAGTAGTCGAGCGTCTGAGAATTGATTCCCCACGACGTGAATGGGCGGCAGCACGCGGCAGCCTTCCGCCGCCGAATATAGTCACATCAAACAGATGAATATGCATATTTGCGTGCCGCTACTCTCCCATAGCGACATTTCATCTCGGAACTGGACATCCACCATCAAAACGTTTGTGGTTCGTAGCTGCGCGGCCGCTTTCAAATGGATTCAGGATGTTCGCACCGGGTCGCTCTGAGTTGTAATGCCGGTAAGTGATCATGCAGGTGACGGGACAGATTACCATGTGGCTGGGTCGTCTGCGCGAAGGCGACGACGCCGCGCTCGAACGCCTGGTTGCGTTGCTCTACGACGAGCTGCACACGATGGCCCGCTCGCACCTGCGCAGAGAGCGGCCAGGGCATACCTTAAGTGCCACGGCTCTGGTCAACGAGGTGTATTTGAAACTCATCGGGCAGCACGTGATCGATGCCGATGACCGCGCGCAGTTCTTCGGGATCGCAGGGAGCACCATGCGGAGATTTCTATGCGATTACGCCCGGACGAGGAAGCGGATCAAGCGAGGCAGCGGTCATCGGCCTGTCCCGCTCGAGGACGTAGAACACTTTCTATCGGACGAAGAGGCGGATGAAGTTCTCGCTCTCGATGAAGCCCTCGATCGCCTGGCTGAGATCGACTCGCGCGGGAGCGAAGTGGTTCAGTATCGTTTCTTCAGCGGTTTAACGCTGGAGGAGACGGCCGATATGCTCGGCGTGTCGCTCAAGACCGTGCAGCGCGATTGGACCGCCGCCCGCGCCTGGCTCCGAAAGGAACTCGCACGAGACCTTCAGCTCTGATGCCGCACCGCGACGACTCCCGGCCGCGGACGATCGCAATGAGCGCATCGGCAGCATGATCCACATAGAGCTGACATGAATTCCGAACGCTGGGAGCAGATCAAGTCGATTTTTTCCACGGCTCTCGACCTCGTCGGGGACGAGCGAAACACGTTTCTGGATGAGGCCTGCGGCGATGACTCGCTGCTGCGGCGAGAGGTCGAGGAATTGTTGGATATGGATGGAGAGGGCCGGAGCCTGCTCCTCGAGGGTCGGCTCGTCGCAGATGAGAAGGTCGCACTTCCGAATCCCAACTCCCTTCTCGGGACACGCATCGGGCCCTACCGCGTGAAGGAATTCATCGGGCAGGGCGGCATGGGGGCCGTGTACCTGGCCGAGCGCGACGACGACTTCACGCAAAAGGTGGCTCTCAAGCTCATTCGGCCCGGCTTCGATTCCGCCGAGGCCGTCGCCCGATTCCGGGTAGAGCGGCAGATTCTCGCGCACCTTCAACACCCCGGCATCGCTCGCCTGCTCGACGGCGGCATGACGGCGGATGGGCAGCCATATTTGGTGATGGAGTATGTGGCGGGAACGCCGATCACCACATTTTGCGACACGAATCGATACCCGATCGGTCAGCGCCTGCGTCTTTTCCGGATGGTGTGCGCCGCCGTGCAGTTTGCGCACCGCAACCTCATCGTGCACCGCGATCTCAAGCCCTCGAACATCCTCGTGACCCAAAGCGGCGAGGTCAAGCTCCTCGATTTCGGCATCGCAAAACTGCTCGATCCGGCGGCTTCAGACGTTCCGGTGCAGAGGACGCAGACTGAAATGCGAATGCTGACGCCGGAGTACGCCGCACCCGAGCAGGTGCGAGGCGAGCCGGTTACGACGGCGACGGATGTTTATGCACTGGGAGTGCTGCTCTACGAGCTGCTAACCGGTCATCTACCCTATCGGCTGCGGAAGAGGCGGCAGGCCGAGATGGAGCGCATCATCTGTGAAGAGGCGCCGGCGCGTCCCAGCACGGCCATCGGAGAAATCGAAGAGATCGTCCAGCCCGACGGGACGACCGAGACGCTGACGCCAGAGCGGGTCAGTACAGCCCGTGCAACCCAGGCGGCCCGCTTGCGACGCGCCTTGCGCGGTGATCTCGACAACGTCGTCATGATGGCGCTGCGCAAGGAACCCGCCCGCCGCTACGCATCGGCCGATCAAATGGCGATGGATCTCGGACGCTATCTCGACGGCCATCCGGTAATCGCACGAAAGGACACGTTTTCATACCGTGCGAGCAAATTCGTGCGACGGAACCGGCTCGGTGTCGGCGCAGCGGCAGGGTTCGTCATCCTGCTCCTCGTGTTCAGCGTCGTCACCGCTTCACAAGTGCGCCGTGTCGCACATGAACGCGATAAGGCCGAGCAGGTATCGACGTTTCTTGCCGGCGTTTTCGCGGCGGCAAATCCGACGACCGCACAGGGCGACACGCTCACGGCGATCGAACTTCTGGAGCGGGGAACTGCCCGGATCGAGGCGGAGCTCGCAGATCAGCCGGCTGTCCGCGCTGACCTGCTCGACGTAATGAGCAGTGCCTATCTTGCACAAGGAGCGTATCATCGAGCCGAAACGCTTGCGCTGCAGGCGGTAGCGGTCCGGCTTGAAGACACCTCCCCCGCACTTCCTCACTCACTTATGCGTCTAGCGGAAGCGCTCGAAGCACAGAGCCGCTTCACCGAAGCCGATTCGCTCTTTCGCGGCATCGTCGCATATCAACGGGACCACGGCGACGAACCGTCCCTCATCAACGCGCTGGAACGACGAGGCGAATTCCTTATATCCAGTCTCAGTTCGCCGGATACCGTCACTTCCGTTTTCCAGGAAGCGCTCACGCTCCGCCGGCGCCACTACGGCACCAGCGACTCCGGTCTGGGTCGTACGCTCTTCCTCTATGCGTCGGCATATCATGTTGGCGGCGACTATCGGGCAGCCGAAAAACTTTTCCGCGAAGCATTGGACGAGCAGCGCCGGTTTCCCGGTGACATCGCGGTCACCGCCCAGACACTCGCCCAGCTCGGCCCAATCCTGAGCTTTCGGCGCGAGTACGCTGCGGCCGATTCAGTGCTGAGAGAGGCAGCGGAGCTGCACGAACGGCTCTACGGGCGAGCGCATCCCGAGACGGCAAGCGTGCTCAGCTATCTAGCCCTGAACCTGACGTCCCTGGAGCGACTCGACGAGGCGGAAGCGCTCCTGCAGGAAGTATTAGCCACGTACCAGCAGTTTAGTGGTCGCGAGAGCAAAGATTACGTCTCTGCGCTGCGTGCGCTGCGCCAGCTCCTCTCCCATGCGGAGCGATACGACGAAGCGGTGGCCGTCGCGCGCGAGGTTCTCGAGCTTACGGAAGTCGTCTACGGTTCCGACGGCAGGAGCTACGCCACAAATCTCGCACATTTCGCGCAGGTACTGCACAATGCCGGACACCCTGCGGAAGCCCTGCCCGAGTACGAGAGGGCATTGCCGATGCTGAAGGCTACGTTCGGCGCCGAAACGCCCTTCTACGCCATCATGCTCGCGGAGACTGCCCGCGCTGCGGACGACCTGCTCCGTTCAGATGAAGCTGAGACGATGTACGAGAAGGCCTATGCGATCATGGAAGCACGACTCGGAACCGAAAGCTACGAGCGGAGCAGGGTAGCATTTGCGTTGGGTCAGCGCCGGAGGGCGCGAGGGGATCATGCCGAGGCGCTCGCGCTATTTGAGGATGCCGCCGCGGTGCGCGTGGGCGGCTCGACGCGCTCGGCCGAACTCGCCGCTCGCAGCACCTTCGCGCTGGGTGCTTCGCTGTTGGCGCTGGGTCGCAACGACGAAGCACGGCCCTACCTTCAGACCGCGGAACGGGAACTGGCCGACCTTCTCGGAGAGGAGCACGAAGACGTTCGCGCGGCCGCCCGCACCCTTGCGGCAATACCGTGATCAGGAAGACACATCATCTCACCAGCACGAGCATCCGTGCCTCACGCGTGAGATCTGTCGCCACTTCAGCAAAGTCTACCTGGCACTCGAAGGCGGCTACTTCCCGTGTATCGCGAAAGCTGCTCCCTGCGGATCCATGCACTGGGTGATCCGGTCGCCGCCAGGGACCTCCATCGGGCCGATCAGGATCTTTCCGCCGTGCTTCTCGACCTCTTCGGTGGTTTTATCTACATCGGCCACGGAAACGTAGTAGAGCCAGAACGGCGGGCCCGGCATTTCGGCCGGCTTGTCGAACATCCCGCCCATGTCTCGCCCGCTTCGACCGAAGATCCGGTACATGCCCGACTCGCCCATATCGAAGTCGTTCATGATTTCCCAGCCGAACAGCTCCCGATAGAATTCGAACGCGGCCCGATAGTCCGTCGTGGCGAGCTCACGCCAGGAGAATTCGCCGGGCCGGGGCTCATCGTCGCCCGGGGGCTCTTCTTCGGACGATGCGAAAATGGCGAACGCGGCACCCTGCGGATCGGCTGAAATCGCGAACCTGCCGACACTCGGAATGTCATGCGGCCCGTGGTGGACCGCCCCGCCCAGTTCCTCGATGCGCGCGGCCGCGGCGTCGACGTCGGGCGTCGTGATGTGGGCGATCCAGCTAGGCGGCGCCTCCCCGCTGGTTTCGGGGTTCATCGACGCTACGCCGCCGATGGGCTTACCGCCGACAGTCCACATCGTGTACGGCGAACCGCCACCCTCGAATTCTTGCGTGCCCCAACCAATGACCTTGCCGTAGAATTCAATGGCGCCATCGGTGTCGTTCGTCATGAGGTCGTACCACACAAAGCGACCCCGCAATTGATCTGTCGTCATAGCGGGAAGAGATAGGTGAGGAGTGGTGTGTTATGTGGATAAGATAACGTACGATTCCGCGTCCGGGAAGTTGGTGGCGGATTAATACCCTTCAGGTGTATTACGGCTTGATGCTGCATACGGCTTCATGCGGCACTACGGCTCGATGCTGTAATACGGCTCCATGCTGTCACGTTAAGGCGGCCCTAAACTTCCTCGATCGTTGCCCTCAAATCCTCCAACAGGAGCAGCGCGGCGGCCGCAGCTGCAATCACCTCCCGATCATCATCGGAAACTGCGGCGCCGATGCGTACGCCGCCGGCGTTGACGACTTCAACCGATCCGATGTCGCGCCCATTCAGACGGACGTAGTATCCCGTCGTGAACGAGGCGGGCAGACCTCCACGCAGCTTGTTCGTGCCGGCGATCTCGAAGGTGCTTCCTTGCGTAGAGAGGGTGCCTGTGAGCGGCCTTTCTCCGCGCTCTTCGAGCGCCAGCGTCCATGCGCTCCGATCCTGCTCGATTGGGTTTGCGGTGCAGTCCATCTCCGATCGATTTCTGAACTGAACATCCACGATCGGCGTGTTAATTTCGCCGTGTCGCAGGCGCACCCCGCACTCGACCGAATATAGTGGCGCGCCGTTGCCAGCGAGCGTGAACGAAAAAGTCTGGCGGCGCCGGTTGAGCTCCAGCTCATTTATGACGAGCCCCCTGCCTTTCGTCCAGGAGCGGTCAATGGAATCTGCCGTGTACGGCCCGAATGAGAGGCGCTCGCGGATCTTCCAGCCCTGGCGGCCCTCGACGACCCAGTACTCGCCGTCGGCGAGCGACTCATCGACCGGCATCCGAGCGGACGTGCAGCCGGCAAAGACCCCCGCGACCATGACGGGGACGATGATCAGAATAAGAACGTGAACGCGTGTAGTCATGTGCGAATGCTGCAAGCTTGCGCCTGCAAGATGATCGAGAAGATGTGGGAAGTCGCCCATGAGTCCGGGCGGGAAAGTGCGGGATACGTAATAGTATCCAGCGCGTTGCGCGGGCGCACCTTAATATATTTCGCTGATGCGGTTCGCCCGACACACCCTTCATGAAGCTGCTTCGGACCGCGTCGCCCCGGGAAATGATGGTCGATTGAATTACGACGACGATTTCGCTACGTTCTATGCAAAGTTATTTACATGCCGCTATTTTCGCCATGGCACTGCGGGCACACGGTAGGATTGCTTGATGGAAATTGACGAACTGCTTCACCTGCACCTCAGCCGACGGGAAAGTCAGATCATGGATGCACTGTTTCGTCTCGGTGAGGCGAGCGTTTCCGCGGTCGTGGCCAAGATGCCTGACGATCCATCGTACAACACCGTGCGGGTGACGCTGGGCATCCTCGAAAACAAGGGGTACGTGCGGCACCGTGAGGACGGTCCACGATACCTCTATTCACCAGCACACTCGCTCGAGCAGGTCAAGCGCTCGGCGACGCGCCACTTGTTGCGGACCTTCTACGACGGTTCGCCTTCGAGGGCAATCCTCAGTTTGCTAGGGATGTCGGAGAAGAAGCTGTCTGAAGCCGACCTGGACGAAATCGCGGAATGGATCGCCGAGGCGCGGGAAGGAGGAGACGACGAGATGCCAAATGACTGACCCTGTCTTTACGGAGCTTGCCGCAAACCACGCTGACGTGGTCATGTACGGGTCGTCGCTGCTGTTGAAGGCAGGGGGCATTCTAATCGTGGCATGGGTATTCTCCTGGATGCTGCGAAGTCGGTCGGCCGGCCTTCGCCACGCATTGTGGAGCACGGCGTTCACGGCGATCCTTGCACTTCCTTTGATCTCCGCCTGGATGCCTCCGTTGGAGATCGACGTATTGCGGCTCGAGGCGATCTCGCAGTCCTACTTCCCGGCCGCTGAGGATGCCGGCGGACAGCCGGTCGCGATGCACGGCGGCGTGGATAACGAGGCGACCGCCGTTATGGAGCCGACGACACCGCGAACCGGCGCTGATGATGCCTTCGTATCGGCGCCGGCACAGACGTATAACGTGGCCCGTTATCTCATGGGCGCGTGGCTGACGGGTGTCTTGGGGCTGTGCTTCATCTTTTTGCTGCAGCTGGTACGTATCAGGCGTGCCACAAAGCACGCCGTATCGACGACGCCGATCTGGAATCTGGCTGCTTCGATCGCCCGTGAAATGAATTTGCGTGGCGTACCGCGTGTGCTGGTCGGTCAGGTCGACGTACCGTTGACGTGGGGAATCGTCCGCCCCGTGGTAATCCTGCCGGTAGATGCCACCGAGTGGGATCGGCGAAAACAGCGCATCGTGCTGATGCACGAATTCTCACATATTCGCCGCCTCGATTACATACCGCACCTTATGTCCGAATTGGCCTGCATCTTCTACTGGCCGAATCCGCTCGTCTGGATCGCTCGCGAGCGGCTGCGTACCGAACAGGAGCTGGCGTGCGATGACGCTGTCATTCGGAGCGGAACGGCATCACAGGATTATGCAGAGCTGTTGCTCGAAATCGCCCGGCTCGTCCACAGTCGGCGCCTGCTGTCCGGTGGTTTGAGGATGGCCGAGCGGGAAGGGTTAAAGGCGCGCGTTCTCGCCATTCTCGATCCAAATGTGGATCGGACTTCCATCTCCCGCACAGCATTTATTCTCGTTCTGCTCGTCGTCGCCGTGCCCGCATTTGGAGCGGCGGCCCTCCAGCTAGCCGGTGGTACGGAGGATCCAGAAAAGGCCCCTCCGCCTGCGGTTGGAACTGCGTCCAGTGACTCCGG
This sequence comes from uncultured Rhodothermales bacterium, assembly GCA_964591285.1. Taxonomy (GTDB): domain Bacteria; phylum Bacteroidota; class Rhodothermia; order Rhodothermales; family VXPQ01; genus CAZQAS01. The sequence goes on from CAZQAS010000092.1 coordinate 8,664, forward strand.
CATCGACTCGAGTTCGGAGACCCTACCTCTCGATGCAGATAAGCGCCCGTCGGAAAAACCTGCGTTCACGCTTACGATGGAAGCCGAGAATGGGACGATGACTGCTCCCATGACAGTAAAGGAGGACGACCGTGCCTCTGGCGGACGGTACGTGGTCGTGCCCGATCAGGACGGACATGATCCACCCGATGGCGGGCCTGGCGGTGTTTCCTTTCAGGTGGATCTACAGGAGTCCGCCAGCCGGGCTGTATGGGCCAGGGTAATCGGCGATCATCACAATGACAACTCGTTCTTCATTTCGGTCGATGGCAGCGACGCATTTCGATGGGACGTATTGGCGCCGGACAAATCTGGATTTGTCAAGCAATGGACGTGGCTGCCGGTCGTCGACAGATCCGGAGAGCCCCTGCAGCTCGATTCCGGCATTCACACGCTCACGTTTCATAACAGAGAGGACGGCACTCGTCTCGACGCGGTGTTTATGTCCTCCGATCCGGATCTGATTCCGAGGGGGCGCTCGCCGCTTCCTCCACCCAAAACTACGATCTCGATCGGACTTGAGGCGGAGGAGCCAACTCGTATCATCGCGCCGCTGGAGATTCGAACGGACGAACAGGCCTCGGGTCGCCTCTATGTTTCTGCGGCCCGAGGATTTAATAACCGCGACCGCGTTCCCGATGACGGGCGTGCAACGTACGAATTCGAAGTGCCCGAGGACGGTCACTACATCGTCTGGGCGCGCGCTATGGCCCGCCGCAGCGACGATGATTCGTTCTGGATCCGGGCGAACGGCTCGGATTGGGTCCGCTGGAATGGGCTGGTCCACGATGATGATTGGATGTGGCAGTTCGTCCATGACTCCGACGACGACAACGAAATCGCCGTCTTTCCACTCCGGGCGGGCACCAACACAATCCAGATCGCCTATCGCGAAGACGGTGCCCGCGTCGACCGATTCGTCGTGTCGAATGACATGTACGCAGATCCCTCAAACCCAAGCTCTCAAGCTTCGGGAGTAACAGTTATTTTTCGATAGTAGACGCCTCTATTACATGTCGAGAACTATATCGGCCTTTGGATGCAAAAATCTTTTCATCAATGCTGCGGCGTCTGCTCGTGGTGCCGCGCTCGTCGCGATGCTGTTGATGGTATGCGCCGACGGAGCGCGAGCGCAGGATGCCGCCGATTGGGTATTGGAGCGGCGCCCGGCGGTATTCCTGGACTGCAGCTCGTGCGACGAAACCTTCATCCGGCAGGAGATGACGTTCGTCGATTACGTCAGAGATCGGGAGTCGGCTGATGTGCACGTCCTGGTGACCCGCGTAGGCGCAGGCGCCGGGGGCGAGCGCTTCACATTCGACCTCATCGGACTCGGTCCGTTCGATGGGCAGAATCACTCGATGACCTATACCGCCTCCGCATCTGCTACCGACGACGTGAAACGTCAGGGAATGCTGCGGACCCTCAAGGTCGCCCTCGTGCCGTACCTCATGCAGTCTTCCGTCGCACGGCAGCTAACGCTGACGATGGACGAAACCGGTGACGAGACCTTCGGTCCGGCTGAAGACCCATGGAATGGTTGGACCATCGAGTTCTATGGGGATGCCTGGGGCGACATGGAATCGTCACAGGTTGAGCTCGACGCACGATATGGTCTGTCCGTCGATCGCGTCGCCGAGCAATGGAAAATCCGCCTCCGACCCTACTTCAACTACAACTTCGAACGGTTCGAACAGGAAGATGAGACCATCACGAGCACGTCGCGTCGCGACGGATTCGACAGCTACGTCATTAAAAGCGTCACGCCGCACTGGTCTCTCGGACTATTCGGCGACCTCTATTCGTCGACGTTCGACAACGTAAAGATACGCTTCCGCGTCAGACCCGGCGTCGAGTACAGCCTCTTCCCGTACAGGGAAGCGACCAGGCGCCAGCTCACCGTTGCCTACCTGATCGGCGGCAGCAGCGTCCAGTACTACGACACCACGATCTTCGATAAGACATCCGAGCTGCTGGCCCAGCACGCCCTCGATACACGTTATGAGGTCACGCAGCCGTGGGGTGAGATCCGATTCGGCATCGAGCTTTCCCAGTATCTGCACGACCTCAGCAAGTACCGATTCGAAACCGGAGCCGGCGTCGAACTACGACTAACCAGGGGCCTCTCGGTCGACTTTGGAATGGAGATCGATCTGGTCCACGATCAGATAAATCTCCAAAAGGGACAAGCGAGCCTCGAAGAAGTACTCCTCCGAAGGCGTCAGCTGGCTACCAACTACGAATTATCGGCTTCGGTTGGATTTCGATACCGTATAGGCTCGACCTACAACAACGTCGTGAACACAAGATTTTAGACGATGTCAATCCACCACATTCGTTCCAGCTGCGGACCGCGGAGGGGGTATTCGGGTTTTTGACGAAAGGATACTTCCGACACGGCGCGTTGCCGACTCACACAGGCGCGTATTGGCGACGCTCCCGGCCGCGGATCAGGTCCCTGCCTTTCGCGGCGAGTGGCTTCTCAGCGAACTCGTATGCAATCAAGCCGAACAAGACGCTTGCGAAAATCAGAACCGTGATGAATAGATCATCTGAAAAACGATTCATGCCCGCTGACGCCCACACCCGCCCAAGGGCCGACAGCACGAGGATGTGCGAGAGATAGAGCGTATAAGAGGAGTCTCCGATTTTTCGGATCATCCATGGACAACGAAACCGTCCGCTCTTCTCCCACGCACAAGCTCCGTGCACGACCAGCGCGGAAGCGAGCCCGTACGTAAGCGGCCTCGACAGGGCGCCCTCCGACAGACCGAGGAGTGACAACCACGAGTACCCGAGACCTTCCGCCGCCAACAAGAGAACACCTGCGGCGAGGTAGACTTTTCCGTGTGGCCATTTTCTGTGTGCGTGCATCGCCCCCAGAACAGCGCCCATTGCAAACTCCAGCAGCATGGGACTCAGCATCACACGCGCTTCGGCCGTGTCCGAGGGGAGCACGAATCCGGCCGCAACAAGTAGTGAGATGGACCCAAGCAGAGCTGCGAGCCGATGCCGGATAGACACGAACATCGCAAGGCCGAACAGCGCATAGAAGAACACCTCATACTCGAGCGTCCAGGCAACCATTACGAGGGTCATGCCCTCGTCGGGCAGGAGAAAAAACGACTTGAACAGACTCGCGTGAGCAGCAGCCGACGAGTTTACCCATTCGGGTCTGATGAATGCCGCTGCGAGCACGAGTATGAAGTACAGCCAGTAGGTCGGATAGACGCGGACGACCCGTCTTTTGAGAAAGGACCATGCTTCAGCCGCCGATCCTCGTCTGCCTGCGGTGGTCCACATCATGAGAAACCCGCTCAGTACGAAGAACAGGTCGATGCCGGAATGACCGATCCTAAAATCACCGAACAACGTGCCGGCTCCCGAGCCGTACTTCTCCAGCGTGACACAGGCATGCAGGACGACGACCAGAAGTGCGGCAACGCCGCGCAGAGCCTGTAGACTTTCGAATCGATCGGGCACGACGGCGGGACGTGGACTGGCATGCAAATGAATCGTCATCCGCTACCAGAGGATGTACGAAGCGGTGGGGCGAGTCTATACCAACATCCAACAAAAGCGTTCTCACGCTATGGAGGCGCAGCGAGGCGGAACCGTCTGCAACGCGCATACCGAGGGCACTCGATGCACTCATTCAGCGAGCGAAGCTGCCCGCCGCTCCCCGGCTAGCCTAAGAACGGAAGCGCGATCAGCAGCGCGACGGCCCAGACCGCGGCGAGCGTAGCAACCAGACCTATCGATTCGCGAAAGACGGACATCCAGGGCTGCCGGCGACCTTTCCACAGCCGAACGCCCACCGATGCCAGGATCAGCAGCGTTGTGACATTCCATCCGATAACGGCAAACCGGTTCGGAGTCAAGCCCGATTCGAGCATCCGGCCGGCGACCGCCGCCAATGCATACACGTTCAGGATCAGGGTGAGTCCGCCTAGTCCGAAGACGGCGTACTGGAAGGGAGACCTCCGCCCGACGGATCGTGCGTCGACCGGGCCCGAGACGACGACCGCCAGCAGGACCATTATGGCGAGTATGGTGGCATTATAGACGATGAGGACCTCCCGCTCCTCGAAAGGCTTTCGGAAGTAGACCGGAATGAACCACAGGACGTAGACGAGCAGGACACCCAGGGCGAGCGGCAGCAACAGCCGGGCGAGGATTCGCAGCGTGCGCGTCAGTCCGGCGTGCCAGTCCTGCGCCGCCGGCGACACGGCGGGATCGTACACACTGCCGATCGCCAACAGCGGGACGGCACCTACGGCCCAGGCAGCAACCACCTGGAGGTCTTCCTCGGGGAGCTCGATCCCGAGTACGGCGAAGATGCCGTAGGTAAGCCCGACAAAGATCAGCCCGGCTCCGAAGAAGATGCCCCCCGTCAACATGACCTCGACGGACTTAACGAGATATGAGAAGGACTCCCTTCCGGGATTCGGATAGCCGAGACAGAGCGCCGCTCCGACGACGGCCCAGGATACGAACGGTAGGTGGAGGGCGCCCAGCATCGCGACGTCGTCGGTTCTATCACCGATCGTGAGCCCCACGTAGAGGGACGCCACAAGAATGGTCACGGCCGCAGCGGCATATCGCGTCAGACTTTTCGTCGAACGATGGGCCCAGGCGAGGTAGGCGAGAAGGCCGACAGCCACGAGCGGCCCCCACCCCACCCAGAACAGCACGTGGGCTTCATCCGGGATCGGAACCGGAGGCCTGCCGCGCGCCAGCAGGGCACTCAATACGCCGAGCAGAACACTCGCGCCGATGATGATCCACCAATGCCGAGCGCGACCGCGATCATCTTTTTCACGTGCCGCCGGCAAGCCGAGCCGGTGGGCCCAGGCTTCTAAGAGGACGTCACCCGGGTGCTCTTCTTCGCATTGCCGGAGGGCTTCTATAAATGCCGCTTCGTTTCCTTCTGACTGCGAGCTCCTGTAGAGGCGCTCGAGGCCGGCAGGATTTCCGCTCGCCGTCTCAATGTCATGCTTTAGCGTCATGGTCGTCTAATCGTTCGATTTGATCGTAATGCCTTCCGCGAGGTCGCTCCCGCATTGCAGGCGTGACCATTCGCCCGTAATATGACGCTAGAGCTCGTGAGCGGCATGAGCGACATCTGAGCATTACGTGAGCATCGTGCAGGATACCCCGATCTACCGTTTCGGCGACTTCGCCCTCGACGTCACCAACCGGGAGCTGTTACTTGAGGAAGAACGTCTGGACCTCAACGCGAGGTACTTCGATGCGCTCGTCCTCCTTGTTCGGGAGCATGGCCGCCTTGTCGAGAAGGATCGGTTTTTCGATGACGTCTGGAACGACGTCGTGGTCAGCGACAGCGCCCTCACACAGTGCATAAAAGAGATCCGCCGGCAGCTCGGGGACGACGCGGCAAATCCCCGGTTCATCCAGA
>CAZQAS010000093.1:0-13823 GCA_964591285.1 uncultured Rhodothermales bacterium
TTTCGCGACCTGGTCGAACTCTCGGTCGTCAGGCGATAGAAGTACGTGCCGCTGGCCAGTTTTTCACCGTCGAAGCGAACCTGGTGCTCACCGGCCGGCATTACGTCGTCCACCAGTGTAGCGACCCTTCGGCCGAGGACATCATAGACGCCTATCTGCACTCGTTCTGCGGCGGGCAGCACGTAGCGGATCGTGGTCGTGGGGTTAAATGGATTCGGGAAGTTCTGCCGCAGCACCACGGACTGCGGAAGCTCATCGTTTTCCGCGGCCGTAACGATTGCGTATTCAGACGGCACGTAGTTGTAGACCTTGATCTCGTCCATGACCCCTTTGAACACCGGCCCGACGGGAATTCCTTCATCGTCGAGCGACGGCGTGTAGACCCCGATGCGCAGCGGTCCCGTGCCCTGATGGACGTTGCCTTCGATCGGCCCGCCGACCTCCTGGATCAGCGCGTTATCTCCATCATAGAGTCGTGCGTAGGTCGTGTCCGACTGCATGACGTGCACGACCCGGTACCAGAGCCCGGCAGTGTACGTCGAGTCGAAACCGGTCAACCCCCCTGTGCGTGATCCGCCGGTCTGCTGTCCGGGGACATACGAGGCAGGTGTGACGTCGCCCCCTCCACTGCTCCAGACCTGATATGTGAAGTCCTGCTCGTTCGGGAAGCCTTCCTTGATGATAAAGCGTCCCTGGCTTTCCATCAGCGTGTCCGCGTTGTACCAGAAGTCGACGACGAATTCCTCGCCGTTGACGAACGGAGCGGGAGCCTCGATCTCGAGGTGATCGTCGATGCCGTCGAACCGCAGCGCCCAGTCGCTTCCTTCGCGGTCGCTCTCTACGTACTCGGGCTCGCCGTAGGCGATGACTTCGTTCTCGTAGATGGAGTGGTCGACAGGTGAGCCTTCGCCCTCCTCAAAGGAGAGGTCGAGCGTCTGCGTCTCCGGCTCCCAAACCGCGTAACTGTAAAGGACCGGCGCCTCCTCATCCTCCGCGCCTGCGGGCACCGTCGCGCGCAGGCCGGTGTCGGTCTCTGCGGAGACGTAGTAGCTCACGACGGTGCCGACTTCCTGTCCGGGCACCGTGGCCGTGTAGGTCTCCTCCGCGCCCGCACTCATGGAGGTTGTCTGCCACGTCTCGCCATCGACGGAATAGTGGAGCGTTGCGTTCTGAATCTCGGCCTCTCCAATCGTCGTCATATTCGCCGATATCTCGACGGACTCACCGCTGAGCTGGTTCGGCGGCTGCGAGATGTCGGTGATGACCGGCGGCACGGGGAAGTTGCGCACGACGTTGCTGATGCGAATTTCATCGAGGAACCCATCGAGGAAATAGGCAGCATTCCCGCCCGGATAAGCGCCAATGTAGAGCGGGTTGTCGTTCACGAGCGGCGGTGCGCCGGTGATGGCGTCGTAGGGCTGCGATTCAAAGTGGACGAGTTCACGGTTCACGTCATGCAGCATCTGCACGATCACCTGCTTCGTCGTATCGCGGATGAAGGTGATGTGGAACCAGCTTCCTGGACTCATGCTGTTGTCGGGCGATTCGATCTCCTGCCACGAATCGCCGGACTCCGTGTAGTATCCGGTCCGGAAATGCTGCGGCCCGCCCCACATCGTGATGAAGTAGTTCGAATAGAAAAACTGCTCCTCGCCCGGCTTGAACATAAGGCGAGGCTGCCAACGCCAGTCGTCGTTCGTATCACCGTAGGTGAAGACATTCACCCAGAGCTCGATCGTCCAGCTTCCGGTGAGGTCAAGCGTGGAGGTGTCCGGAACGATGAAGTACGTCGAGTCGGATCGGGAGTCGTTGTCGACGCGCAGCTGCTGGCCGAGGCCCTCCATCTGCGGATCCTGAATAAAGCTGTAGCTGCCCGTGCCTTCGGCATCAGCGGTCTGCTCGGTGGCGTTCGTCACGTCGCCGTCGAAGTGGAGGAGGAGCACGGTCGCGCTGTCGGGCTCATACGGGCCACCGATCTCTTCCTGGGCATCCGCCCGATTTGCGAACACCAACGAGGTCAAAAGGAGCACGAGCGTTGCCGTCCCAAGGTTGGTAGCGATGCATTTCATATTGGTAGTCGCGCTTCTCATGGTTTCGTGCTTTTCGTCTGCTGGACTCTGGAAGCATTCAGCCGCCGGGGATCTGCGCCCCGGCGGCTGCGCCCGTTCTCAGGCGAGGCCGACCCACAGCGCAATCCCCTTCACGCCGGCCCCGAACGATTCCTACTTCATCAGGATCATCTTCTTTACGAGTACCTGATCCTCCGCCTCGACCTGGTAGAAGTACAGACCGCTGGCTAGGCCGTCCGCCCGGAAGGTGACTTCGTGGCGACCGGAGGGCTGCGAGCTGTCGACGAGCGTGGTGACCTCACGACCGAGCACGTCGAAAATTTTCAACGTCACATCGGCAGCGGCCGGCAGCGTGTACTCGATGGTCGTGGTTGGATTGAAGGGATTCGGATAGTTCTGCTTGAGAGCAAACTCCTTCGGCACCTCTTCGTCCTCGGCACCCACGCCGACCTCGTCGGCATTGATGGCGTAGTTGTAGATGCGGACGTTGTCGATCTTGCCGATGAAGTATTTATGCTCCTCGAATCCGGCGTGCGCAATGCGGAACGCTCCACGCGTCGTGGCCGCCTGGCCACCCGTGGTTGAGACTTCGTCTACGACATTGTCATCCACATCGCGAACCTGTACACGTGCCGAATCCTCGTTGAACTCATAGATGGCCCGGTACCATACGCCTTCCTCGATCGTGCTTTCGATTTCGAGGTTGCCGCCATTCAGACCGCTTCCCTCGACAAACGTGGCGCCCCGCAGCACGCCGGCTTGATGCAGAAAGACCTGATAGGTAGGCTGCCACCAGTTGCCGGTTGTCGTTTCATCTCCCTGCTGCGCCACCATGTGGGCGCCGCCGATGCCCTCCATATTGTCCACCTTGAACCAGAAATCGACGGTGAACTGCGGGGACGACAGGAAGGGCGAGAACAGTTCGAGATAGCTCGAATCGTCCTCGGCGAATGCCATCGAGTATTCGCCGCCGGCCGCATCCGTCGAGTAGGTTGGATTGCCGACCATGGTGACCTCATGACTGAAGGCCGATTGATCTTCGGGCGTGCCTGAACCCTCCTCGAAAGTCAGATCAAGCACCAATTCTTCCTGGCCCGCGACGAGAAGTTCGCGGTAGACGTTCTCCGATTCTGCAGTGGCCGGATCGGTCACGCGGTTTCCGAATTCGTCCTCTGCCGAGACGTAGTACTCGACGACCGTTCCGAAGGCCTGAGCGGGAATCTCCGCGCTGTACTCATTTTCGGTGCCGGCCTGCATCTCCGCCGTTTGCCATTCACCACCGTCGACGCGGTGGTGGAGCGTCACGTCCGCATCGCCTTCTACGAACGCATCGATGGAATACGGTGCGGCATCGACGTCTTGGGCGTGTCGATACGTGCTGACCGAGTCGATTGCCGGAGCCCGCTGCGAAACGGCGTAGTTGAATACGCGAACGCGGTCTATCCGACCGTTGAAGTTATTATCGTTTCCGCCGACGCCGACGCGAAACGGTCCGTTCGTAACCGCTGCGGGCGTGTTCGGCACGTAACCGACCTCTTCGACGATATTGTCGTCCGCGTCACGCAGCTGGACGTATGCCGTGTCGACGTCGTACTCGTAGGTCAGGTGATACCACGACTCCGTCACGAGTGTGCTGTCGAAGTCGAGATTGCCACCGTTGAGTCCGTCATCGACGGTAAAGGAGGCAGCGCGTACGTCGCCTGCTCCGCGCAGGAAGATCTGATAATTCGGCCGGTGCCATGCACCCGTTGTTGCGGGATCCCCCTGTTTGATGACCATCCGCTCACCGCCCTTTATCTCGTCGGCGCTGAACCAGAAATCGACCGTGAACTCCGGGGCGGACAGGAAAGGCGAGTCGATCTCGAGATAGCTGGAGTCGCCCTCGAGCTCGAGCGAATAGTCTCCAAAGGCGGCGTCCTCCGAAAACTGCGGATCGCCGAAGGGCTCCACGGGCTGACTCGCTGCGTACATCGACGCATCGGCGGGTGTACCGGAGCCCTCCTCAAAATCGAGCTCAAGCACCTTGGTGAAAGGTTCAAAGACGCCGAACGTGTAGTTGTTGTCTTCCTGATCGGCGTTGTCGGGTGATTCGTCCGCAAAATCTCCGGGGGCACTGGCCGTGACGTAGTACGGCACAATTCTGCCCGCTTCTTGCGTCGTGATGTTGGCAAAGAACTGCCCGTCCTCGATCCGCTCCATGTTGATGAAGCTCCAGCCGAAGTTTCCTTCGTAATACAGGCGTGCGTTCACCTCACCGGCGCCGGCGTGACGGACGTCGGCGTACACGGGATAGTTCTCGTCGTCTGACGACTGCGCCGGGAGCTGCGTCACGTCCACGATCGCGAGCGGTCCGTTGACGGCCGGATAGTTGTAGATCTGAACGTCGTCTACGAGCCCCGTGAAAAACGGATCGGTGCCTTCTCCGGCGTGACCGATGCGAAACGGTCCTTCAGCGACGGGAGGCTCGCTCGCGACGGTCGTCAACTGTGCGTCGAGCAACTCGCCGCTGTCGTTCCAGAGCTGCAGTGACGCGGCCCCAGCTGAGATCATGTACACGACGCGATACCACGTATCTGTCGTGATAGTCGTATCGAGGGTCACGGATGCGAGGCCGGGCGCGGCGGAGCCGTTCAGCACGCCGTCGGCACCGAACCAAACCTGATAGTTCGCCTGCGTCCAATCATCGGTGCCTTCTTTGGCAACGAGGCGCGTGCTCGAATCCGGCATTGCCGTGGCCTTGAACCAGAGATCGACCGTGGTGGTCGGACTGATCAGGTACGGAGATTCGTTGATCTCGAGGTGCGTGGAACCGTCGAGCTCGAACGAGTACGTACCCTCCGCGGCATCCGTCGAGTACGATTCGTTGCCGACGATCTCAACGGTGTGCTGGTCCCCGAAATCGGAACTATCGACCGGCTCGCCACTGCCGGTCTCGAAATCCAGCGCAAGAACCTGCTGATCCGGGACGACGACGTTGAACTTGTAGTAGTTCTCCGCGTCGATGGCATTCGAAGGTGACGTAGCGTTTGTTTCCCCGTCTACCTGTACGTCGACGTAGTATTCTACCGTCGAACCGCCCTCCTGTTGTGGGATCGTTGCCTCGTACGTATCGCCTTCGGCGTTTGTCATGGCGATCTGCTGGAAGGCGCCGCCGTCGATTCGGTACTGCAGCAGGACTTCGAGATTCCCCGGGCCGAAGAGGTCAACTGTCGCGCTGACGGGATAGTCCGGGGTCTCTGACGACTGGCTCTCCAGCGAGGTGACGTCGGAGATAAATGCAACGTTCACGTCGGAAAATTCGCGGACGACGTTGGAGATGCGGACTTCGTCGACGTGGCCGATGAACTTCATGCTGTTGTTCCCCGGATTCACCCCGACGTAGATCGGCTCTTCCGTCGTGACCGGGTTGACGCCCTCCGGATACATCGCCTTCTCCGCGAGGATCAGGTTGCCGTCCTGATCGTGGATCAGCTGGATCGTCGCGTTGCGCTCCGTGTCGCGGATGTAGGTGAGATGGTACCAGGTATCTTCACCGATGATACCGCTCTGCGTGTCGTGATTGTGCCAGGAGCCGCCGTCGTGACGGAATCCCCCACGCACGTAGCCGTTGCTGTGCGGCGCGAGGTACCAGTTCGACAGAAACACCGGATCACCCGGCTTGAAGATGAGCCGCGGGAAGTTGTTGAAATCATTGAACTCGTCGACGTTCATCCACGCCTCCATAGTCCAGTCGCCTGTGAGGTCCACGGCGGGGGTGTCGGCCACGGTCACGAAGTTGAAGTCTTCGTTGTTGTTGTCGATGTAGATCGACTGACCGAGGCCGCTCTGCGCACTGGTGTCCTGAAAGCTAACGAGACCGGTCGGTTCGCCATCGGCCACCTCGAGGGTCGACTCATTTGTGTAGTCGCCGTCGAAGTGAAGCAGAACGACCGTGCTGGTATCGGCGGTGTAGGGACCTCCGATGGTCTCCTGCGCCGACGCATGATGGATCGTCGCAGACGTAAAGGCAGTGAGAAGTAGGATGGCGATGCAGTGGGTGAGCTGTCGTAGCCGTAGTGTCATGATCCTCCTGTCAAGCTGCGGAATAGGGATGTTCCAGGTTGTGGCGTACTGCTCGGTGCAGGTCCTAAACGCATGGGGTTTGGGCGCTCGCATGCCGGAACCCGAACCATATGTTGAACCGGTTCGGTAAATTTTGAACCAAAGGCAAGGTATCTTCAGGATCGTTCAAAGTCAAGGTGGAATGCTCCATGTCTCGTCGGGACGCCGGCGAACCGCGCGACGCAGAACTAGTCACCAGAGGCTAAAGGTGCCCGGCGTGCGCACCACCTGCGAGAGGCGGTGTGATTAGGCAGGATTGTCCATCTGCTGCACACGCGTCGTGCCACGGACCACCAGCTCCGCGTCTAGAAAGATCTTCTGCGGTGGAACGCGGTCGTCGGATTCCATGTGCCGGATGAGCACCTCGGCCGACCGGCGCCCCATCTCCCGCTTGGGAATGCGTACGGAACTCAAGGGGATCGGCAGGTACTGCAGCATGTCGATGTCATCACACCCGATGACGGCGACGTCGTCGGGCACGGAGATCCCGAGCTCGCCGAGAGCACGCAGCAGCCCGAGCGCGACGAGGTCGTTATAGCAGGTGACGGCCGTGGGACGCGCCTTCACATCCAGATCCTTAAAATACCCCAATCCCGCCTCGTACCCGTTCTCCAGATGTGCTCCGACCGGCACGATGATCCCGTCGTCGAAGACAAGCTGTGACTCCGAGTAGGCGGCGCGCACGCCTTCGATGCGCTCCTGGCTGTGGGCCGAATAGGCCGGCCCTGCAAAGTGAACGATGCGCGTATGCCCCTGATCGATCAGGTATTTAACGGCCATCTTCGATGCCGCCACGTTGTCGATGTCGATCACGCTCGCCCGGACGCCGCGAATCTCCTCGAGGAGTACGAACGGAAAGTTGCGCCGCTTCAGTTCGAAAAGATAGGAGAGATCGGCGCCGTCGTCGGTAAGCGGAATGATGATCAATCCGTCGACGTCTTTCGATTTCATCACGTCCACAATCCGCTGCTCGGAAGACAGATCACCTTCCGAGCTGGCGGCCAGGAGCGTGTAGCCCTTACTGTTGGCATACTCGCGGGCGCCGGAAATGACCTCAGCGTAGTAGGGGTTGTCGACCTCCTTGATGATGACCCCGAGCGTCTTGCTGGAGACCGATCGAAAGCCACGCCGTGCGGAGGCACGAGGTCGGTAGTTGAGCTCCTCCATCACGTCCAGGATCTTCCGGCGGGTGGAGTCCTTGACGGAGTCGGAGTCGTTGATGACGGCCGAGACGGTCGCCTTCGAATATCCTGCCTTCTTGGCGACGTCGTCTATCGTCGGTTTGGACATGTCTTGCGTTTCCTTCTGCTACGTTCCTGAGCCTGTCGACGGTCGTCGCTCGGATTTCGTTGCCGCGCTGCGACGTATCTCCCGATCCTCCACCCAACGCCCTCGGTACCAGGTTGTCGGCTTAAACGGATCTCCGAGCGCACTCATCTTCTCGTCCATCCATCTGGAGAGCCGCTCGCGGACGTCGGTACTCCCCGCCGCGGCGATCAGATTGTCGGTTTGATACGGATCCACCTCGTTGTCGAACAGGTACTCGGATTCGTCCGCCAGCATCCGGGCGTACGTGAAACGCTTGGTGCGAACGGCCCGCCACTCGTCGCCGTCGTGCCACTGGAAGGTGTGGCCCATGCCCTGCATGAATGCGGCCTCCGGCTCGGGTCCCTCGCCGGTCTCCGCGACGAAGCTCAAGTCCGTGCCCTCCATGGAGGGCGGCACGTCAATGCCGAGGATTCCGAGCAGCGTCGGCGCGATGTCGGGCGTGTTGAGACACGCGTCGCGGAGTCCGGAGCGAATGCGGCCGGGCAGGCGCATCAAGAACGGCACACGCGCCGCTTCCTCGTAAAAGATTTTCTTCGCGATGCGCCCTTGCGAGCCGAACATCTCACCGTGATCGCTCGTGAAGACGACCAGTGTATCATTATCGAGCCCGAGGTCCGCCATCGCATGCAGCACGCGACCGACCTCCCAATCCAAACTGGCCGTCTGCGCGGCATACACCTGACGATAGCGCTCTCGGTGCGGCTTCCAGTTTGCGATCCACCACTGTTCGTCCCATTCGGGGTGCCAGTAGCGCGCGTGGCCGTCCCGATAGTTCGGCGGATCGGGAAAGGACGTGCCTCGGAAGAGATGGTTGAACGTCTCGGGGCAGTTGTCCCAGTCCCACGGATCGTGCGGAGGACCGTAGGAGACGAAGAGCGCGAAGGGCTGCTCGTCGTTCGAAGCGCGCTGAAGGAAGTCAATCGCAAGATCCGTGTGCGTGTGCGGCTCGTATCCGGCGACGTCGATCCGATCGACCGTGTCGCGATAGTAGAAGCCCTTGTAGTATTCGTGGTTGAAGTTGAAGGAGGCCCACTCGTCGTCAAAACCGAGGCGATGGGGACCCGGTGGGATAAACTGCTGCTCGGGTGTGTGATCCTTGCCGTAGAGGTGCCATTTGCCAATATACCCGGTGTGATAGCCGGCGGGAGCGAGCACGTGCGCGATGGCGTCCGGGTCGGGCATCGCCCGGAGTTCGTTGATCACCATGCCGGTGCTGCTCGGGTACTTGCCCGTAAAGAGGCTCGCGCGGTAGGCACAGCAGACCGGGTTTACGGCGACGGCATTTCGAAAGTCGGCCGACTCCTCCGCCAGTGCGTCAAGATTCGGCGTATAAGGGTCCGGATCCTCTGCGTACCCGCCGGAATAGCCACAGGATTGCAATCGGAGCTGGTCTGCGAGCAGGAATACGACATTGGGTCGATCAGCCATTCACCTTGATTTCCACCGGCGCGCTGTCGTTCTTTGCCTGAACTACGTCGAACCGATTCAATTCATATTGAACATTCAAAAAGTAGGGGATCCCCACACCCGTGTCAAGGGCTGAAGACCTCAACGTCGACGCGTACCTGTCGCGCTCGGACAAATGGTATCTCGGCGGCGGCGACAGGCTCGTCTGGACGCCCCGATATCCCGAATGGCTGGAAATGCCCGGCTTCTGGGACGAAGCGCACTACTATCATCACGAGATCTCACCGGTTTTCGCGGTGACGCTGCTCGACGAGCAAGGCGTGGAACTTCCGCTGCACGCGTCGAGCAGGCGCTGGCGCCCCTCACATCTGCTGCAGAGTTATCGTTCGAACGACGGCATTTCGGCCGCCGAAACGCGCGCCGTCCTCCCCAACGACGCGCTCGTGAGCGAGCTGAAGATCCGCAACGATGCCGGCCGTGACCGCGTCGTCCAGGTCGTCGCGTGGACGATGGTCGCGAACGATCCGAATGGCGAGCAGCGGCTAAGACATCGCTCCGATGAAGCACCCCCTCCCGCTCCTTCGAGAGCAATCCACACGTGGGGAATCGAACGGCATCCGGAAGGCGAACCGCATGCGGCATTCGAATGTGCGCTCGGAATCCATCCGCGACCGGCCCACACGGCGACCGTTCAGGTCGAAGAGGCGCCCTTCCAGCCGAGATGGTCTCTTACGCCGTTCTATGATGCGCCCCCCGGCCTATCACCCCTATCCCGTGAGCAGCTCGGACACGAGCGGGGGCCGATTTACGTCGCCCTCTATACCTCGCTGGCCATTCCGCGCGGCGCAGCACGAACTGCTCGCGTCGCCTTTAGCGCCGGCCCCGAGGCGAGCGAGGCCTCCCGGGCCGTGCAGGTCGCGCTCGAGTGCGACGATCTCGCCTCCGACAGCCGAGAGAACTGGGCGGACTTCTTCTCGTCCGTTCCGGCATTCTCGTGCTCCGATCCGCATCTGCAGAAATATTACTGGTACCGCTGGTACGGCCTGAATCTCTTCACCACGCGAAAGCCGGAAGGCAACTTCGCACACCCCGCCGTCTACGAAGGTCCCGGCTACTTCCGAAAGCTGATCACCTACAGCGCACAGTGCCACATGCTGGAAATGCGCTGGATGCAGGATCCGTCGACCGCCCGCGGCAGCCTTCTGAATTTCCTCAAAAACCAGCGGCCCGACGGCAGCTTCTTCGGCCATCTCTTTACCGGCTTCGGCCACGAGGAGAGCTTCTATCATGCAAACTGGGGCAACGCGTGGGACGTCCACCTCCTTCACCCGGATGAGGATTTTCTTCGTTCCGTATACGAGGGCCTCAGCCGATACCTCGCCTACTTCCAGGCGAAACGCGATCCCGAAGACAGCGGCCTGTACGACATCCTGAACCACTACGAGACGGGGCAGGAATACATGCACCGCTACGTCGCGGTCGACGAAGCAGCCGATCAGGTCCACTGGGGAGAGAATTTCCGCCTCAAGGGGGTCGACGTGGCCACGTATATCTATGCGGTCAAGCGGCTACTCGCGCGGATCGCCGGCGTGCTGAAGATCGGCGGCGAGGAGAGCCGCTGGAATGCGGCCGCCGAGCGCACGGCCGTGGCTATGCGCAATCAGATGTGGGATTCGGAGCTTCAAATGTTCTCGGACGTCGATCCGCGCTCAAGCCGACGAACGAACGTCAAGGCCGCCGTCTGCTTCTATCCGTATATGACCGACGTGGTGCGCGAGGAGCACGTGGCCGGCCTCAAGCAGCACCTGCTTAATCCGAAAGAGTTCTGGTCGACCTACCCGGTCCCCTCCTCGAGCATGGATGATCCCTACTTCAGCGCACGCCCGTTCTGGAAGGGTCGGAGGATGAACTGTCCATGGAACGGGCGCGTCTGGCCGATGGCCAACAGCCACGTCGCCGAGGCCCTGGCGCAATCGGCCATTCGCTTCGATGATGCGGAGCTTCGCGAGCGCGCGGCCGAGTTCATAGAGCGATTCGTGCGGATGATGTTTTTCGATGACGCGCCCGATCGCCCAAATTGTTTCGAGCATTACGATCCGCTCATCGGCAAGGCATCGGTCTATCGCGGTGTTGACGACTACCAACACTCCTGGGTCGTCGACCTCATCATCAAGTACGTGTGCGGCATCCGGCCTTCGGAGCAGCTCCTCACGATCGACCCCTTTCCCTTCGATCTTGAGCACTTCCGAATCGATGACGTGGCGATCCGCGGAAGACGCGTCGCGGTCGAGCGCGAGCACGATCGCTTTCGGGTGTGGGTCGACGGTCGAGAAGCCGGCGAGAGCCGGTTGGGCGAGCCCCTCCGAATCCCGCTCGAGACGGTTGCCTCGTGATCATCCCCGTTCTTGCGATCATCCCATTTTTTGTGATTACGCCCGCCTCGTGATCATCCCATTCAGTACATAACGATGCGATCCGTCCTCCTCCTTGCGTGCTTCTGGGCTTCGGTCCCCGTGTTTGGCCAGTCGAACGCCGAGCGTCCCGTTCCCTATCCCGTACTACTTCCGGCGCCCTTCGCGGAGGCTGTGGAGGCCGGCACGCGCACCGAATCCGGTGAGCCCGGACCGAATTACTGGGTCAATACGGCGGAATACGATTTTGACGCCGTCGTGTCCCCATCGACGAAGATGCTTCGGGGCACCGGGCAGATCCGATACGTTAACGCCTCGCCGGATACGCTGACGCGCCTCTACGTACACCTCCGGCAGAACATCTACGCCGAGGGGGCCGTGCGCAACACGGCGCTGCAAGTTACAGGCGGCATGCATCTCAGCGAATTGCTTCTCGACGGCCGGCCGCTGGTGGAAACGCGTCGAGGCGTCGGCTACTCGATCGAGAATACCGTGATGGAGATCCGCCCCCCCTCACCCATCGGTCCCGGCGACGACGTGGTCCTCGACATGGCCTGGAGCTTCGAGATCCGCTCGGAGGGCCGCGCGCCTCGCGAAGGCACCGACGGCGAGGTATTCTATCTCGGTTACTGGTATCCCCAGATGGCTGTCTACGACGACGTGCAGGGCTGGGATGTCGACCCGTTTCGGCAGTGGGCCGAATTTTACATGGATCACGCGGATTATGACGTGCGCATCACCGTTCCGGAGGGATGGCTGGTCACGGCGACGGGGGAGCTTCAGAATACGGAGGACGTGCTGGCTCCCTTCGTGCGCGAGCGGCTCGTCCGTGCTGCGGAGAGCCACGAGCCGATCGCCGTCGTCGCCGCGGGCGAGCGCAAAGCGGCTACCGTAGCCTCCGGATCGGGCACGCTCACCTGGCACTTTCGCGCCGAGCGCGTGCGCGATTTTGCCTTCGGCACGTCGGACCAGTATGTCTGGGATGCGACGTATGCCCGCACGGGCGAGGGCCGCTCCATGATCCACGCCTTTTACCGGCCCGGTACCGCATCCTGGGAGCGCGCGGCCGAGTTCGGCCAGTATGCCGTCGAGTTTTTATCGGATCTGATCATCCCGTATCCCTATCCGCATATGACGAGCGTCGAAGGGGTCGTCGGCGGTGGTATGGAGTATCCGATGATCACGATCATGGGAGGCAATCGGACGCCACGCTCCCTCTTCGGCGTGACCGTCCATGAGATCAGCCACATGTGGTTTCCGATGATCGTCGGCTCGCAGGAAACCGACTTCTCGTGGATGGATGAGGGCCTGACGACGTTCAACACGCGCGAGGCCGCCGATGCGTTCTGGCCGGAGGAAGAGCCGTGGCAGCCGAATACGGGCTACTTCAGTCTGGCCGGCAGCGGCGAGGAAATTGAGGTGATGCGCCACGGCGATCTGTTCTCCTCAGTTCGGACGCTCGTCACCGCATCATATGATAAGACCGGCCGCATCCTGCACGCACTGCGTGGATTGGTGGGCGAGGATGACTTCCAGCGCGCCTACCGCACCTATGCGGAGCGCTGGGCCTTTAAACATCCGTATCCCTACGATTTCTTCAATACGTTCGAAGACGTCCTCGGACGCGAGCTCGACTGGTTCTGGCAGCCGCTCTTCTTCGAGACGTGGACGCTCGACCAGGCGATCGCCCGGGTCGATGTGGGAGCGAACACGGTGACGATCGACGACCGCGGTCTCGTCCCCATGCCCGTGTTGCTTCGAGCCACCTACGACGACGGTCGCACGGAACAGGTGCGGATTCCGGTCGAGGCTTGGCTCGACGGCTCTCGCTCACACACCGCCCAGTTCCCGGAAGGGGCAGTCCAGCGGGTGGAAATCGATCCCGACGGCTACCTTCCGGACGTCGAGCGCACGAACAACGTGTGGACGCGGTAGCGTGCCTATCTTCGCTCTCCGGTTCGTCCCCTGTCGATGCGCTCTCGCACCGCACCCGCGCGCAACGATGGAACATCCAACCGTATCGATCCTTTCACGAATCTAGGTTTTCCATTTCATCCCCGGGACGATCGACATGAAGAAATCCAGGCTTTTCGCGGCGTTTGCGGTGGGTGCGTGCATCGCGGTTGCTATCATCGCATTCCGGCAGTCCTCCGGACAAGACCTGCCGGCGATCACCGTCTACAAGAGCCCGACGTGCGGCTGCTGCGCGAAGTGGGTCGATCATCTCGAAGAGAACGGCTTCAAAGTCAAGTCGGTCGATACGCGCGAGACGGCCAAGATGAAGCTGCGTTACGGCGTACCGGGCGATCTCCGGTCGTGCCACACCGGCGTCGTGGGCGAATACGTTGTCGAAGGCCATGTCCCCGCCGAAGAGATCAAGAAGATGCTTAGCGAGGAGCCCGACATCTCCGGGCTAGCGGTGCCGGGGATGCCGGTAGGATCGCCGGGCATGGAGCAGGGCGATCGCGTCGATCCGTACGACATCATCGCATTTCAGAAGAACGGG
>CAZQAS010000094.1:0-1596 GCA_964591285.1 uncultured Rhodothermales bacterium
GAGACGTCGCTTGCATTAGACAGACGCTCACCTAATGAAATCCTCAACCGCTGACTATGAAGCTCGTACGCATACCTCACATATGCCTGCTTCTCGCCCTCCTGGTCGCCGGCTGCGATCTCACCGACGATGACGACGAGGACTTCGACGCCGTCGCGGGAACGTGGAGCGCGGACACCTTCACGCTCACCGTCGACGATGAAACGCACGACATCCTGGAAGGTGACGGCGAGCTCTCGATGACGCTCAACGAAGACGGATCCGTCGACGACGGCGTGCTCCGCGCCCCCTGCTCGATTCCCGGCACCTGTGACGAAGATGAGGAAGCGGATTTCTTCGAAGCCGAATTCGAAGGCACCTTCGCTATTGACGGGCAGAC
The DNA here is from genome assembly GCA_964591285.1 of uncultured Rhodothermales bacterium. Taxonomy (GTDB): domain Bacteria; phylum Bacteroidota; class Rhodothermia; order Rhodothermales; family VXPQ01; genus CAZQAS01. Next base: position 380 of record CAZQAS010000094.1, read on the forward strand.
CGTCACGTTCAACCACGCCGCCAACACCTTTATCCGCGACGTAGCCTGGATTTATGACGGATCGACGCTGAGCACATCGACCACTGCGATCACCGTCGTGATGAGGAGATAGCGAGCCCGCAAGGCTGACCGGCTTGTGATGCGAACGCCGGCAGAGCCCGACGCCCTCACGCTCCCACTTCCGCGCGCGCCGAGGGAAAGCGGAGCGTAAACGTCGTCCCCTCGCCGGGGACGCTCGCGACCTCGATCGTCCCGTCCATCAGTTCGGTGAGGCGCTTTGCGATCGTCAGGCCCAACCCGACGCCCTCGAAGGCGCGGTTGAGATCGTCGCTTTCCTGCTTGAAGGCGTCGTAGATCTGCGGCAGGAAGTCCGCGCCGATACCGACACCGGTGTCGGCCACGCGGACGACGGCCGTGCCGTTCTCCTGGCCGATCTCGACCCGGACTTCGCCCTCCTTCGTGAATTTGACGGCGTTGTCGATCAGATTCTCGAGGACCTCCTCAAGCGCAGACGGATCGAGCTCGACGGCGACCGGCGATCCGGCCGGCTCCACGCGTAGTTCCAGCCCCTTCTCCGCCGCCGGCGCCCCGTAGCGCTCGGCGATCGTACCCGCGGCAACCACGAGGTCTACACGTTCCGTGCGCCCCCCCAGGTCTTCGGCCTCGATCCGCGAGAGCTGCAGCAGCGAGTCGAGCGTGCGCAGCAGACGCCGGCTGCCGCGATCGATCTCGTCGGTAAATTCCTGCAGCTCGCCGCCGGTCTCCATCGAGAGGATCTCGTTGAAGCCCAGAATGGCGGTCAGCGGCGTGCGAAATTCGTGGCTGAGATTGTTCAGGATGGCCGATTTGAGGCGGTCCGATGCCTCCGCGCGCTCCTTCGACGCGATCAGCTCCTCCTCGTACCGCCGGCGCTCGCGAACCAGCTCCTGGAACTGCTCCTGCACCTTGGCCTCGAGATGGTCGTTCAGCTCCTTCAGTTCCTTTTCCTGGTGCCGCAGCCGGAGAAGATTCCGGATGCGCACCTTCAGCTCGTGCACGTTGAAGGGCTTGGGGATGTAGTCGTCCGCGCCGACCTCCAGTCCCTCCATCTTCAGCTCGTGCGTGGCGCGCGCGGTGAGCAAAATCACCGGGACGTGATACAGCTCCGGCGAGGATTTCACGGCGCGGCAGAAGGCGTTCCCGTCGACGTTCGGCATCATCACGTCGCTGATGATGAG
>CAZQAS010000094.1:1696-10292 GCA_964591285.1 uncultured Rhodothermales bacterium
GCGAGCTCGGCCATCGCGCCCGTCGCGATCGCCGCCTCATCCATCCCCATGTCCTCGTCGGAAACGAGCTCGTCCTTGGCCAGATGCGCCGTCCCCAGCGGCAGCATGATCGTGAACGTCGTGCCCTCGCCAAGGGTGCTCTCGACACCCACCGATCCGCGGTGCAATAGGATGAGCTCCTTCACCAGTGAGAGCCCGATGCCGGTACCCTCGTGCTCGCGCGTGTTGGATCCGTCGACCTGATGGAATCGATCGAAAATGTGTTCGAGCTGATCCTCCGGGATGCCCTTCCCGGTGTCATGTACGGTCAGCTGCAGAGCGCCCTCGGGGAAGCGCTGCGTGGGCTCCGACTCGACCATCTCTAGATCAATTCGCCCGCCCTCCGGCGTGAACTTGATGGCGTTCGAGAGCAGATTGTAGAAGACCTTCTCGAGCTTGTCCGGCTCGAAGCAAACGGGAATCTCCGGTGGATCGGAGCGGAAGGCGAGCTCCACGCCCTTGCGCTCGGCGAAGGCCGTACAGGAGAGGACGATACCTTCGGCGAACGGGACAACGTCCCGCAGGTGCGCCTTCAGGGTCATCCGACCATCCTCCAGCTTCGACAGGTCGAGCAGCTGGTTGATGAGCCGCATGAGGCGCATCGCGTTGCGGTGCATCAGCTCCACCTGCCGCTGCGATGCGGACGGATCGACCGCGCCGGTGAGCATGTTCTCCAGCGGGCCGACGATCATCGTGAGCGGCGTGCGGAATTCGTGCGAGACGTTCGCAAAGAAGCGCGTCTTGAACCGGTCCAGCTCGCGCAGCTTCTCCGCCTGACCCTCGATCACCTTCTTCGCCTTCTCGGTGCGTTCCTTCTCGAGGCGCAGATCGTGTGTCCGCTCTTCGACGGTACGCTCGAGCTCGCGTTCGCGCCTGCGCACCTGCCGGATGCGCAGGCGATATCCCGCGAAGGCGCAGATCAGCGCCAGCATCAGACCGATCAATTTGAACCAGATGGTCTGATGGAAGAACGGCAGCAGCTCGAAGGAGACCGTCGCGCCGGCCTCGTTCCAGATGCCGTCGCTGTTCGCCGCGCGCACGACGAACCGGTAATCGCCGGGCTGGAGGTTCGTGTAGTACGCCTCGCGGCGGGAGCCGGCCGGAATCCACTGTTCGTCGTAGCCTTCGAGCTTGTATTCGAACCGCACCTCCTCCGGCGCCGTGAGGCTGAGCCCGGCATAGCGGAACGTGACGTCGCGGCTTCCGGGCTCGAGCCGGATCGCCTCCCCCCTTTTCGTGTCGATCGCGGCCCCATTCACGGAGATGCTCTCCACGAGCACCGGCGGCGGGATCGCATTCGTGCGGATCTGTAGCGGATGGATGCCCGCAATGCCGCGATTCGTGGCAAACCACAGCCGTCCATCGGCCGATTTCCACGCAGAGGGCTGCGTTCCACCGTTCACCTCGGTGCCCTTCAGTCCATCCGCACGGCCGTATGACGTCGCCGCAGCCGCGGCTCGGCGGCCATCGAGCACGTCGACGACGTCCTGAAGCACCATCTGACCGATTCCCTGCTGCGTACCGACCCAGAGCCCGCCGGCCCCGTCCGTCAGCACCTGCAGCACCTGATCGCCCGGCAGTCCGTTCTCCGACGTGAGGCAGCTCACCTCGCCGCCTTCGATCCGGCAAAGTCCATCGCCGTAGGCCCCTGCCCAGAGCCGGCCCGCCTCGTCCTCGTGCATCGTGGTGACGGTTGCATTGGCGAAGTCCGTCCCGGCCCCGACGCGCGTGACGTGATCGCCGCGTATCCGCATCATCCCTCCGGCGTGCAGACCGATCCAGATGTCGCCCTCACGGTCTTCGTGGATGATCGTAATCGGCGCGGCGGCGAGCCGTGCGTCTCCTGGATACGGCTGGATGACCTCGCGCCGGGCGACGGCGTTGGAAGCAGCGGCCGTGCTGGAATTGCTGCTACCCCCCTCGAAAATAGCCAACCCGGCGTCCGTGCCGATCCACACCCGTCCGCTTCGATCTTCGTGTACGGAGTAGACATTCTCGCTCGGGAGGCCGTCGTCGATGTCGTAGCAGACGGTCGAGCCGGCTTCTATGCGGCAGAGTCCGCCCCGAAACATGCCAACCCAGAGCCGCTCGCCCGCGGCGGAGAGCGCGTATACAGTCGTGCTGGGAAGTTCGGCTGTATGGGGACGCGCCGGCAGCCTTCCCACCGACGAGCCGACGTCGTTGGTGGCCGCATCAAATACGTGCAATCCGCCGCTTTTCGTGCCGATCCACATCCGCCCTGTATCATCCTCCGTGACGGCCATGACCATCTCATCCGCCAGCCCCTCGGACGCGGCCACGTGCGTGAATTTCCCCTGCCGGAGGCGGTTGACGCCGCCGCTTTCGGTGCCGATCCAGAGGCTCCCCTCCCGATCGGCCGCCATGTGGCGGACGCGGTTGTTCGTGAGGCCGTCCTCTTCGGAGAATTGATCGAATCGGCCCTCGTGGAGGCGGCAGACGCCCCCGCCGAGTGTCCCAATCCACAATGCCCCTTGCGTATCCAGTACGAGCGACGAGGCGATCTCGCCGCAGAGCCCGTCGTCGCGGCCGTAGCTCTCGACGACCTCGCCGCCACGCATCCGCGCCACGCCGCCCATCGCGCCGATCCAGAATCCACCTTCGCCGTCGGGCTCCAGCGCCCAGATCAGGTCTCCGGGCAGCCCATTGGCCCGTCGGTAATTCGTGAACGTGCCGTCGCGAAACGTGCTGAGGCCCTCATGCGTGCCGATCCACAACGTGCCGTCGCGCGATTCGCTGATTGCGAGCACCACGTTGCCGGCAAGTCCATCTTCCGCTGAGAAATTTCTAAACCCCGCGCCGTCGTAGCGCGAGAGCCCCCCGTCGATGGTGCCGATCCAGAGATGGCCGTCGCGGTCTTCGTAGAGCGAGCGGATGACGTCGTTCGGCAGCCCGTCCTCGGAGGTGTAACGAGTGAGCGTGCCGCTCCTGTAGCGCGTCAGTCCGCCGCCGTTCGTGCCGATCCACAGACTACTGTCGCGGCCGGCGAGAAGCGCCCGGACCTCGCTGCTGCCGAGGCCGTCGCGTGCGTCGATGACCGCAAAGTCGATGCCGTCGAAGCGCGCAAGCCCCGCCTGCGTGCCGATCCATAGATAGCCTGCAGGCCCCTGCGTGAGCGTGATCGCCGAGTTCTGCGGGAGACCCTCCTCTACGGTCCACGCGTCGTGTACGTATTGGCTGATTCGAAGCTCAGGATCGAGGTCCTGCGCGCCCGCCGCGATGCCGCGACAGACGACGAGCAGAACAAGGACGGTCGCGGCGATCCGAGGCAAAGATCGCCGCGGCGTCCGGTCCAAAGGCCGCGGAAACGGCGAAGGCATGGTACGTGGTCGTCGGAAATCCGGGGAATCAGGCTTGAAGAGCTCAGACGCGTCTCCCCTGATAGGATCGGACGCGTTCCCCCGAACTAAAGGGCGCGTTCCCCACGAACTTAAGGGCGCGTTCCCCGCGATCTAAAGAAGGTATCTCAATCGAGCCGGCGCAGAGGCCCGTGAAGCGGATTCGGCTCAATGGACAAGATCAACTCTCTAAAACTTCCCCGCGAAGACTTAAGATTTTTCCGGCCCTGCCGATACTACGCATGCTCTCCATGTACCCCTGTTTGTACGTACCACCAGCTATCCCCCGGGATCATGAGGGCTCACAAATCTTCTGGCCGCATCGTTTTCGCGGCATTAGTAATCGCTGGAATCCTATTTACGCCTGCCTGCGGCGACCTGCCCACGGAGTCGAACCTGAGCGATACGCCCGCCGACTCTCCGGCGAGCGAGACCTCGGAATCATCGCAGAAGCTCGCCAACCTCGCGAAAGCGGGCCACTTCGATCTCGTCGATACCGAGGTCGACTCCTCGGCCTCCAAGCTGGGCCTCTTTAATCTCATCGATCTCGTCGTCGGCTTCCGCGACACGACCGTCAGCGGGCAGGAAATGGCGATGCGGTATGAAATGGCCCTTCGGTATGAGTACGATACGGTCTTCCCGGGAATGGCCGCCTCCGTCTCTCTGTGGGATCTGCTGCCGACCCTCTTGCGGATGCAGAAAGACCCCGACGTGGTATGGGTCGAGCCCGATCTAAGTCTGAACGTCGTTGACGAGCTGCTCAACACGAGCCTCGGCATTCTCAACCTCACGACCAGCTCGCTGTTCGGACTACTGAGCTCGAAGCAGGTCGTGCCCTGGGGCATCGACGCGATCGATGCGGATCGCAGCTGGACCCGATCCGGTGACGGCCGCAGACATGTAGACGTCGACGTCTACATCCTCGATACGGGCGCAAAGCATTCGGATCTTCGGGTGGATGAATGCCTCGACTTCACGAAGGATCGCGTGCGAAGCTGCGGGCTGATCTCGGATCTCGATCTGAACGCCCACGGTACGGCGACGGCCGGCGTGGCCGCCGCAGAGGACAACCGCGAGGGGTCGGTCGGCGTGGCTCCCGGTGCACGGGTACACGCCATGAAGGTCCTCAACGACGATGGCACCGCCCCATTCTCGCGCGTCATCGCCGCGATTGAATACCTGACCGAGCGTAAGCTGAAGAACCCGTCCGAACCGATCGTGGCGAACGTCAGCCTGGGCGCCAATCTCAACACGACGGCGCTGAGCAGTCTTGACCGGGCGCTAGCCGCTTCGATCGACGCAGGCGTCATCTACGTGGTGGCCGCCGGCAATGACGGCGTGGATGTGCGGACCGTCACTCCCGCGCGCGTACCCGACGCGATCACCGTCGGTGCCTACGACAAGCGGAGCCGGTTCTTCCAGTATTCGAACTATGGATCCCAGGTGGATATCCTGGCCCCCGGCAAGGATGTCGAGGTGCTTACCAGCGGAAATGCCGTGCGCTACGCATCGGGAACGTCCATCGCCGCGCCGTTCGTCACAGGAGCCGCCGCGCTGCTGCTCGCGCACAACCCGCGTCTGTCGCCGCGACAGGTACAGAGAGAGCTCGTCCGCCGCGGCCGATCGAACGTCCAAGGCGTGCCGCGAAACACGACGAACGTTAGCCTCTACGTGCGGTACCTGCGGTAGGCATGCCGCGCCGCCTTGCCGGTGCAGGATGCGGCTTTGCGTGCAGAAGGCTTCAAGAACTCACTGACTGAAAAAGCCGGTGGTCAATGAGACCACCGGCTTTTTTCCTGGTAGGAGCTGCGATGCCCCGCGTGTGCCTTGCGGCTGCCCGCACGCGGATCCATCGCAAGCCAGGAAATCAAGGACGTGAACTGGACTCCGGCTTAGGCCACTCCCCGCCATCGGAATGGTGCACGGGGGCCCGTTCGGACCGGCTCGCACGGCGAGTTCTTTCGTCGGCATTCGGCATCTCCCCTCCGGAGGTACCGTGAACGGTCGGTCGCTCGCGACCGGATGACAGGCCTTGGTTGAATGCGATCCGGTCGATCAGACGCCCGGTGCGCTGATCCGCCAACCGCGTTGCCAGATAGCCAATGCCGATCGCCGCCAGCACACTTCCGGCGCCGATCAGAAACTCGGTGGTCAGATTTCTCGAGCGGCGGAAATAATCCGGCGCATAGTCGCCCATCGCATCGCCAATCTCGTACCGAAGCTCTTGGACTCGCTCTCTCATCATAACTGTATCCTCGTCACTCTTGTCCACTGCAGCGCTTCTTGCCTCCGCAATCGTGTTGTGGGTCGTGCTTCCACCCACCCGCGTTCGCGGCCGGCGGCGCGACATTTCTACATGCCGTCGACCTTTCAATGAAATGCGCGACCGGCAGCAGGGATCATGACCAAGCTGTGACGGATGTCCGCAGCCTGTAACGGAAATGCAACGTCGGGCGCGATCATCCGCGACTGCGGGCGGCGCCATCATTTGCGGCTGTGGGCGGCGCCATCATCCGCGGCTGCGGGCGGCGCGGTTGCGCAAAACGTCGACGCGACAAAGCGCGGCCGTAACTACCCGTCGCCGAACGGAAACTGGTCCGAATTCCTGAGATAGTAGAAGTGATTCGTCGGACCGTGGCCTTCTCCGATCGAGAAGCCATGCCGGATGGCGTTCGTCACGTACCGCTTCGCACGGGCGATCGACTCCCGAAGCGTGTAGCCGCGCGCCAGGTTCGCGGCCATTGCTGAGGCATACGTGCAGCCCGTGCCGTGGGTGTTTTTCGTAGCGATGCGCGGCGCAGAAAAGGTGTAGGTCTGCCGACCGTCGAAGAGCACGTCGGTCGATTCATTCTCCTCCTCGATGTGCCCCCCTTTTACCAGAACGGCGTCGGGGCCCATGGCGTGGATCGCACGCGCTGCTTCCGTCGCGGCGCCCGTCGAATTGATTTCGATGCCGGTCAGATGCTGGGCCTCGTGGGCATTCGGCGTCACGACGGTCGCAAGGGGCAGCAGCCGGCGCTTGAGCGTCTCGACGGCATCGTCTCGAAGCAGGCGAAAACCGCTCTTCGAGATCATGACCGGATCGACCACGAACGGGCGCGCCTCGCGTTCTTGGATTTTCTTCGCCACCAGATCAATGATCTCCGATGATGAGAGCATCCCCGTCTTTGTCGCGCTGATCGGGATGTCGTCGAAGACGGCGTCGATCTGGGCCTCGATCAACTGGAGCGGCAAATCAAAGGCCTCGGTGACGGCGATCGTATTCTGAGCGGTCACTGCCGTGATCACGCTTGCAGCAAAGACGCCATTGGCCTGCATCGACTTGATGTCCGCCTGAATGCCGGCGCCGCCACCCGAATCGCTGCCGGCTATGGTGAGAGCAATCTTCAAAACACTTCCAGATACTCTATGGCTGCCTGCTCGACGTCGTCCTTATGGAGAATCCCCGAAAGCACGGCCACGCCGTACGCGCCGGAATCCAGACAAAGCCCGACACGCTCCGGCGTCACTCCGCCGACCGCATAAACCGGAACGTCGCTGATCCGCTCGGTGAACGTGCGTAGCTCATCGAGACCTACCCCAACGTGACCGGGTTTGCTCGGCGAGGCGAAGATCGGACTGAAGAAAACATAGTCTGCGCCGTCCCGGATCGCCTGCTGGGCCTCTGTGACGTAGTGCGCCGAGAAGCCGATGACCGTGTCGACCGGCAGGCGCTTTCGTGCCTTGAGAACCGACTCTCCGTGCGCGCCGACGTGGTAGCCCACCTCCATCTCCTCGGCAAGCTTCAGGCGGCCGTTCACCGAGATCATCGTCCCGGGCGAGACCGTGCGGATCCGCTCTACGAGCTCTAGCGCGCTTTCGCGAAATGACGTGTCGTCGGCCTCATGGTCCCGCAGGTGAATCCAAGGGACTTCTTCGGCGACCTCCAGAATGCGGTCCCAGACGTCACGGTCGGTGAATTGGTCGCCAATGAGGATGAGCCGGGCTAGGCTCGCGTGCGTCTCTTCCATGGGTGATACAATTGATGAAGCGGACGGGTGCCTCGTTCGAAGTGGACTCGACGATCCTGCTGCAAATTGCCGATAAGGTAATCAGCGCGCGGCACTGATGCCGGATGGCGTGCGGCCGCGGGTCTACCGGCTTACACTGTAACCGGCCTACGCATTCAGACACCGACCTTCGCGCCTTTCGATCGCGACTTTTCGCTAAATCTATGATAGCTGTTCTTTAAATCTCTAATAGGTAAACAATAGGCGCCATCCTCCTGCTACACGCCGCTTGTATAGCTATGAGAGACCACTTGTCTATGTATCATAGAATTCGGCAGGAAGCTGCAAAAGATCGTACCGAACACCCAGAATTGACGCGGAACGTGCGCTCCGAAATTGGAAACCGTCGGCCACCTCTACACGCTTGACGACGACCGTTTCATCGAGCTACGCGATCGAGGCGCAACAGCCGACTCAGCTGATCTCCACGCGGCCTTCGAGCGGAGAGGAAGCCTTCGCGTAGGTCCGGCGCGGCATTCTCCCCGCCCGGTACGCCATGCGCCCGGCTTCGACTGCCTTCCGCATTCCTGCCGCCATCATTACCGGATGCCGGGCGTCGGAGACGGCCGTGTTGAGCAGTACGCCGTCATAGCCGAGCTCCATCGCCTGGGCCGCATCGCTCGCCGTGCCGATTCCCGCATCGACGATAAGCGGCGTGTCCTGGATTAGCTCGCGGATGAGCTTCAAGTTGTACGGATTCACGAGGCCCTGACCGCTGCCGATCGGCGACGCGAGCGGCATCACCGCGCGGCATCCGAGATCGGCCAGTTTTCGACACGTGATCGGATCGTCATTGGAATAGGCCATCACGTCGAACCCGTCGTCGACGAGCTGCTTCGCCGCCTTGAGGAGCTGCTCGACGTCCGGAAGCAGCGTTTCGTCGTCTCCGATGACTTCGAGCTTGATGAGATCGGTCTCGAGCGCCTCCCGCGCGAGGCCCGCTACGAGCACGGCCTCCTTCGCGGTGTAGCAACCGGCCGTGTTCGGCAACAGCGTGTAGCCGCGGCTTTGGAGGAGATCGAGAAAGCTCTCCTCCGATGTGTCGTTCAAGTTCACCCGGCGAATCGCGACGGTCACCATCTCGGTGCCCGAGGCGTCCAGCGCATCGAGCATCAGCTGCGGGTTCGGATAGCCGCTCGTCCCCATGATCAG
>CAZQAS010000094.1:10392-13784 GCA_964591285.1 uncultured Rhodothermales bacterium
CGCGCGCAGGTCACGCCCGCGCGAATCGCGCCGGTGAAAACGGCTCGATCCAATCGGACGTCACGTCCTCCACAATGAGCCGGGCGATCTCCTCCGCCGCCACCGGCGTCAGCAGAATGCCGTGCCGATAAAATCCCGTCGCCAGAATGACGCCGGGCTCCCTCGAGCGGCCCAGAATCGGCAGGTGGTCGCGGCTGGCCGGCCGCAGCCCGGCCCACATGTCGCGCACCGGCAGGTCGTAGATGCCGGGCACGATCTCCCACGAGCCCTCCAAGAGGTGATACAGCCCGCCGGCCGTCACGCGCTCGTCGAATCCCATCTCCTCGCTCGTGGCTCCGAGGAGCAGCCGGCCCGACGATTTCGGCACCACGTACGCATCCGGCCCGCGCACGACGTGCTGGAGATCGAAGGGCGCCTCCATCTGCAGCTCGATCATCTGTCCCTTCACGGGCCGCACGGGCGGCTTTTCCTCCAACCCGAGCAGCTCCCGCGACCAGGCCCCGGCCGCCACCACGACCGCCGAAGCGGCCGCGCGCTCTCCATCCTCCAGTATCACGTGCGGATGATCCGCACCGGGCTCGACGCCGCGGACCGGCGAATGCTCGTGCAGCACGCCGCCGCCGGCCGTAAAAGCGGCCTTGAGCGCGTCGACCATCAGCCGGTTGTCCACCTGGAAATCACGCGGCGAGTGCACGGCGGCAGCCAGGCGCGGGGCCACGAACGGCTCAAGCTCGAGCGCCTCGGCGCCGGTGAGCCAGCGCACGTCGAGACCCGTCTCACGCATGAAATCGTATCGCCGCCGCAGGGCCTCGGCGGCATCGCGGTCGTCGGCCACGATCAGCGTGCCCTCCGTGCGGAAGTCCACGTTCATCCCACTCGCCTCTTCCAGTGCCGCCGCAAAATCCGGCCAACGGCGAGCGCTCTCCCGATTGAGCCGATGCAGCTCGAGCTCCTCGAAGCCGATCTCGGTGTCCGGTGCGAGCATACCCGCCGCCAGCCACGTCGTCCCTCGCCCCGCCTGGCCGCGCTCGTAGACGATCGCCTCGCGGCCGCGGCGCACGAGCTGCCAGCCGATCGAGAGTCCGACCGTACCGGCACCGATGATGACGACGGGATGAGAAGGCATGGTATCGAGAGGATAGACTGCGGGGTGCCGAAGGCAATCGGCACGCCTGTCGGAGGTCTTCTATAGAAACTGCATGGTGAGCGCGCGGTTCGATTCAGGACCATGTTCGACCGATCGAAACCCACCTACGCCGCACTGCCGGCCGCCGCCCTCATCGCGGCCCTGTTGATTTCGTGCGCGAGTCTGCGGCCGAGCGTCGTCGATGCGGACGTCGACCATCTCCTCGAGTCTCGCGACTATTTCACGCTGCGAGAGCAGCTCACCGAGATGCCGGATTCGCCCGAGCGGTCGGTCGCCGAAGTGGCCGTTCTTAACGCGTTCAACGAACCGGAAGCGTCGAATGCGGCAATCGATGAGCTCCTCGCCGAAAGCGCACTCCCCGATCACCATCGTCTGAAAGTACTGCGCATCCGGCGCGACAATTTCCTCCGCATGTATCGCTATGCGGAGGCATACGGTGCCGCGCGCGACGTGCTGGACTTGCCCACCACTTCCCGCGAGAGACGGCGCGACGATGAGAACGTCACGTCATTGCTTCGCCCACTCCGGGACGTGCCCCCGCAAACCGCCGACATCCGCAGCGATAGCCGCATCGCGCCGGATAGCATGGGCCGGATTCCCCTCCGAATCAATGGCCACGAACGGGCCTTCGCCGTCGACACGGGCGCGAATTTATCGGTCCTCATGCGGTCCGAGGCGCACGATCTGGGCCTCGACATCCGAACCGCACGCGTGGAGGTCGGCACATCGACCGACGTCAACATGCTCGCCGACGTGGCGGTGGCCGAGAGCCTCGCCATCGGCAGCGCCGTCCTCCGAAACGTCGTCTTCCTCGTATTCGCCGATCGCGCGTTGAGCTTTTCCGAGGCCTTTGAAATTCGCGGATTGATCGGCTTCCCCATCATCGAGGCGCTGCGCGAGGTTCACTTCCTGAACGACGGATCACTCTACATTCCCCAGGAGCCGGAGGCCGAGCAGGTCGGCAACCTGGCGCTCGACGGTCTCGATCCGCTCATCCAGGCCGGATGGCGGCAAAGCGATCTCATCTGCCGGATCGATACCGGCGCCAACATGACGGATTTTTACGAGCCGTTTTACCGCGAGCACCGGTTGATCGTCGAGCGCATCGGGCGCGCACAGCGAACGCGCACGGCCGGCGTGGGCGGCGTGCGCGAATTCGACGTCGTCCTCCTGCCCCGAGTCCGTCTCCGCATCGCGGGGCGATCCATCAGACTCGAGAATATCGACGTCTACACGGATCCCATCGTCGCCGAGGAGTCAAACTATCTCGACTGCAACGTCGGCCGCGACGTCCTCGAACAGTTCGGCGGGTATGCCTTCAATTTCGAGTCGATGTCGCTCGTGCTGCCGTAGCTCCCGTGACTGATTTCGACTTCATCGTGGCGGGAGCCGGACTGGCGGGAGCCTGTGCGGCGCGTCGGCTCGCGGCGCACGGCTCGGTGGCGGTCGTCGAGCGGCGGGAGCCGGCATCCGGCGGATCGGGCGCGGCCGCCGGTCTCGTCAATGCCATCCTCGGACTGCGCGCTCGACCGGTCTGGCGGATCGAGGAAGCCCTCGCCGCGCTCGACGAAACCATCGCTCTGGCAGGCGCACCCTCCTGTTACCGGCGCGGCCCCACGCTCCGGCCGGCGCGCGACGACGAGCAGGTCGCGCGATTCCGGCAGGCCTCCGGCGAGCATCCACAGCACTGCACCTGGCTGGATGACCCCGACTACCCGTGGTTGCATGCACCACACGGCGCCCTTCGCATTGAGACGGGCGGCGTCGTCGACCTCGAGGGCCTCATCGACAAGCTCCTCTCCGGTATCGAGGTTCACCGGATGCAGCTTATCGGCTGGACCGAATCGCGCACCACCGCAGCAGCGCGCCTGACGCGGTCGTCGGGAGTTGGAGCGCCCGAGGTGCTCCGCGGCCGCTACCTCATCCTCGCCCTCGGGCGCGGCTACACGGCCTTTCCGGAGCTCATGCGCTTACGCCTCCACCAGGTCAAGGGGCAGACCATCCGGACGACCCGCCCATCCGCACTCCCCGCCGGCGCCCCGCATCTGGCCGGCACCGGTTACGCGGCCTCCGACGGCGAAAACCTCGTCTGCGGCAGCACCTACGAGCACCGCTTCGCCGACCTGCAGCCGTCGCGCCGCGCGACACGATCCATCCTCAAGAAAGTCGAGCAAATGCTGCCGTCCATCCGGGATGCCGAGGTGCTCGAGGAGCGCACGGGGGTGAGGGTTACCGTGCCGGGGAT
>CAZQAS010000095.1:0-13759 GCA_964591285.1 uncultured Rhodothermales bacterium
ATGAGCGCTCCGGCGACGAGGTACGTCCAGATGAGCAGGTAGATCAGGAACGCGGCGATCACCGGTCGGCGTAAATGGCGGCCCCAGCCCTGCAGCAGGGTAGTATCGGTCGCGAGCTGCCAGCGGGCGATCCCTTCGGTTAAGGCCAACTTGAGGATCGCTCCGACGACGACGGCCCACAAGATGGCCGTGCCATACATGGCACCGGTAACGGAGGCCGCAACGACGTCACCCGCACCGATGCCTGTGGCGGCGACGGCCAGTCCAGGGCCGAGCACGGCCAGCACTGACGTAATCCGGGCTCGCATGATTAGCGGCTATGTTCAAGTGCCTGCTGGATGTCGGCGAGGATGTCGTCAATGAATTCGAGACCTACCGAGAGTCGGATCAGCCCGGGTAGGATCCCGGCGCCCTGCCGCTCTTCCTCGGTGAGTGAGCTGTGCGTCGTGCTTGCCGGGTGCGTAGCGATCGTGCGAACGTCGCCGAGATTGGCGGTCAGTGAGCAGATCTTTAGCGCGTCGATGAAGCGGCGGCCGCGATCCAGCCCGCCTTTCACGAGGAACGTGACGATGCCGCCGCCCATGGTCATCTGCCGTCGTGCCAGTTCATGCTGCGGATGGGAGGGATGATGCGGATATCGTACCGATTCGATTGCGGGATGATCAGAAAGGATCTCGGCAATCGTGGATGCATTCTCGCAGTGACGCTGCATGCGAACAGACAGTGTTTCGAGGCTTCGACTGAAGGTCCATGCGTTAAACGGCGACAGCGCGGGCCCCGTGTGTCGAGCAAATGTGCGGATATCGTCAATGTAGCGGCGCTTCCCGACGACGACGCCGCCTACCGCGCGCCCCTGGCCGTCAATGTACTTCGTTGCGGAGTGCATGACGAGGTCTGCACCGTATCGCATTGGCTTCTGAAGGATGGGCGTAGCGAACACGTTGTCGACGAAAAGGAGGGCATTGCGCTCAGAACAGAGATCGCCAAGGTGTGCCAGGTCGATGATCTCGAGGCCGGGATTCGAGGGAGTCTCGACGAGACACAAGCGCGTGTTGGGCCGGAAGCCGTTCTCCCAAGAGGCCGGATCATTCGGCCGTGCGTACGAGTGCTCGATCCCCCATCGCGGGAAGATGGACTGCAAAATCTGGTGCGTCGATCCGAAGAGTGAGCGCGAGGCGAGCACGTGATCGCCGCTATTCAGGAGTCCGGCAAGGGTCGTGAAGACCGCCGACATCCCCGAGGCAAGCGCGACGCCTGCCTCCGCATTTTCAAGGATGCACATCTTGCGGACGAATTCCTCCACTGTCGGATTCGTAAATCGCGAATAGACGTTGCCGTCGACTTCTCGAGCGAAGAGTGCTCGCCCGTGTTCGGCATCATCGAAGGTGAAGCTCGAGGAAAGGAAAAGTGGACTAACGTGCTCGCGCTGGGCGGTGGGATCGGTTCGCGTCCGGATCATACTCGTCTCCTCGTGGAGACGAGGATCACTCGACGGCGGTCCATTTTCAGCTTCCGGGTGGTCAGTCATAGCGGGTCCCATTCACGCTGAACGAATATTCGATGGTGGCGGTAGAGCGAAGCATCTCTGTAACCGAGCAATACTTCTCAATGCTCAGTTCAACAGCACGCCGAACTTTGTCGGGGTCCAGCTCACCATCGAGCGAATAGTGGACGTGAAAGCTGGTGAAGACCGCCGGTGTCTGATCGCGTGCGCGCTCGTAGTCGATGTCCACGTGGAAGGCTTCTATATCCTGGCGTCCCTTACGCAGGATCGAAACGACATCGATGCCGCTGCAGGCACCGAGTGCCATGGCGACAGTCTGCATGGGACCTGGTGCCTTTCCGGAGCCGCCTTCGTCGGGCGATGTATCGAAGTGCGTCTCGACGCCGTCCTCGTTGCGGCCCCGGAAGAGATAATTTGAATCGATTCGGTCGAGGGTTACTCGCATGCAATATGAAGGCGATATGGCAAAAAAAATCCCTCCGCTCTGGGATGAGGGAGGGCGCGTCCAAAAGAGCCTCATTCATCCCGCAATCATTGCGGGCAGGGGTTAGCACCGGGCGGCCGGCAGGCTTGCCGGCTCGGTTGCTACGACGTCGCAGGGCCTGTTCCCTCGGTCGTTCTCAATGAGATCGCGAACAATGTACGCGGAGCGGGTCGCGAATACAAGAAGGCAGTATCAGTCGCCGGTGCGCACCGCGGTGGCTTCCATGACATCGTCCGTCTCTCTCCCCCTCGATCGGCCGCGGCCGGTGTGAGAGCGAATATCGAATACCTGGATGCAGATTGCTCCCACGACGATGAAGAATCCGGCTGCGATTTCGAGTCCGGAAGGCTGTGTCCCGATCGTGAGCCACGCGAGCGCGAGGGCAGCGAGCGGTACGAGGTTTCCGTAGAGGACAACGCGTGTGGGCCCGAGCTTCTTCAGGGCGCTAACCTTGACCCACTGCCCGACACCGACGCCAACGGCGCCGCCGAAGATGATGGCAATCCACGTCCAGGCATCCAGCGAAAGCCACGGCTCGCCGACCAGAGCCGGCAGGGCGATGAGTAGATAGATGAAGCCGCCGATCGTTGTCCGTGCGGCAACCATCGGCGTGGCACCATACCGCGCGGCGAGCGGCTTGATGAAGTGGAGCTCCGCCACCGCCGTGAGAAGGGCGAGGAACAGAAGCACATCTCCCAACCAGTAGTTCTGGTCCGGGCGCAGACCGTCCACTGCAAGCGCAAAGGTGCCGAGTGCGGCTAGCGTAATGCCCAGCAGTCCCATCCGGCCGATCCGCTCGGTTTCGAAGAAATAACCGAGCCCACAGCTCAGCACCGGGCCGAGCGCGAGCCAAAGCGAGGCTCGTGCACCATGTGTGAGGCCTAGTCCCTCAATGCCGAGCCATGGCGCCAGTGTGGCGCCGAGGATGGAGACGACGAGAAGGCGCGGCCAATCCGACTTCTGTAGCTTCGGAAAAAGCGTATCCCGGCCATCGGCTTCCCGGGCTCCTACGACCATCTGGAGGTAGAGCACGAAAATCATCGCGCCGCCGCCCATCAGGAATCGGGATACGGAGAAGGAGATCGGTGCCATCTCACGCAAAGCCACTTCCGCGAGCACGAAATTCCCGCCCCATACGAACACGAACAGGAGGAGCAGTGTGTGGTGGGGCAGCGCCGCGTCGCTTCCTCGAGAAGGTCTCTGTTCGCTATCGTCGGCGATCATCGCTGGGCGGATCCTTGCAGGAACAGCGGGCAAGGTACAAAAACGGGTGAACTGCCTGCGTGATCGATGGGCCGGGGGACCGGAAAACAACCGCGGGCGTTTCTGAGATATGAGGATCAGCTACATCGCGGTGCTGCTGCTGTTGCTGGGAGGCTGCGGCAGTGGCGAAGAAGAAAGGGACGACGGTATCGAGGCACGGCTGCCGCACGTTGATGCTCCGCTCGACACGGTGCGCGTGATTCAAACCACCGAGGATACGAGCGTCGTTGAAATTGCTTCGGGCGCTGATCTTGCGGAGCCCGCCTGGAAGTCACTCGACGCTCGAGGGTTGCCGGATCCGAAGCGGTTGCAGTTTACCCGGTACGAGAACGCCGCGTACAACTATTCCATCGCCTATCCGGATACGCTGCTCAATGAGGTGCAGCCGATCGGCAACGACCGAGGAATGGAGTTCGCCTCGTCGGACAATGAAGTACGAATGCTCGTCTTCGCCGTGGAGGCATCCACGCGGGAAGATCTCGACGCGCAGTACCGATCTGCGCTCGAGAATCCGGAGGCGCAGATCATTTATCGTGCCCGTGACGAGAACTGGTACATCGTCTCAGGGTCGGACGGAGACGAAGTGTTTTACGAGAAGTCGCTGTCGGATGAGGGCGTGTTGAAGACGTTCCGAATGCAGTATCCGGCGTCTCAGAAGGCCTACTACGATGCCGTGACGGCCATCATGTCAGCGTCGTTTTCAAGCGGCCGCGCGGCTAGTCCAAATTAACGCGCACGTTCAGGCCGAATGCACCGGGCGCGAGTCCGGGTGAGATTTCAATACGCGGCGTCTCGCCTCCGTTGAAGGCATCCTTGTGTCTCTCGGTCAGAAATCTAGCCGTCATATAGCCGATGGTCGCACCGGCGAGCACATCGGTGGGCCAGTGGCGGTCTTTCGCGATACGTGCGAGCGCCGTTCCGACGGGCAACGCCATCAGTGCGTAGGAGGCCGGCGTGTCGTAATAGAGGGCCCAGGGGGTCACGAGTGCGAAGGCCGTCGACGTATGGCCGGACGGGAAAGAGGTATTGCCGGAGAACATGTCGAACTGCCGGGCGCCGACGCCTTCCTCCGGTCTGAAGCGTCCGAAGGTGTACTTCAATGCGTACATCGCGATGCCGCTGTAGATGATCGACTGCAGCGACGTAAAGGCGGCGTCCTGAAACCGCACGTCGTCCGTCAACAGGGAGACGGCGAAAATTCCTGCGGCTGCCGGAGCGACTTTCGGTCCGCCGAG
Organism: uncultured Rhodothermales bacterium; assembly: GCA_964591285.1. Lineage (GTDB taxonomy): Bacteria > Bacteroidota > Rhodothermia > Rhodothermales > VXPQ01 > CAZQAS01. Next base: position 4,487 of record CAZQAS010000095.1, read on the forward strand.
CTCGTTTGTTAGGCGGAGATAATCATTAAGAGCGCCTCGGTCTTGTGCCTGGATGCCGTTGAGCACCACGGGGTCGACGTAGGGGCCTGGGACGAGCAGTGCCGCGCCGCTGGCAGCGATGAGCGGCATGTGCGGGCTCACTTCGTTGATGAAGGCGGCACCGTCTTGATAGCTCCATTCTAAGAATCGATTGGCGTCCTGCGCGGTAGACGTCTGCGCGTGCCCTAGAGAGAGCAACAGCATGCACGCGGTGCCGACGAAGACTTTGAAGAGTTCTGCGTGCCGGGGGAAATTGAAGGACATACTCATGGATGGATGACCTGGGGCCTCGGTGGTACTCATCCTACATGTGTCGCAAGAGATGTGCCGGATCGGGCCTGAACCCCGCGCCAGGGGCGGGGGACGCCGCGTTAGGCTTGTTTTTCGGCCGCCGTGTCCGGAATTGTTTACAGCACTTTAACCATTCCGCCGACACGACGGTTTCGAGTTAGCGTGCCAATTTTTTCAACCTATGCGGCTTCGCGAGGTGCGGGCCGGTCCGCTATACGAACGGCCTCATCGAACTTCACGCCGACCAGGCGCGAGACGCCTTGCTCCTGCATAGTGATGCCGTAGAGCCGGTCGGCAGCCTCCATCGTAAGCTTGTTGTGCGTTACGAGGATGAACTGCGTGTCCGCCGAGAACTGGCGGATGAGACGCATGAAACGCTCGACATTCGCATCATCGAGTGGGGCGTCGACCTCATCCAGGATACAGAACGGGCTCGGCTTGACCAGATAGATACCGAACAGAAGTGCGATGGCCGTCAAGGTCTTCTCGCCGCCGGAGAGCTGGGAGAGGGTGCTGGGTCGCTTTCCCCGCGGACGGGCCTTGATTTCGATGGCCGACTCGAGCGGATCGTTCGGATCCTCCAGTTCAAGATCAGCGGCCGCCTCGCCGCCGAAAAGGTCGGTAAAAATCCGCTGGAAATTTGCCCGGATCAGCTCATACGTCTCGAAGAACTGCTTGGAGGCCGTCGCATTGATTTCTTCGATGGTCTCAAGAAGTGTTGTCTCGGCGCTTTCAAGGTCTTCTTGCTGCTGCGTAAGAAAATCGAGTCGCTTCTTCTCCTCTTCGTAGGCTTCCAGCGCGAGCTCATTGACGCCACCGAGAGATCGGATGCTTCGCCGGAGCTCGCCCACGCGGGAGCGTGCTGATTTCTCGTCGAAGTTCTCAGGAACCACGATCGCTCCTTGCTCAACGGCCTCGGGGAGGTCGATCTCGAATTCCTCGTGGATGTGGTCAATGAGGTCGCCGGCCCTAGTCTGGACTTCTGCGCGGCGGACGTTTCGCTGATTCTCTTCGCGCATGAGGTGTTCCCTCTGCCGGCGGAGCGCCCGCAGGTCGGCCTCGACCTTGCCGATGGCCTCGCGGGTTTGTCGGACGCTCTCCTCCGCGTAGGCGACAGCTTCTTCGAGGTCGTTTCGTCGTCCTTCGATGCGCGTCCACTCGGTGGTAGTCTGGTCGAGCTGGTCCTGTGTCTGTTCGATGGTGGTTTCGAGCTCGACGATGCGAAGCGTTCGCTCCTTGGCGCGTTCGTGCAGTTCGTCGAGCTGGCGGCGGGTTCGGAGCAGATCGCGCTCGACGTTTTCGTGGCGGTTTCGCGCTTCAATCGCAGCGATGTTCGCCTCATTGAAGGCGGCCGCTGCCTGGCGGCTTGCGGCTTCCGCTTTTTCGAATTCGGCCTCGGCCTCTGATACGCGACCTCGAATCGTCTCCAACTTCTTCGTGGCCTGATTGACGCCGGCCTCAAGCTCGGAGGCACTCTCGCGGATCGACGTCACGTCAAGCTGCGACTGTTGGATCTTTTCGCGAAGCTCGGTTTCGCGGTCGTCTGTGGCGGTAAGCTCGAAGGCGGCCCGATCGGCACGCTTCTCGATTTCGTTGCGGTGTTGCTCCGCGGCGGCGAGATCGGACCGCCGCTCCTCGATCTGCAGATTGTCCAGATCTGTGCGGATGCGATCTGCGGTGGCGGACGCCTGCGTCAGGCGGCGGTCAAGGTCCTCTAGTTCCGTGCGGGCGTTCTGGAGCTGTTCGCGGCGGCCAAGCCGGCTACCGGCGGCCGAGGGGCCTTCCTGCATGCTGCCGGCGTGGACGAAGCCTGTCGCATCCACCCATTCACCGGACGGCGTGAAATACCGGGCGCTGCCCTGCGCAGAGCCGGCAAGCGCCTCCGCGCGATCGAGCGTTTCTACAAAGAAGGCGTCGCGGAGGAGGAGGGCAGCGAGCGTCTCGTAGGCTCCGTCCGTCGTGCGGACGAGCTCCCGGAGGGGTTTGACGCCGACGCTGCGTTCGCGGTCGTCAATAGGATGCAGGCGCTCCAGAACTATAAACGTGGCACGCCCCTGTTCGTCGTGCCGAAGGAGCTCGATCGCGCGCCGTGCGTCTTCTTCGGTTTTCACGACGATGCACGAGGCGTAGGACCCGAGGGCGGCATCCAGCGCGAGTCGGTGTTCGTCCTCGCACGCGAGTACGTCGGACACTGTGGTTAGCTGGTCGGCAGACCACTCCGAGGAGGCCAGAAACTGTACGGCGCCCGAGAAATCTTCGTACGAAGATAACATACTCTCGAGGAGCTGTGTTTCTGCGGCAAGGGCGTCCCGGCGGCGCTCCAGGTTACGGATCTCGTCGAGCGCCTGGTCGAGGTGCTCCTGCAGTCGATCTTGTTCGGCGGCGGCTTCCTCGAGAGCGGTGCGGGCATTCGCGACGAGCGTTTCTGCCTTGGTCTGCTCCTTCTCCGCATCGCTGGCGCACGCGCGCAACTCAGCGACGGATTGGCCGAGTTGTTCGAGTCGCTGGGTGCTTCGGGCGATCTCCTCTTCGATGAGTTCGCACCGATTCAGAGCACGGTCCAGCGCCCGCCGCTGCTCGGTTCGCTGCGTGTCGACGGCGCGTTCCTCGTCGCGCAGGCTCTGCAGCGCCTGTTGTTTTTGCTCGGCGTGCGTCTGTCGTGCATTTCGCTCAGTGCGCATGTCCTCTAGGCGGCCCGTGGCCTCCTCCAGCTCTGGAGCCGCATCCGTTCGTGCACGCTCGAGGGCCGCGATCTCCGATTCGAATTCGGTGCTGCGCGCGGCGGAGGCGTCTTGCTCGGTATGCGCGCGCTCGAGCTCCCGTCGTGAGGATTCGAGGCGTTCTTCGGCAAGGCGCCGTTCGGTTTCCAACTCACGGACTTCCTCGAGATGCTTCTCCAGCTTGCCGCGATGAATGGAGAGCTCCTGCTCCCGGTGCTCCAGATCGTGGCGGAGCTTCGTAAGCGACGTTTCCTCTCTAGATTCACTCGCTTCCGCCTTCTCCGTCTCCTTTTGCAGACCGGCAATTTCTCTGTTCAGCTCCTCCTGGCGTTTCGAGAGGCGCGCGTACTCGACACCTGCGAGGGCGAGCTCGAGGTCGTGCAGCTGGACGGTGGCTTCCTTGTAGCGCTCCGCTTTTCGGGCCTGTCGCTGAAGGCTTCGAACTTGTTTCCCGATTTCCTCGGTGAGGTCACGGATGCGTGTAAGGTCTGCCTGGGTATTGTCGAGCTTGTTCAGCGTTTGCCGGCGGCGAAGCTTGTATCGGGTGATACCGGCGGCTTCCTCAAAGAGTCGGCGGCGGTCGTCGGCGTTGTCGGAGAGGATCTCGTCGACCATCTTGAGCTCGATCACGGAATAGGCGCCGGCGCCCATGCCAGTATCCATGAAGAGATCGGTGATGTCTTTGAGGCGGCATTGGACGCCGTTCATCAGATACTCCGAGTCGCCGGATCGGTAGAGGCGGCGGCCGAGTTCGACTTCGGAATACTCCGTGGGCAGCACGCCCCGATTATTCTCGATGGTGAGAAGCACTTCGGACATTCCCAGCGGCTTGCGCTTGGAGGTGCCGTTGAAGATCACATTCTCCATCTTGTCTGACCGGAGAATGCGTGCGCGCTGCTCGCCGATCACCCAGCGAACGGCGTCGACGATGTTGGACTTGCCGCAGCCGTTCGGGCCTACGATGGCGGTGATGCCGGGGTCGAAGTGCAGGACGGTGCGTTCTGCGAAGCTCTTAAATCCTTGCAGCTCGAGTTTACTTAGATACATACATCCTGCCGGGGAGCTTCAAAATACACGGAGGCGTCAGGTGCGTCAGCGACAATTAACATCTTTGAAAGCCGTTTTGCAACCGATCTTATCCACACGATTCGCTCTCGCCGGTTCCTGGCTATCTGCTGGAAAAACAGGATCCTGAAGCGAAGCGGGTCTCTATCGGTTCCGTTATTGCGCGGGCAGATCGAGGAATCCACGGGTGGCGAGATCGCTTCCGGGAAGGGCACAAATTCGTGCCAAAGCGTAACACGCAAGTCGAGATCTCGTAACGCGAATCAGACGTTCTAAACGATAAAGAACGTCGAAAGCTTTTTTATTGAAACCAGGGCGGGCGACCCCCACCCTGTAGCATCTCTCAGAGCTACCTCCTCTGAGGGTGTGTGCCATAGAAAAAGGCCTCGCATGCAACCTAGGAGCCTAGCATGCCGGGCCTTTTTCTTTTGTTGCTAGCGGAAGTTCTCTTGTAGCTAGCGGAAGTCCTCGATCAGCATGACGTCGCTTTCGGAGCGGTCAATGCAGGCTACGAGCACGCGGGAGCGATCGGGAGAGAGGCTAAGGCCACTGGTGTGCTCCACGTAGGTGCAGTCGAAGTCTGCAACTTTTGTCTCGGCGCCGGCGAAGCTTTGGCGATAGAGAGCACTCCGCTCTTCATCTCGCCGCAGGAAGTAGATGCCGTCTTCGCGAACGGTCCAGGCCGACCACGTCGAATACGGGAAGTCGTCGACGACCTGGTACTCTTCGCCTCCGTCGAGAGGCGCGGCCCAGATTCCGCCGCGATCGTACCTCGTGAAGTAAAGAGTTTGACCGTCGGGCGACTCGCGGCCGACGTATCCGCTCGAATCGGTCACCTGCTCCGCCGTACCTCCTTCACGAGGGATCCTCCAGATCTGCCATTCGCCGCCGCGGTTGGAACCGAAATAGAGCCGGTTGCCGTCGGCTGACCAGCTCGGGGCGATGGCGTCGGTCGTGTCAACGACAACCGGTCGCGGCGTGCCGCCTTCCGCGTCGACGACATAGACGCGCGCGAACCCCTCCACGATGGATTCGAAAGCAAGGCGACGTCCGTCGGGCGACCAGCTAGGAAATTTTGTAGCAGCATGGCCGAGGTCCGTGAGCCGCAGCGGACCGCTTCCGTCGCCATTTGCCACCCAGATCTCGCTGCTGCCCGACCGGTCGGAGCTAAATGCAATGCGGCGGCCGTCTGGCGAATAGACGGGCTGGTAGTCCGCGCGCGAAGAGGCAATGATGGCGCTCGGCTCGTGCTCGTCGTCCTGATGCGGGAATTCCCAGATGTTGACTTCATAGAACCACTCCACGAAGGCCATTCGGCTGCCCTGCCGGGCGATCGCGGGACGACCGGGGTCCCAGGCACTGATTCCGACTTCCTGGCGCGATTCGTTCTTGGCCAGGGACAGCCGCCAGAATCGAAAGAGTCCGCTCTTATTGGACGAGTAGAGGATGTCACGTCCATTCGACGTCCAATCGTAGCCGAAAACCGTGCGCTGATCAAAAGTGCGGCGTGTTGGTGTCGGATTTGGATGGTCGAGGGGGATGGTGTAGATATCGTTGATCCCCGGGACTCGGCTGCGTCGAAAGGCCATGTGATGTCCATCGGGTGAGAAGACCGGCAGCTCATCGCCATGGACATGGTGCGGAGGATCGGTCAGCGGCGTGCGATCGAGTCCATCGACGCCGAGGAGATAGATCCGATGCGGCTCGTCCGGCGACTCTCGACCGGCAAAGGCGAGATGGCGGCCGTCGGGCGACCAGGCGAGGTCCTTGATCCGATACTCACAGTCGACGAGCTTTCGCTCCGACGTGCCGAGGGCGGACACGGTGTAGATCCCGCAGCTTTCCGGGGTGTAGCGAATGAAAGCGAGACGGTCCCCGCCGGGAGACCACGCGGGATACACGTTCTGGCCCTTCCCCGAGGTGACGGCGATCGAGTTCTCCGACGTGACGTGCTTTACGTGGATGTCGCGGCTCGGCTCGTAGAATCTACGCGTCCATGCGAAGGCAACGTGCTCGCCGTCCGGCGAAAAAGCAGGAGTGACCTCCCGTCCCGGTAGGCTGGTAAGCGGCCGCGAGGAATATGAGGGGTTATCAGGTGCCCGCTCCAGGATAGCGCTTGCAGCCAGCACGAGAAGTGCCAATAGACCCATGCCTGCGACGACCACCGTGATGCGGAGGGGTAGGGACAGCCGCTGTCCGGCATCCGAATCCGAGACCTCTAAGGCGACAGATCCCGTTTCGGTCGCCTCCCCATCCGAGGACCACTCAGCGAGAGAAATCGGAGCGACGAGCCGATAGCCCGTCTTCGGGATCGTTTCGATGATGGACGGCTCTCGTGGGTCATCATTGAGTACTTTCCTCAGCTCGGAAATGGATCGTGTCAGCGCATGGTCGGTGACAATGGTATCCGGCCAGACGTCCGTAAGAATTTGATCCCGCGTGACCACCTTGCCGGCATGCCGGGCGAGGTATACGAGAACGTCAACGAGCTTCGGCTCGACCTGCCTGGTTCGTCCTTCTCTGGATACGCGATGCAGGAGCGGTTCGACTTTCCAGTCCGAGACGTAAAACGTTTCGCGATTAAGCCGATCCATCATGTACGTGTGCTCTCTCCGAAAGTGCTGAAAATAGCGAGCAGCAATCGCGATGAAAGCACCATTCTGAGTGACCTGTACGCCAGCGGACGCCGGGCGCTTTTGGTGCGGCGTTCGGTGGATCATGCGCGGCCATGAGGTTTTCGTGAGGTGGAGATCATCCGCATTTGGCTACTTTAACGTCAGGAGCAACCGTCCATCGCAACATGATCCATCTGCTGATATGCCCCGCACAGCGTCTCTACTCACGTTCGTCGCACTGGCACTCTTTGGAACGGCATCCGTAACGGCGCAGGCCGAGCGTACATGCGACGGGCCGCAGGGCAGCGAATTCGACTTTTGGTTGGGAGAGTGGGATTTGGAATGGCCGGGCGGTCAGGCGGGCACGCCGGAGGACGAAACAGGAAGGGGCACGAACGTCATCACGAAGGTGCTCGACGACTGTGTGATTCTGGAGAACTTCCGAACGGAGGGCTTCTCGGGGATGAGTGTCTCGACGATCAAGCGACAGACAGGGAAATGGCACCAGACCTGGGTGGATTCGAACGGTGGTTATCTGACGTTCCGCGGGGAAGTCCGCGACGGCGAGATGGAGCTCCGTACCGAGCCGTTCGAGAATCCGGGCGGAGAGCAGCAGGTTAACCGAATGGTCTGGAGAAACATCGCTGATGATTCGCTCGATTGGCACTGGCAGCGATCGCTTGACGAAGGCGGTACCTGGGAGGACCTGTGGGTGATTCGCTACACGCGCAGCGAGACGAATGACTCGGAATAACGGCAGACACAATCCTCAGCATATCCGGACATGGTTCTGAGGATTGCGGCATCCGATCACCGTTGATTGGTGTCAGCATCCTTCGGACATCCCCACACAGAGCCGCCGGATGCATGGCGCGTCCCAGTTCGTTCCGAGACGATCGTAGTCGCTGACATGGAATCTGCCGAATCGGATATCCTCGCACCGGAGAACGACCGGCCGCGGTCAGGCTCGTACCCGATGAGACTGATCATAAAGACGAGAGGACGGCTGGCGTTCATCGATGCCGACGAAATCGACTGGATTCAGGCGATGGACGTTTACGTGCGCCTACACACGGGTGAGACGTCGCACCTGGTGCGGGAGCGCTTGAAGAACGTCGAGCAAACGCTCGATCCACGCCGATTCTTACGTATTCATCGCTCAACGATCGTAAACGTCATGCGCATTCGGGAGGTCACCCCGCATCCATATGGCGGCGCGATGGTGCTGCTTCATGATGGGACCAGACTGAAAGTATCTCGAACTTATTATGCGCGTCTCAACCCCACCTTTGGCTGATCACCGAACCATGGAAGTCTGACGGCTGCGCGCCGTCGAACGATGCACCTCTCGGAGCTACCTCCTCTGAGGGTGTGTGCCACAGAAGAAGGCCTCGTACGCCGCTCAGGAGCCAAGGCGTACCGGGCCTTTTTCTTTTTATCGCGCCGTTGTCATCGACTGCCTCCTCCGCACGCTCACACCTCTGACCTGCGGCATCTGGAAAAGCCCTTCCATCCGCATGTCGCTACGCCATTCTGCAGTTCGCTACGTCGGTCAGGCGTTCGCTACAATCACCTTTTACGGGCCCGAGTAGACCCGATAAACTCACCGTCGAATCGAACTAAACCAACGAACAATTCACGGAGTCGACGATCATGCTTCTGAGGCTACGGATGCTCACGCTCTTGGTGGCGGCGGTGGGATTGGCAGCTGTACAGGTTGCGTCTGCACAATCGACTGGAAAGCTAGCCGGGACGGTCATCGACGCTTCTACGGGAGAGCCCCTTCCGGGGGCGAACGTGTTCATTGTCGGGACGCAGCTCGGCACGGCGGCCGACAGTGAGGGGCAATACTTCGTGCTTGGCGTACCGGTGGGTACTTACGACGTCGCGGCCTCCTTCGTGGGATTCCAGCCGCAGACGATCGAAGGAGTGGAGATCAACTCGGGATACACGCGCCAGATCGATTTTTCGCTAAGTCCGGGCGCCGAACTAGACGAGATCGTCGTCGAGTACGAGCGGCCCCTCATCCAGAACGACGCGATCGGCGTGCCGAAGGTGTTTACCGCGGAGGACATCGAAAATTTGCCGGTGCGCGGCACTGCCGGCGTGGTGGCGCTCCAGGGAGGAGTAGCGAGCAGCGAGGGATCGACGAACCTCCACATTCGCGGTGGGCGCGAGCAGGAGGTCGCCTACTATGTTGACGGGGTGAAGGTAATCGGACTGCTCGGCGTGCCCCAACAGGCGATCCAGGAGCAGGAGATGCTCATCGGCTCCGTTCCGGCGCGCTATGGGGATGCGCAGTCGGGCGTGGTCTCCATCACGACCAAGACCGGATTTGGAGAGCGGCTCTTCGGGTCGGCAGAATTCATTACCAGCCAGGCGCTGGATCCGTATGGATACAACCTGGCCTCGTTCTCGGTAGGTGGACCGCTGTTGCGCGATCGGCTGAGCATTTTCCTCGCGGCCGAAGGCATCTCGACGGATGACGACGATCCGTTCGCACGGGACGTGTTTGCCTTGAGTGACGGGGCTTTGGATCGGAT
>CAZQAS010000096.1:0-13739 GCA_964591285.1 uncultured Rhodothermales bacterium
TGCGGGCAGCAGGTCGTGCCGGACGGCGAACAGCGCTGCGGCGGCGCGCGAAGAGACGTCCAGTTTCTGGTAGATGTGCTCTACGTGGCTTCCCACCGTCTTTGGAGAGATGAAGAGGCGGCGGCCGACCTCTCGATTCGACAGTCCGCGTGCGAGGAGGCGAAGCACTTCGACCTCGCGATCCGTCAGATCGGCGGGCCACCCTTGACGTACCGGCGCCTCGCGATCGTGCCCTGCCGCCGAGAGCACGGCGTCGACAGCCGCGGCATCCAGCTGTCCTGCCTCGGCCCTCGACGAAAGGTTGTCGGCGGCCGCGGCGGCGGAAAGCGCGGAGCGATGGGCCCGCTCCTGCGTCAGGCCCTGGTACACATCCGCCGCTGCGAGGACGCGCGCCGGCATCGGAATTCCAGGGGCGGTCGCCTGGCGGTGATATCCGGAGCCGTCGAGACGCTCGTGATGCATGCCGACGAGCGGTGCGAGCGGCGCGAGCGCAGGCGAGCGCGACAGGATGCGTTCGCTGTGATACGGATGCAGGCGCACCTGCTCCCACTCCGCCGCCGTGAGCGGTCCGGGCTTCTCCCAGATTCCGTTGGGCACGGAGACGCGGCCGAGATCGTGGAAAAAACCGGCCCGCCGCAGCTGAACGAGCACGGAATCCGGGAGGCTGAGCTCGCGGCCGGCCTGCTCAGCCAGTCGGGCAACGGCAGCCGAATGGCCGAGCGTATAAACGGATTTGAGGTCGACCACGTCGGCAAAGGCGCGGGCCACGGCGTCGATTTCAGATTCGGGAATCCGGATGTGCGGCGGAGGCTCGGCTTCGACTACGGCGCTCCATGGATCGCCGGAATGAATCTCCTTCAGAAGGTCGCTGCCGTGTCGCAAAAAGGCATCCGCCAACTGCGGATCGAGCCCGGATCCTGAACGGCGACGTACCGTAGCGAGGGCGGCATCCGCGCCGGCCAGGCGATCGAAGACCATCGCCTGCGCGGCGAGCTGGGCCAGACGCGCAGGAAGTGCGATCGCCTCGCCGGCCAGCTTTCGCGGCGCACCTTTCCCGTCCCAGCGTTCGAAAAGGTGAATCAACGCCTGCTGTACGGATTCCGGAAGTCCCAGGCGCTGAGCCGTCGCGGCTGCGACCTCGCACGTGGCCGTGCTGACCTCCTGGTCGATCCGACTGCCCTGCGTAATCCCGACGAACAGCACGCGGGCGCGCTGAGCCGGGCTCATACCCTTGCCGATCTCGAGAAGAGCGGCGAGCGCCTCTCTGGGATTCTCGAAATCGGTCTTCGATCCGACCTCGTTTACAGCGATCTCGTCACCGCCGAAGAGCGCGGCCTGCTCGTGTGCATAGGCGGTGCATCCGACGTGCATGAGCAGGGATGTCCAATAGACCTCGGCGCTCACCGCATCCGAAAGTCCGATCCGCCGGGCGAGTCCGGTTGCGAGCAGGCACGTCCGCATCGCCTCCTCCGGGGGATGGCCCATGCCCAGGTCCGTTTCGAGCGAGAGGGCGGCAAGCAGGTCCGCCAGCCGGAGTCGTTCAACCGAGCGATCGTCGACATTCACGTTGTGCCTCGCGATTTTTCGTTGAGGCACGAGAGGCCTCGGGAGGGACGGGATGCTCGTGGTCAGCAATGCCGCCGGAATCGGAAGCATCCACACGGACGCCGCCGAAATCGGGAGCATCCCACATAATGTAGAATCCCAACCGGCTCAAGGCAATAGCCGTCCGTGCTGATGCCGGTCCGGCGAGGATGCGCCGGCTGTGTCCTCAGAAGCAGCTTCGTTTCGGGTCCTGACGTATTGATTATCCGATTCATTATACTTAACCCCCGCATACAGGAGTTCTCCAGCCGGCATCCGCCACCAACCCTCACACCATGAAACGGACTCAAATCTTCGCCTTCCTGACGATTCTCGCGCTCCCGGCGCTCACCGTCGTCGACGCCCGTGCGCAGCATCAGCATCATCATCACCACGCGGAACGCGTGATCGACTTTCCGGATATCCCCGGCTATCTCACCCTGACGACCGATCTGCACATCCATACCGTCTTCTCCGATGGATCGGTGTGGCCCAATATTCGGGTGCAGGAGGCCGATCGGGACGGACTCGATGCCATCGCGATGACCGATCACCTCGAGTATCAACCCCATCAAGACGACATCCCCCATCCCGACCGCAATCGGTCCTACGAAGTCGCCGTCCAGGAGGCGGAGGGCAGTGAATTGATCGTCATCAACGGTTCGGAGATCACACGGTCGATGCCGCCGGGACACGCGAACGCCGTCTTCATCGAGGATGCCAATCCGCTGCTGCAGGATGATCCGATGGACGCGTTTCGCGAGGCCCGCAGCCAGGATGCCTTCATCTTTTGGAATCATCCGGCATGGACCGCCCAGGTGCCCTCGGGCCGTGCGACCCTTACGGATATGCACCGGGAGCTCATCGACGGAGGGCTTCTCAACGGCATCGAGGTCGTCAACGAGCATACGTACTCGGATGAAGCCCTGCAGATTGCGCTCGATCATGATCTGACGATCATGGGTACATCCGACGTTCACGGTCTGATCGACTGGCAGTATGACGTCCCGCACGGACATCGACCCGTGACGCTGGTGTTTTCGACGGAGCGATCGGCCGATGGGTTGAAAGAGGGGTTGATGGACCGCCGGACGGCCGTCTGGTTCGACGATATGCTGATCGGCCGCGAAGAGTGGATCGTGCCGCTGATTATGTCGTCGATCTCGGTCGAAAGTGCGTCGTATGAGGGCGAGTCGTCGGTGCTGAACGTCGTCCTTGACAACGGCTCCGACGCGGCGTTCGTCTTGCAGAACCGCTCCGACGTCAATTTTACCGCACACGGAGATCTCTTGCGGATCGAGCCGAACGAACGTACCCGGCTGCAGGTCAGGACAGGAGAACGGCAGGATGCGATCGAGCTGCCCTTCGAGGTCCTGAACGCCGTCTCGGCTCCGAACGAGCATCCGGTCATTACGCTCGAAATTTCCGTGGAATAGCGGAAGGAGTATCTGATCGTATATGCTATGAATAGATGCATATATTTACATGATGATCGCAGATCATATAAAACGATGGCTTACTATATCAATTTGATCCGAAATAGGAAGCACATCCATTAGCATGCAGCCTGAAACCACCGCCCGGCTATTGATTAAGTGCCCGGATAGGCCCGGCATCGTGGCATCCGTGTCGAATTTCCTCTTCAATCATGGGGCGAATATCACGTCGCTCGATCAACATTCGACCGATCCGGAAGGGGGCGTTTTCTTCATGCGGCTTGAATTTCAGACGCCGCATCTCGACCTTTCGCGGCCGGTGCTGGAGCGCGCATTCGGGGACGCCGTCGGTGCGCGATTTGAGATGGAATGGCATCTCAGCTATGCGGCCGAGCTCAAGAACGTCGCGATCCTCGTATCGAAGCACGATCACGCGATGCAGGAGCTGCTCTGGCGCGTCGATCGCGGCGAGCTGCGCTGCGCGGTCACGACGGTGATCAGCAATCATCCGGATCTGCGCGAATCGGTCGAGCGGTTCGGCATTCCGTTCCACCACGTGCCGGTCGACGCCTCATCGAAGCCGGAGGCGGAGGCGCGCATGCTCGAGCTGCTCGACGAGGGCGCAGGCGCCGCCGACGTGATCGTGCTCGCCCGCTACATGCAGATCCTGAGCGAGGATTTTGTCGATCACTTTCAGAATCGGATCATCAACATCCATCATTCCTTCCTGCCGGCATTCGTGGGAGCGGATCCGTACCGGCGCGCGTACGACAGAGGAGTGAAGCTCATCGGCGCGACGGCGCATTACGTCACGCACGACTTAGATATGGGACCGATCATCGAACAGGACGTCATTCGCGTGACGCACCGGCCGGGGCCCGAGGACCTGAAGGAGCTGGGGCGCGACATCGAGCGAACCGTGCTCGCGCGTGCCGTCAAGTGGCATCTGGAAGACCGGCTGCTGGTACATGAGAACAAGACCGTGGTGTTCAGCTGAAATCGGTAGGCAACGTGTCTGAGTACGAAATCATCGGCAAGCGCGTACGCGTGCACCTGTACGATCGGATGGGAATCAGCGTCGGTGTGCTGACCGGACGCGTCGCGGACGTCGCGAAGGACGTGCCGGTCGGGAAGAGCCCGGACGGCAAGGAGATCCGGAAGGATCTGGCATATGTCATCGATATCGAGACATCAGATCCCGAAACGCCCTTTCTGAACAGCGCCGGCGACGAAAATGAAGGCTGGTTCGCGCTACAGGATATCCAGGTGGTTCAGGACGACCTGCCGGGCAGCATGTCGTTCAACTGAGACTGCGTAGCAGCTCGCCGGCTCATTTGGCCAGCAGGAACGAACGGGTGCCACGAAAAACCTGCGCACCCTGTTCGTCCAGCACGCGCATCTCGTAGAAGTACGCGCCACCGGCGAATCCCGTCATATCGATGCGCTGTTCATGGCGCCCCGCTTGAAGGTAGTTCTGCTGCGTCATTTGGAGGCGCCGGCCCAGAACGTCGTACACCGCGATCGCGACGTTTCCCGCCCGCTCGAGATCGAATGAGATCGTCGTCGAGGGGTTGAACGGATTCGGATAGGCGGGAAGGAGGGAATACGTGTCCGGTACGGAAGGGGCGTCATCCGCGAACGTAGGCGTCGAGGAGCTGACGATTAGATCCGAAATGACATTTGCGTCGGTCACAAGTTCTTCTTGCTGCGAGCCGTCGAGGTTCGCGCGATACAGGTTGCTCTGATCCCCGTTGCTGTTCGTGGTCGTCCAGTACATCGAGCCGTTTTCGGTGTCGAGACGGAGGAGGCGCTGCCGGTCGGGGTCGACGAGCTCCTCGAGGTCGCTCCCGTCGAGATTTGCACGGGAAATGCCGCTTGACGTGATCCAGTATATTTGGCCGCCGTCCACGTCGAGTGCGAATTGATGCGCGAAGCCCGCGAATTCCACGTCTTCGGAGTTGGACCCATCGAGATCGGCTCGCCGGAGCCCGTCTTCGTGAATCCAGTAAAGTTTCCCGCGGGACGCATCCAGTGTCAGGTCTTCGGGCCAATCACCTGCGAGTCCGGGGAATTCCTCGACGTTCGACCCGTCGAGATTGGCCCGGAACAGCTCGTGCGGCGTCAAATTGTCCCCTGTCAGCCAGTAGATCCGGCCATTCGTCTCATCTAGAACCGGATAGCGCGGCCGGTCCTGTCCCGTCACCAATTCCTCCACGTTGCTGCCGTCGAGGTCCGCGCGCCCGATCACGCCGTCATTGCCCGCCCAATACACCTTCCCCTGCGCAGAACTGAGCGCCAGATTCGGCCAACTCCACCAGCCCATCACCCCGCCGACGACGTGCTCGATGCGTGACCCATCCACGTCGGTGCGCAGAATGTTGTCGGTCTCGTCATCCTCCCAATAGATCATTCCTCCGGCCTCGTCGAGATGTATCTCGTTGAGGCGTGAGGCGAAAATGGTGACGTTCTCTTCTTCCTCTATATTGTCGAGATCGGCGCGCCGGATTGTCCCCCCGACGGACCGATAGAACAGGCCGTTCTCGACGTCGAGAATCATGCCGTCGGCATCCCCGGAAGCGACGACCTGGAGGTCCGATCCATCGAGATTCGCGCGCTGGACGGTCGGTCCCTGCGAACCGATCCCTCGATCCGCCCAGTACATAACACCGGCATCCAGATCCAGCGCGAGCGCGTCCGGATTATCCACATCCGAAACGAGGTCTTCGGCGTCGGATCCATCCAGGTTCGCTCGACGAATATCGTTCCCGACGAGATCCGACCAGTACATCTTTCCTTCGGAGACGTCGAGCGCAATAGATTGGGGAAGCCACACGCCGTCCGTCACCAGTTCCTCGACGTCGCTGCCGTCGACGTTGGCGCGCTGCAGAAACCCGCCCGCGGCCGTACTCCCTCCCCAGTACACCTTCCCTTCGGCGTCATCGACCGCCACGGCGATGGGGTCAACGACGTCCGTAACGACATCTTCGACGTCCGATCCGTCGAGATTGGCACGTTGGATCGAATTCCCAAGCGCGTTGGCCCAGTACATTTTGCCGGCCGTGGGATCGACGGCAATCTCTCCGAGCACTGCCGAACCGCCGAGGCCGTCAGTACCGACGAGGTGCTCCGCACCGGTGCCGTCAGCGTTGACGCGCCCGATGCGGCCCGGGCTGGTCCAGTACAGCCGGTCTTCCTCCAGATTCAGCGTAATGTGTTCGGCCGGACCCGTGGCCCTGACGTCGACCAGATCCTGCACCCCGGACCCGTCGCCGTTCGCCCGCCGGAGCAGCACGCCTCCCGGTGCGAACGTGTCATCCTCCTCCAACCAGAAGATGCGTTCTTGGGCTTGTGCGGTGTTGGAAGGAAAGATGCCCGCCGTCCAGATCGCGAGCAAGAGAAAGATTGGGAAGATTTTCGCGGCTGCGACCTGGGGCTGCATGTTCTCCGTTCAATTTTTGATTGCGGATCCGATTTCTGGTGCGTGTTACGTCAGTATGTCAGCTCTTCCAGATAGTTGATGCTGAGGGGGATATTCCCCATTGGATCGGGACTTTCATCCTCGATATAGTAATGTGCAAGGCCGACTTCCTCGGCTGCACTGAGCACATCCTCCCAATCGATCTGGCCCGTTCCGACCGGGACGTTCGTCTCCGGCGGCGCGCCTCCGCTGAAGTCGCCGGTCGGTGTGCCTTCCCGCATATCCTTGATGTGCATCAGGGCCCATCGGTCGGGATACCGCCGCATGAGCTCGGCCGGATCCACGCCCGGATGCACCGTCCAGAAGACGTCGATCTCGTACTTGACGTCATCGGGGTCGGTCTCCTCGAGCAGCACGTCGAACGGGATCGTTCCGTCGTCGGCCGGCTGAAATTCGTAGCCGTGATTGTGATAGAAGAACTGGAGCCCGCGCTCGCTTGCCGCTTCACCCCACTCGTTGAAATCCGCAGCGGACTGCCGGGCTTGCTCGACCGTGAAGGCGCCGTCGTGAGGAATCCACGCGATCCCGACATACTCTGCGCCCAGCACTTCGGCCTCATCGAGGACGACGTCCAGGCTGTCGCGGAAACGCTCATAGCTGCTGTGCATCGCCGTCGCATCGAGCCCGGCCTCGTCCAGCTCATGCCGGAATTGCTCGGGCGTAAGGCCGTAGGTTCCGGCGAGCTCCACTTCCTGGAAGCCGACGCTTCGGACCCAGGAAAGCGTGCCCGTCACATCCTCTTCCATCGCATGCCGCACGCTGTACAGCTGCAGGCCGAGCGGTCCGGAGAACGAGCCCTCGAAGGAAAACGTCTGATTTTCAGCGTCATTCAAAGCGGTCGTATCCTGATTTAAATCGGAGGGATCATCTGTTGTGCATCCCGTCAGCGCAATGGCGGATGCGAGAAGCATCGTGCTTAAAAGGGTGGGAAAACGTTTCATGGCGTACGTTTTGAGTTGGTTCGGCCGTAGGTTTTGATGCCGCGCCGCCGGGCGTTCGTACATGGGCGGCGGCGTACGAGCTGTGCCGGCGATCTGCGCCTATGATATGTGGGGCGATACGTGGCGTGTGTCGCATCATAGTGCATCGATCGCGATTTTCGCATCAATAAAGTATAATCAATATAGATCATTCTTCCGCAATTACCCGAGCGGTGCCTGTGTGCAGCACGACGAGCATGCTCGACCCGTATTCCGACTACTATTTATCTGGTGACGATATGTTATCTGGTGACGACATGAAGACGAAATCGAGCCCATTGCTGTTGATGACGTGGCTGCTGACGGTGTGCTTCTTGCTAACTGCCGGCTGCGAGGGCACGGCGTCTGACTTCGACGCGTCCGCGAGTCCGGATGACGCCGCATTCGTCACGCTGCTCGGCGACGATACGCTGGCGGTCGAGCGGTTTCGCCGCACCGATGCCGGTATGGAGGCGGATGTCGTGCTGCGTACGCCGCGCACGACGATCAGGCATTACGAGCTGGAGCTGGATGAGGACGGCGGGTTGAGCCGGTATGAAGCGGAGATTCGGATGCCGGGCGCCTCCGGGGATGCGGCGGTCAGCCGGCGCGAAATCTTTACGCCGGAGGGCGACAGCCTGCGGGCGCAGATCACGGACGAGGGCGAGACGCAGGAGCAGATGATCGAGGGCGGTCCGGATGCGCTCCCGTTCATCGACATGGTCCACTGGCCGTTCGAGCTGATGCTGACGCGGGCGCGGGCGTCGGCGGATGACCGTGTCGATCAGCCGTTATTTACCGGCCGCGGCGCGATGAACTTCGTGGTGGAGGATCTGGGCGAGGACAGCATGACCGTCACGCATCCGTTTCGTGGGACCATGGAGGTGGAGGTGGATCCGGAAGGCCGCCTCATCCGGCTGGATGCCGGTGCGACGACGCGGAAACTCGTCGTGCAGCGGACGTCGGATGTCGATGTGGATGCAGCGGGCCGCCGGTTCGCAGAGCTGGATGCTGCCGGCGCCACGTTCGGACCACTCTCCGGCCGGGGAGAAGCGACGGCGGAGATCGACGGCGCACAAATCACCGTCGACTACGGCCGGCCGTCGAAGCGCGGGCGCGAGATCTTCGGGAATCTGGTGCCCTGGGGCGAGCTGTGGCGCACCGGTGCGAACCGGGCCACGCATATCGAAACGGATCGCGCGCTTGACCTGGAGGGCCTTCACGTTCCGGCCGGCAGCTACACCCTCTACACGATCCCGGAACCGGATGGCGGGACGCTGATCGTCAACCGCCAGACGGGCCAGGGGGGAACAACCTACGACGAGGATCAGGATCTCGGCCGGATTGACATGCAGATGTCCGAGCTGCCGGACGAGGTGGAAGACTTCACGATCGTCGTCGACGATACGGACGCCGGCGGCGCACTCCGCCTCCAGTGGGATCGCACGGAATTTGCCGTTCCGTTCACCGTTGAGGAGTAGGTTTCTCTCGATCTACCAGACGCGTTACACGATGGGAGAAACGCCGTAGGATGCGGTGAGGTAGCAACTATGGAGGATGGAGGACGCCTTGCGAGGGCTGACATCATCCAATTTTACCTGTTGCAGATACCTCACGGACGTCCAATGAAACGACCGATTTATATCGCCGGACTCGTCGCCGGTGCGTGCGTGGCACCGCTGGTATATCGCGAGCTCACGTCCCGGAATCTCATCGATGACGCGCGCCGCGCCGTTGGATCGCGAAAGCCTGTAGCGCCGCTGGACGTCCGGCGCAGCATGACCATTCAACGGTCGCGTGAGGATGTCTATGCCTTCTGGCGTCGCATCGAAGCGCTGCCGAATTATATGGAGCATCTCGACGCGGTCGACCTGATCGATGACGAACGGTCGCGCTGGACCATCCACCTGCCCGGCATGATTAGAAGCCTGGACTGGATGGCGGAAATGACGGCCGACGAGCCGGGCAGCCGTATTGCCTGGAAATCACTCCCGGGAGGCGACGTGGCGGCGGACGCAGAGATTCGATTCGAAGATGCTCCGGGGGACGACGGCACCGTGGTGCACGTACGGTTCGCATACCGGCCTTCGACGGGCCGCACCGGCCGCTCGGTCCACGAGGTGTTCACCAAAGTCCTCGCACGGCTCGTGCGTGAGGACATACGTCGAGTCAAGCACGTGCTCGAGGCAGGCGAAATCCCCACTAACGAGGGCCAGCCGGCGGGGCAAACGTGAGAGGACCTTTTGAGAGGACGTTTACAGCCTAGACCGCACATTTTGATCGACCACATTGATGAGAGCACTCTGCTGGCAGGGCAATCATAAAGTCCGCGTCGAAAACGTACCCGATCCGGAGATTCTCAACCCTCGCGACGCGATCGTGCGGGTGACGAGCACGGCGATCTGCGGATCCGATCTCCATCTCTACGATGGATACATCCCGACGATGCAAGAGGGGGACATACTCGGACACGAATTCATGGGCGAGGTGGTCGACGTGGGCTCGGACGTGTCGAATCTCGAAAAGGGCGACCGCGTCATCGTGCCGTTCCCGATCTCGTGCGGACGCTGCCGCTACTGCCGGCGCGAGGAATACTCGCTTTGCGACAACTCGAATCCCAACGCGTGGATGGCGGAGGAGATGTACGGGTATTCGCCCGGCGGACTCTTCGGATACTCGCACCTGTTGGGCGGGTACGCCGGGGGGCAGGCGGAGTATGTGCGCGTGCCGTTCGCCGACGTCGGGCCGTTCAAGGTGCCGGAGGATTTGAACGACGAGGCGGTGCTGTTCCTGACCGACATCTTCCCGACCGGCTACCAGGCTGCGCTCTTCTGCGACATCGAACCCGGTGACGTGGTGGCGGTGTGGGGATGCGGACCGGTCGGCCTGTTCTCGATCCTCAGTGCGTATCTCCTGGGGGCCGAGCGGGTGATTGCGATCGACCGCATCCACGAGCGCCTGCGGATGGCTAGCTCGAAATTGAATGCCGAAGTGGTGAATTACGAGGAGACCGACATCTTCGAGGCGCTCAAGGAGATGACGGGCGGAAGGGGTCCGGATGCATGCATCGACGCGGTCGGGATGGAGGCGCACGGATTCGGGATCGCCGGTCACTTCGACAAAGCGATGCAGACGGTGAGGATGCAGACTGACCGGCCGACGGCGCTGCGCCAGTGCCTCCATGCGTGCGGAAAAGGGGGGACCGTCTCGATGCCGGGCGTGTACGGCGGAATCGTCGACAAGCTCAATTTCGGGGCAGCCTTCAACAAGGGTTTGACCCTCAAGATGGGACAGACGCACGTGCATCGCTACTTGCCGCGCCTCCTGCAGCACATTCAGGAGGGCGACGTCGATCCATCCTTTCTCATCACGCACCGGCTGTCGCTCGACGATGCGCCGGGGGCTTACGAGACGTTCAAGAAGAAGGAAGATGGATGCATAAAGGTCGTGCTGCAGCCGTAAAATGGGGTGGTCGGGCGATCTCCATGAGCGACCGGTCGCCTGGGGAGTAGAGGTAAGAAAGGCGGATAGGATGTAAGGCGGATAGGATGTATGGTGGATAGGATGTAAGGCGGACAAGATGTAAGGCGGACAGAAAGTAGGGCGGACAGGGTGAGTGTGATGGGCGAGCGTGGAGGAACGGCAATGCGGGATGTAGCCAGGTACGCGGCGGGCGGAATCGCTTCGCTCGCGGCGTTGCGGTACGTGCAGCGGCGCCGGCGGCGGATCGATCTTCGCGACGCCTCGGTGCTGATTGCAGGTGGATCGCGCGGTCTGGGGCTCGAGCTTGCGAGGGAGTTCGCCCGTCGCGGGTCGCGTATCGCCCTGCTCGCCCGAGATGAGGACGAGCTGGAGCGGGCAAAAGCAGACCTGCAGGAATCGGGCGCGGAAGTGCTCGTCTGGAAGTGCGACGTTCGCGATCCGAAAGCCGTAGCGACGGCTGTCGGCAGGGTTCTCGATATCCGCAGGCGCATCGACGTGCTCGTCAATGTGGCCGGCGAGATTCAGGTCGGACCGATCGAGCACATGGCGGTGGAGGATTTCGAAAATGCGATGGCGGTGCATTTTTGGGGCCCGCTATACCTGTCGCGCGAAGTGCTGCCGTACATGCGCTCCGGCGACCGCATCGTCAACATCTCATCGATCGGCGGACTCGTGGCCGTACCACATCTACTTCCATACGTTGCCAGTAAATTTGCGCTCACCGGCTTCTCCGATGGATTAAGATCGGAGCTGTCCCGGCGAGGAATTCGCATCACGACGGTGTGTCCGGGTTTGATGCGCACGGGTTCGCACGTCAACGCCCGCATCAAGGGCCGCCACGAGGACGAGTTTACCTGGTTCTCGCTCAGCTCGGCGCTGCTCTCGACGTCCTCACAAAACGCTGCAAGAAAGATTGTCAGGGCCTGTCGGAATGGAGATCCGCATCTCATCATTACACCGCAGGCGAAACTTCTACATCTCTTTGCATCCATCGCGCCCAAGACGTACGCCGGCCTCGCCGGCCTCGCCGCACGCCTGCTGCCGGGTCCGACGTCGCGGCAAGGTGATCGCGTCCGCCTGGGACGGCAGAGCCGATCCGCGGCGGCCCCGTCGCTGCTGACTCGCCTCGCCGATAGGGTCGTTCGGCGAAACAACGAGCTGACCGACGAAGCCGCGGCGGACTATCTCGCGCAATGACTCACCTGTAACCATCAGGTTCGGCACTTGGAATGGATTGGTCGCTGCTGCATTTTTCACGCAGCGCGCAGGCCGCTCGAATACCGTTTTGACCGGGCCAGGAGTGTTCCTGGTCTGCGTTCCGGCTGTTCGAAGGCTCCCGGTGCGGAGCGCCGGCCTGCTTTTTCGCCGGGGAGAAGGCGGTACGGAGGGCGCGGCGAACGTCGGCGAGACCGCCGTCTACGACGACCCGACGCGCGCCTGTGGTCGGATACATGCATTTCCTGAAGCATTCCAAGAATGAAGCGGCGCGCCACCAGCCTGCGGGGATTTTCCGTTCGTGAGTTTTCCATGCCGGGATTTTTCACGCGGGGATTTTCCATGCGGGAGGTTTCCATCGGGGGATGTTCGCCGGGCGGATCTAGTGCGGATCTGCGTCGTGCCCGCGGCGCTGGCGTGCGCCGAGCGGCCTTCCTGTTCATTCTGGTCGCTGCCCTGGCGGTCTCCGGATGCGACGGTCCGTTCTCCACCCTGACCCCAGCCGGCCGCGGCGCCGAAATGGTCACCGAGCTGTTCTGGTGGCTGCTCGGCGGGGCCGCAATCGTCTGGGTGATGGTCATCGGGCTCGCCATCTACGCCATTCGCGTCCGACCCGAAGCGCACAGCCGCCGCAAGTCAGCGATCCTCATCATCGGAGGAGGCGTCGTGCTGCCGACCATCATTCTCGCGGGCTATCTCACCACCGGACTCGCGTTGATCCCGGCGCTCACGGCGCCGGCGCCGGAGGGCAGTCTGCAGATCAGCGTATCCGGCGAACAGTGGTGGTGGCGCATTCAGTATCATACGCAGGACGGCCGAGAGATCGACGTGGCGAACGAAATTCGTCTTCCGGTCGGCGAGCCGGTCCAGTTTCTCCTCGAAAGTCCGGACGTCATCCATTCGTTCTGGATACCTTCGATCGGCGGTAAGATCGACATGATTCCCGGTCGCGTGAACCGCCTGGCTTTGGAGCCCACGCGCACCGGCGTTTTCCGCGGCGCCTGCGCGGAATACTGCGGCGATGCGCATGCGAAGATGACGTTCTACGCGGTCGTGACCGAACGGGACGAGTTCGATCGGTGGCTCGAGCAGCAGGCACGCGGCGCGCGTGTGCCCGATCCGCAGAGCCCGGAGGATTCGCTTGCGGCGATCGGAAGCGAGCGGTTTGTCACCCACGGCTGCCCCGCCTGCCACGCGGTGCGCGGCACGCCGGCCGACGGCGTGGTTGGCCCGGATCTCACCCACGTCGGAAGCCGACTGAGCATCGGCGCCGGCACGCTGCCGAACGAGCCCGACGACTTCTACCGGTGGATCGCCCACACCAATGACGTGAAGCCCGGCGTTCTCATGCCGGCTTTCGGAATGCTGCCGCAGGAGGATCTCCGCGCGCTCGCAGCCTACCTGGACGCGCTGCAATGACGGACTATTCAAGACCCTTCGAAGAGCAGGCAGAGGACGTGCGTCCCCTGGACGAGGCTCCGCCTCTCGAGGTACAGCGGGCCCAGCGGGAGCGGCTAAAGAAAGTCTGGGCCGCTCCGCCGGGCTGGAAGTACTGGTCGGCCGTCAATAATTCGGAGGTCGGCA
>CAZQAS010000097.1:0-10387 GCA_964591285.1 uncultured Rhodothermales bacterium
CGCCGCATTCGCAACCAGAGTGCGGCGATAACGCTCCTGCTGTGCCTCGCGGCCGTCCTGGTGGCGCTGGGTAGTGCGCGGTATTTCACCACGCCATTGCGACAGATCACGAAGGCAACGTCGAGTTTTGGGGAAGAGGGTGACTCCGTCGCGCTGCCGGTCGACCGCGATGACGAGATCGGCATACTCGCGCGTTCCTTCGAAGCGATGCAGGCCCAGATTGAGGATCAGATTCGCGTCCTGGAGGACGACGAGCGGCTGCAACGAACCATCCTCGAGACGTCTGCCGAAGGCATCATGGTCACGGATGCGGACGGTAGGATCGAGACGTTCAATCCCGCCGCAGAGACCATCTTCAACCGCGCGGCGTCCGACGTGCGCGGGGTCTCTGTCGGCACACTCCTCTCAGAGCGCACGCTGCAGGACGTCATCGGCGACAGCCGCTTTGAAACGGGACGACAGATGGAGGTCGAGGGAATTCGGGCCGACGGGAGCCGCATCCCCGTTCTGCTACTCTGGAGCACGTTCGAATGGCGCGAGGAGCGAAAGATCACCATTTTCGTACAGGACATCACCGAGCGGAAGCGGGCCGAAGACGCCCAGGCAGATCTGGTTAAGGCGCTCGAATCGGAACGGAAGCGGCTTCGAGAACTCAGTGCCACGCTGGAGTCGCGCGTCCGCGACCGTACGGCCGAGCTGGAACGGCTGAACCTAGACCTGGAGGCATCCAACCGTGAGCTGCGGGAAATCGCGAAGGTGGCCTCGCACGATCTGCAGGAACCACTGAGGAAACTCCGCTCGTTCGCAGACCTGCTTCAGCGCGAGTATGGAGAATCCCTTGACGAGCAGGGACGCTTCTATGCACGCCGTATCTACGGCCTTGCCGAGCGGATGTCACGTCTCATTGCCGATCTGCTCGCCTTCTCACGCGTGACCGCGACGCCGCGGCAGTCCCAGCGTATCGAGCTGAACGATCTGGTTCGGGGCCTGGCCGCAGAAATCGACGCCTTGCGGCCGGAGCTGGACGTGGCATTCGAGATCGCGTCCCTGCCACCCGTGGAGGCCGATCCGCTGCAGATGCGTGAGCTGTTTGCCCACCTGCTGGAAAACGCGGTGAACTTCCGACGGGCCGACACGATTCCTCGCGTGCAAGTGCGTCCGTTGGACGGCGAAGGCGGCGCGGACGAATTCTGCCGCATCGAGGTCTCCGACAACGGTGTCGGATTCGATCCGAAGTACGCCGATCGCATCTTCGCACCTTTCGAGCGCCTCATCGATGGCCGGCGCGTGAGCAGCATCGTTCCATCCGGCGACGGCGACAGTTTGGATGCCTCGCTCGGAGAGTGGGCCGGAGAGGTTCGCAGGGGCACCGGTATGGGGCTGACGATCTGCCGCCGAATCGCGGAGAATCACGGCGGCTCGATCACGGCGCGCAGCACACCCGGTGAAGGGTCGACATTTGTCGTGACGCTGCCGAAGGCGTAGTCCGCGTGATGCTGCCGAAGGCGTAGCCTGTGTGATGCTGCCGAGGGCACAGCCTGATCGAACGACGGGCGCTTAACGTCTGCCTCCCGGAGCCCTAATTGCGATGGTGGCTCTCCAACCAGGCCGCAACGGCGTACTCCCGAAGTTTCTTGCGTACGTACTTGCGTATCGCCCGGAGGTCGGCCGCCGGGGCCGTGCGTAGATAATGGGCCGCCTGCTCGATGACGAGCGCCTCTCGCTCGGCGCGGGAGAGTCCGACGCCCATGCACTCGTTCCACGTGTCGTCGCATCCATCGATGAGTTTTTCAGCGGCCATGTCCGCAAAGGACTGGATGGCCTGTGGCAGGAGATTCAGTGCTTCTCGTTCAAATCCGGAGGAATCGACGACGGTGTCCGGGTTCACGCATGAAAGATCTAATCGACCGTCAAACAGCTTCATGGTGGTGCAAAATGCTGGGAATCTATGGAAATACGTATATGGCCGCTCAAAGCGTCGCATAACGCGCTTTTTTAAGCGCGTTATTAACTACAAGGCATGAGTCCGCATGTTGGTTGAATAATCGGCCTACGCCACATTTTCCTTAAACGCGAAGTGATCCGATGCAACCATCGATGCCGCCGCTCATCACCATTCAGGGGCAGCCAGTGCCGTTAGTAATTCGGACGCGACATGTTGGATGCATCCTTCAGACAGTGTTGCGAAGACGTTGCAGGATTCGCCTTCAAACCCGTATCCAGTAGGTAAAACTACCGACTGCCGTTCGTGCGAAACGGCCACGGAAATCGCAGTGTCCCATATCGCGACACGTTAATCCGCACCGGCGCACCCGGCGATCCAGCCGAAACGAATTGCCTCTGCCCGACGCCCCGGCCCACTGTCCGCCTATCGGATGACCCGTGATGAGGCGGCGCGTGCCGGCTCCCTGTTCATCGCGCGAGCGGATCCGGCCGCAACTGGAATTGGACGACCTTGCTCGTCGTGCCCTTGCCGCCTTCCATGTGATAGGGCGTGCGTGTACTGACGGTGGCCCAGAGCCCGCGACCTTTCCAGCCGGCATCCGGATCGTCGATGCGGCCGTCCATCCATTTGGTGTAAAACCCGTTCGGATAGGGCACGCGCAGCACGACCCATTCGCCGTCGTGCAGCACCAGCAGGCCCTCCGCGTGATTGCCTGTGCTGATTGGCACGTTTTCGCCGAGTCCGAGGGCATTGTACCAGTCGACCCACGCGTAGTAGCTGCCTTCGGCA
Source organism: uncultured Rhodothermales bacterium (assembly GCA_964591285.1). GTDB lineage: Bacteria > Bacteroidota > Rhodothermia > Rhodothermales > VXPQ01 > CAZQAS01. The sequence continues at coordinate 2,735 of CAZQAS010000097.1, forward strand.
CTGCCTCCGCTTTCGACGCCGCCAATCTGCGGGAGCGGCTCCTCGTAAAACGTCCAGCCCTCCGGACAGTGCTGCCCGGTGGCTTCCGGACCGTTGAGCCGCCCTTCGCACTTCGCGCGGTCGAAGCTCGCGAGATGGCCGCTCGCTAGCGCTGCCCAGACGACGCCGTTTCGGTCCACGTCCATGCCGCGTGGTGAGAAGCCCGGCGCCGATGCGTTCGGATGGTCGTACGGGAGCTCATAGACTTCGGCCAACGCCGTCTCAGGCGGACTGTCGCCGGGATCGAGGCGGACAACCGCTCCGGGGAACCCCAGCACCGATCCCCATACGGAGCCGTCCGGCAGGGGCGTTACGGCGTAGAAGGCCGCGCCGTAACGCTTGTCGCGCGTCGGATCGACGGGTTGGTCTGGCTCGACGTAGTCATCGCGCCGGCCATTACCGTTCGTATCGATCACGAGTGCGGTCCAGCCCTGAGACATCTCCTCGTCACCGGTTTCCAGAAACGCCTTCGTGTCTAGCCATCCAACGACCTGTCCGCCGCCGCTCGTCCAGAGCGTGTTGTTGTCGTCCAGCGCGAACATCAGGTGATGGGTCGAGAAGCACGTGCCGATGTTCGTCAGCGAGTCCGTGCGCGGATCGTACACGGCAAGGTGCCGCGACGACTCTTCGAGCGGGAAGAGCCGGGCGGATGGATGATCGGAGCCTTCCCGGCAGAACTCCGGATTGTCGGAGGGCCGAACGCGCGAGGTAATCCACACGCGTTCGTCCTCATCGAACATCGGATTGTGGACGTTCGTCTGGCTGTCCCAGATCGGTTCCTCGCCCCAGTAGGGCGAGGGCGCCATCACAGATCCTCCCGCCGTCGGCGTGTCGGGGTCCCTCGGATAGACCGGAACGCGGCTCGCCGTATGTGTGACGGGATCGAGGACGGGCAGATAATCCGCGCTCGCCTCGAGCGCGCCGTAAATCTTACCGTACGCATTGACGGTGGGGTCGCGTCGGTCGGTCGAGACGAGGTCGTGGAGGTATGCCGTGGGGTCGGCCCAGTCCCACATCGTGACGACCACATTGCGTTCGAGGCCCTCCGGGCGCGGCGGAGCCGGCGGCAGCTCACCCGCTTCGATGCGGTCGGTCCAGTCTGCGAACATCTCGAGCGCGCGGTCGCGTCCAAGCTGGTTGAGCCCGTACATCATCGCTCCGCCGGCCTGACCCGACTGCAGGCGGCGCTCCCACGCGGCCTCCGAGGATTCGAAGTCGCCGAGGCTCTCCGGGATGTGCCGCGTTCCGGGGCTGCCGAGCTGGTGACAGGCGGTGCAGAATCCCGACTTCACCATGCGCAGATATTCGCCCTGACTCTCCATTTCCGGTGAGATGCCGTTCCCGTCCGGGCCGGTGCCGGGAAACTCGCTCGCGTCGGGGACGTGAAGCAGCGACAGCCAGTATCCGGCGGGATAGTACTCGGCGGCGTCCGCGGGGGTCGGCGCTTCGACGGCATCCAGGTCCAGCGTCTCGCCCGGCTCGGCCTGGATCTTGGGAGAATCGACGAGTCCGTAGCCGCGGATCCAAACGTCGAATGTCGCCTCCGGGAGGTCAGGAAGGACGTATCGGCCGTCGTCGTCGGTGACGACGATCTTCGCATATTTCGTCGGGAGGTCGGACGTCTCCGCGATCACCCAGACGCCGGCTTCCGGACCGCTCGGGCCGGTGACGACGCCGCTAATGTCTCCGCTGTCGGCGAGACCGGCCGAGGTGGCGCCGACCTCCGGCCGATCGACGCAGGCCGAGACGTTCACAACGACAGCGACCGCGAGCACCAGGTGGAAATAATGCTTGAGTCCGATTCCGGACCTGGGAGAGGGATGCGTCGAGCAGGATTGCGCCATGTTCGCAGCGTCGATTTGATGATCGGGAACGCTTCGCAGGAGGCCTGAACTCGTACGTTCGGGCTCCTGCGACTGGTTTAATCTAGTGAGCGGCCCGCGGCGGATCCACTCGGACCCGCCCAATGGCGACCCGCGGCATTTGCACCTTTGCACGCTCTTTATATTTTGAAGGGACAGTAAAGGCCGCGCAAAGACAAGTCCGCGCGAGCCCGCTTTCCGACTTTCCGACCTGATGGTCAGCCGGCAAGACGGACGGCACCATGACCGATTCATTCTGGGCCATCCTCTCGAAGTCCGTGCCCATCGGCGCTCTGCTCTTACTGCTCTCGTGCTTTGCCTGTACGGCGGGCTCGGCGTCTCAACTGAATGCTTCAGCGATTTCGAGTCCGACCGACGACGGCCGTGATGACGACATCCTGCAGGATCGCTCCGCCGCGCCCGGGATCGTGGAAGTCGAGCTGACCGCCGCGCCCGCGCGGCTTTCGCTTGTGCCGGACACGACGTCGGACGCCTTCGCATACAACGGTCGCGTACCGGGTCCGCTGCTCGAAGTATCGGAGGGCGACAGCGTCGTCATCCATTTCCGGAACGACCTACCGGAGCCCACGACCGTTCACTGGCACGGCCTACACGTACCGTTCACCTCTGACGGCAGCCCGATTCATCCGGTCGCGCCCGGCGAGGAATACACCTACGCCTTCCGCATCCATCCGGGGACGGCCGGCACCTACTGGTACCATCCGCACCCGCATCATCTCACGGCGTACCAGGTCGGTATGGGTCTCTACGGCGCGATCATCGTCCGGGACCCCGAAGATCCACTGCCTTCCTCGCTCACCGAGCATTTGCTCATCTTATCCGACAACCGGTTCCGCGCGGACGGCTCGATCGATTTCGCCGAGCCGGGCACGCCGCAGGCGGAGATCGACGAGATGAACGGTCGAGAGGGCGACGTGCTGTTCGTCGGAAGCGAGATCGATCCGACGATTTCCATCCGCAGTGGAGAGGTGCAGCGATGGCGCGTGATCAACGCGTCCGGCGCGCGGATCTATCGTCTGGCGCTCGAGGGGCACACGTTCCTCCACGTCGGAAGCGACGGCGGACTCTTCGAGCACCCGATGGAGGTCGACGAGATCGTGCTCGCCAACGGCGAGCGCGCGGAGCTGTTGGTGCGCGGCATCGGGGCGCCGGGCAGCCGAAGCATCCTCCAGACCCTCCCATATGATCGGTATATGGCCCGGACGCGTCCTGCCGACTGGGATGCACCGCGGGACGTTCTGACGCTCCAGTACACCGACGAGCCGCCGATGGAGCCCATCCAGCTTCCCGAAACCCTGCGACCCATTCCGGCCCTCGAGCCCGACCGGGCGGCGGTCACCCGCACCATCCTGCTGCAGCAGGGCCGCATCAACGGTAAGGTGATGGACCTGGACCGCGTCGACGAATGCGCCCGGCTAGGGGACACCGAGATCTGGGAGGTTGAGAACCTCGTCGGGATGGATCACCCTTTTCATCTTCACGGCTTTCAATTCCAGGTGCTCGATCGCAACGGCGAGCCGGAGCCTCAGCCCATGTGGAAAGACACGGTAAATCTTCCCGCCTTCGGGCGCACTCGATTCGTCGTGCGCTTCGAGGATTATCCGGGCAAGTGGATGTTTCACTGCCACATCCTCGACCACGAGGATCAGGGCATGATGGGAATACTTGAAGTCAAATAAGTCCTACTCACTATTAACCGAATCGACGCCATGACGTACCGCCACCACCCTGCGTTTTCCTGCACGCTCATCGCACTCTGCGTCACCTTCATGGCGGCCTCGCCGCTGTTTGCCCAGACTGCCGAAGTGGCTGGTAGCTCCGTTGTCGAGATCACCGCGACGGACTACGCCTTCCGCGCGCCCGACGCGATTCCCTCGGGCTGGACGACCATCCGATTCATCAACGACGGCGAAGAGCCCCATTTCATTCTCATGTCGCGACTTCCCGAAGGCAAGACGGTCGATGACTACGAGACGGATCTCGCGCAGCCCTTCAGCAAGATCTCGGAAGCCTTGATAACGGGTGAGATCGATCGGGAAGGCGCCTTCGCAAGGGTTGCCGAGGTGATGCCGGAGTGGTTCCCCCAGGTCCAGTTCGTGGGTGGCCCCGGCTTTATAGCTCCGGGCCGCTCCAACGAGACGACGCTGTACCTTGAGCCGGGAAATTACTCACTGGAGTGCTACGTGAAGACGGAAGATGGGAAGATCCATTACATGGAGGGAATGCTGCGGCCGATGACCGTCACGGAGGAGGACTCCGGCGGATCACCGCCCGAGGCCGACGTGCGGATCAACCTTTCGAATTTCGAGATGGATGTTCAGGGAGAGCTGACGCCGGGACGCCGTACGATCGCCGTACACGTCGAGGAGAACCCGGAGCAGGGGTTCGGACACAATGCGCACCTGGCACGACTAGACGACGATGTGAGCACTGATGAACTGCTCGGTTGGATGGATTGGTTCAGCGTGGAGGGCGTCCGGTCGCCGGCCCCCGTGGAATTCCTCGGCGGCGTGCATCTGATGCCGGTTGGGAGCACCGGATACTTTACGGTCGACTTGGAGCCGGGCCGTTACGCCTTCATCTCCGAGTACACTGCTCACCAGGGCGTGTTGCACGAGTTCACGGTGGCGCCCTAGCGGAGCCGGGTGACGTGGCCGAGCACGACTAGAGGCGGACTTCAGCGTACGTCCTATTTGATTTGTGCCGGAAGCGCTGCATGCTCCGTTTGCGCGCTCATCCAAACAAATCGTTCATCAGAGACCCGAGCCGGTATCCTGCCCTGGCGATCGCCTCGGCTGCCGTACGCTGCGCCATTTCGGCGTAGGTTAAGGGCGGCTCCTGGCCGCGCTCGATCTCGGCGTAGACGTCGCGCACGGCGATGCGGAAGCCCTCCTCCGCCCACGACTCGTATTCGAATGCGATTTCGTTCGGTTCGGGGTAGGCGCTCATGAGATCGTCGCCGATGCGACGAGCGAAGGCGACGTCCGACTCATCGACCTCGCGCTCGTGCGCTTCCGTAAGCGCCCGGTCCCAATACCAGTGCAGGTTGTCGTCTTCGCCCAGGCTGAACAGGTTGCCGCCGCGGTCGCCTTCCGGCTCCTCGGGCGTGACCCGCGCACTCGTGTGGAGGGGCTGGTGGATGTCTCCAACGAGGTGTTCGAGCCATGCGACGTACACGGCCAGCTGTGCCTTCGGGACGATGTCGTTCCGTGCCAGCTGCTCGAGATGATAGAGGCGCTCTACGATGTTCACGTCCGGCGGCTGGAGATCCTCGCGGATGCGATAGTCATCGTCCCCGACCTCCTCCCAAAAAATATTTGTGTAGTGCCAGGAGCCGCGGTGGTACCGCTCGTAGCGCTCGGCGTGGTCGCGGTTGCGAACCATGTCCGGCCAATAACTCGCGCGGATGAAGTGGATCATCCCGGCATGTTCGCCGGAAGTCGGACGAAGATCGAGGAGGTCGGACCGCTGAGGTGCAAACGCAAGCACGTTGGAGAGGGCATTCCTCGCCTCCGGCGTCATCTGCTGCCAGGCGATGTAGGCTACAACCATGTGCCCCGTCCTGTCCCAGGCGCGTGCCTGTACAGCCAGCGCGACGGTCAAGAAAACGAGCGCGGCGAATCGCTTGCACATATCTATAGAAAGTGGTCCGAGAAATGACACGTGATTAACTCGACGAGTTCGGAGCGACGGACCGCGTCTACGGCAGGCCCAGCCCGCCCAAGACGTCAAACTCCGACCCGGTAAACTCACCGGTCAGCATCGGCATGGCCTTCTCGATCGCCTCGCGAACCGCGGGGTGATCGAGGGAGGCGGCATGCGCCTCTTTGGATTCCCAGATTTCAGTTACCCAGATGAGATCAGCATCGGCCGGGTCGCTGCCGACCGCGTAGACCAGGCAGCCTTCGGTGGAGAGCTCTTCAGAAGCTTTCAGGAGGATGCCGACGACCTCGTCTCGCCGACCCGGCTGGGCCCGCATCGACCCGTGCCGTCCGTAGCGCGGAGTGGTTTCAGCACCGCTCGTGTCCGCCCGAAAGGCGGCCTCCATGTCTTGATTCCCTCCATTTGCCGGCTCCTGGGCCGAGGCGAGCCCGACCAGCATCAGAGATAACAACAGGATGGTGGCAACCAACGGAATGCTCACTTCAAGCACGCCCATGACTGATTCGTATTGTCGATGGATCGTCCGCGCGATGCTGTACTGCTCGCGCATCACTATCAGTATACGACACATCAGCGGACCCGGGCAGGGCTCGGGCGCCGGCGTCGCCCATGAAAGCGCCGCTTAGAAGCCGGTCGTAAAGCGGCCGGACTCTAACGCGCGTCTTATCTTCCCGGTACGACAAATTCGTGCAGGGTCTTGCGCCTAGGAAAGCTGCGGTTCCGCTGCTCCAAGCTGCTGCATCATTACGGCTGCCTGCAGGTAGATGCGTCCTTCCTTGATGCCGTCCTCGGCAATGTCATACACGACGCAGAGAGGCACCTGAACGTGCTTTCCGGTAGCGGGTATGCCGGCAAACTCACCGATATGTTTGCCGGTGAACGTACCCTCCAGCGTGGCCTTCCCTTCGCCGATCAATATGCGCGAATTCTCGGCTCGGGCATCGAAGGCGACGTGGTACACGTAGTGGAGCATTTCCCCGATGGCCTCCCGGCCTTCGTGCCGCTGTCCGGAGGCGGTGTCGATGAAAACGGCGTCTTCAGCCAGGTACTTGGGATCGTGGCTGTTCGCGTAGGGCTCGAAGAGGGCACGCGTCTGTTCGATGGTCATGATCTGTCTCCAGCGAGTGGGTGAGAGCGTATTCTGAGACGTAGGGACAAGAGAATACGTGAACGCCCTGACTCCGACAAGAATATGCGGCGCATCTCGACGCGGTCAATGGCACTTCTCGCCACCACTCGTTCATGGCACAAAAGCTTGCCTCCCTCGAGTGCTACCGCAGCCTGGCGGTCTCGCGGGAGGAGACTACGAGGTCGAGTCCGATTCCGGAAAAGCTTAGGAGCGGCAAACATCCCAGGTCACGGATGCAGACGGCTCCGGCAAGTATGCGCAGTACTTGCCTGTTTGAATCGTGCATTCGAAGTGGGCGCCAAGCTCGCTATTGTGCTCGCGAATCCGCTTGACTGCCAGACGCAGCGCACGGGTGACGCTGACCCGCGCGCGTTCAGCGGCTGAGTGCAAGGGTCGGGAGCGTCCGCCGAGACCGGCGGCCTTCGACAGCTCGCGCACAAGCAAAGCACGTTCGGCCTCGGCCTGGGTCTCGCGTTCGACATCTCCCAGGGACCGTGCCTCTTCAATATCGTCGTCGATTTCTCCGAGGCGGCGGCGGTATTCACGCTGTGCTCGCGCATCAAGCACCGGACCTGCGTCGGCATCGTCCGTCAGAAAAAGTCCGGGTTCTGTATGGCCGTCGCGGCCATAAACTCGACCGTTCTCGAGCGCGACGAGGTCCAACGCATAGAATTGCCGGGCGGGATGTCGGAGTAAGTGCCCTAGATAACGAATTCCTTTCAGATCACGCATTCGGATCGTCTTGTTTCGGTATGTAAGTGACCAATAGTCACCCTCGTATCGAAACGCGTTCGAATCAGAAGGGAGGTCATTCCGTTCGGAATTCGCCGTCGGAGTCTCAGCGCTCGTTCGTACTCCTTCATGATGCTTTGCCGGGCCGCGCAAGGCGCGAGCAGCCCGTTCCGCGTCAAGACTGGCGCCCAGCTGTTCAAATGATAA
>CAZQAS010000097.1:10487-13641 GCA_964591285.1 uncultured Rhodothermales bacterium
GCGGGCGAGCCTGCGGGCGGCCCACCGGGCTCGTTCAAGGTCGCCGTCAGCGACGGCGATTTCGACCTGCGCCTCCAAGAGTGGTGCCTCGCGCAAGTCAGAGTTTGGCAGCTGCTCCTTAGACGGCACGATGACGGGATTCTCAAGAGCGTCGCGGATGGAGCGGGCTGCAAGCTTTACGTTCCCCCGAGCGAGGTACACCCTTGCCAGGCCAGGCTGCGCATCCCATCCGCTTCGGTGCGCTTCCAGAAATGCATTCTCGGCGGCATCGAGGTCGCCCAAGATGAGCCGGATCTGACCCAACTCGGTGAGCGGCCAGCCCAACTCGCGCCGAAGGTAAGGTCGCAGCTCGGTACACGCTTGCAGCGCCTCTCGCTCGGCCTCGTGGATGGATCCGCGCAGCCGTAGGATTTCTGCGCGATGGACTCGACAGCGTCCGTGCACGCTCCCAATCGCGTGGCCATGTCGCCAATGCTCCATGGCGCGCGTCCATTCGTCAGCTAAGTCATACTGCGCCAGAGCTTGCAGCGCACACACCACTTCGCAATACACGACGCCGGTGGAAAAGGGGTCCAACTCGCCCGTGACGGTCGTCATCGCAGCGTCGTTCAGTTGTTCGAGGCCCCCGGCGACCTCTCCATCCAGAATCAGATTTCGTGCCTCCGCGATTCGACCGATCGCGGCGGCCCCGGCATCGCAGCGCGAACCGATCTGGATCGCGCTGCGAGCCCACCGACGTGCAGTCGGAAAATCGCCCGAAAGAAGTCTCTCGTACGTGCGAACGACCGCCAGTCTGGCGTGCACCGCCGTCTCCTCGCTGTCGTCAAGGTATCGCTCAGCATGCCTGATCCACCCGCGGACGGGCGCCATGAGTGCGGTGTCGAAGAGCAAATGCATCGCGACTCGTGTTGCGGCATTGGCCGCCTCCGCGGACCTATTTGCGGCGGCGCTCCGGACATAGACGCGCTCCCAGACTTCCAGTGCGACGCCGAGGTGACCGGCCGCGTACGCCACGTCTGCAAAGAGCGCCTCGTCCTCGCCTCTCAAGCGGCGTGTCCGGTCAGCCTCAGCCAACAGCGCGAATGCATCCTGCCATGCACGAAGCGAAGCGGCCTCGCGGCCCCGAGCAATTAGAGACTCATTCATGGGCGGACCGTCCGTCCCCTAGAGACGAGCAGCGTGTAGCGTGTTGATCGTTGATGTAACCAGGCGCGTTACGGCGGTAACGTGCGAAATCACGCATACAATATAGCGACTGCCACGGCAATGCGGGCAGAACTGCAAACGTTCGCGGCTCCTCGAAGCCGCTGCAATTCACCAAACGGAGCTAGCGTCATGGAATACGCAAAACTTAACGGCATCTCGCTTGAATACGAGGTTCAGGGTTCCGGTGAACCGGTATTATTTATTGAGCCACTTTTGACAGGAGCCTTCAGACCTTTCTTTACGGGACCCGAGTTCGCCGGTGGATTCCAGCTCATTCGGTATCATAAGCGTGGGTGGGGAAGAAGCACCCACACCCCGCCGCCGGTAACCATCGAAGACTACGCCGAGGACGCCGCCGCGCTGCTGGACTTCCTGGACGTAGATCAAGTACACGTCGTGGGCCACTCCAGTGGTGGTGCCATTGCTGTGCAGCTCGCGCTCGATAATCACCAGTTGGTACAGTCCCTCGTCCTGCTGGAGCCTGCCCTAATGTCGGTGCCGAGCGCTCCGGCGCTACTCGAAAAAGCTAAACCCGCTATCGACAGCTTTGCCGCGGGCGATCACGAATCCGCTATTGCCTACTTCCTAAGTGCCGTCAGCGGCCTAGAATGGAATTCGTGTAAGACAACCATCGAGACTCACGCCCCTAGAGCAATCGCGCGCACGATCGCCGACGCCGAAACGTTTTTTACGGTAGAGCTACCTGCCGTCAGTGAGTGGAAACTCTCGTCCAAGCAGGCGGCCAAGATCATGCAACCGGTTCTTTCCGTGAGGGGAACGGACACGGAACGGATGTTTTCTGAGGTGTCGGAATTCCTGAGAGAGTGGCTGCCGAACATGGAAGAGTATATGGTTGAGGGAGCGGGCCACCTCCTCCAACTTCAGCAACCCCACCCGATTTCGAGCCGCATCGCAGAATTCCTTCACAGCCATCCGATAATCGTGGATGACCGCGCGAGCATGTACCCGACGCCTACGAAATAGCGATTGCCAGACTCGCTGCACTAGGGGCCGTCGGCCTCCAGCAGGAGTACGTCAGCCTTAGTGTCATCGTCGGTGGTATTTCGGCTGCAGCGGGCATACGGCCTCTAGGAAAAGACCGGTCGCGGCCAGGAAGGACCGCTATCGCCGGAGCAGTCCCTCGGCCGTCAACGTTCGCGTGTCGCCTTCTGCGTCTGCTGAGAGTCGGTCTCCTCGTCAATCTCGCTTACAGGCAGTGCGACGGTAAACGCCGAACCCTTTCCGAGCTCGCTTGCGACCTCTAGCCGGCCGCCATGGCCCTGCGTTACGATGTCATAGCTGAGACTAAGCCCGAGACCCGTTCCACTGCCCGTCGGCTTGGTGGTGAAGAACGGCTCAAAGATCCGTCCGCGTACCGATTCCGACATGCCCGGGCCATTGTCCTCCACCGTGATCTTCACCTGCCCATTGCTGCGTCGCGTGCGCACGACGACGGTCGGCGAATACTCCTGGTTCGTCGACGTTTTCTGATCGGCAACCGCGTCGAACGCGTTGTTGAGCAGGTTCACAAGGACTCGCCCAAGCTCCTGCGGAGCCATCTCAGCACTGCCGAGGCGCTCCTGAAAATCGCGCTCGATCTTGAAATCAAAGCCCGGTGACTGTGCGCGGCGCCCGTGGTAGGCGAGATTCACATATTCGTCGACAAACGCATTCACGTCGACGAGGAACCGTTCCCCCTGTGCACCGGAGGCATGCTCCATCATGCTCCGCACGATGCTGTCGGCCCGCTTGCCGTGCTTTGAGATGTGGATGGAGTTCACACGCAAGCTCGTGATCAGATCTGCAATGTCGTCGGCAAGATCAGGCGGAAAACGTGCGCTGCGGGTCTGCATGATCTCCTCCAATTCGGTCGCGAGCTCCTCATTTAGCGCGGAGAAGTTCGTCACGAAGTTGAGCGGATTCTTGATTTCGTGTGCGATGCCTGCGG